>SYMW01000200.1 GCA_005805305.1 Verrucomicrobiales bacterium
GTGCTCGATTAATTGGATCGGATGATCGTATGAAATCTCTTCGCGGTACTCAATCACTCAATCTTGAAAGAAACCCAATCGAGAGCCCGAGGATACCCTCGTCGAGCGCGTGTACTTTTCGATTTTGTCCCGATTGTTTTCGAAGTTTCAGACCTCAGGAAAGAAGGGCGGATTCGTTGGCAAGAAATCGCTTTCCATTTCCTTGAAATCCTCACGGCAACCAGATCCCCCGCCCCATCCGATGGGCAGAGGGGTTGTGTTGAGGGAAACTGGCGCCCAATTCTTTTTCACAAATCGGCTCAGAGATTCTGAGGTCTGAGTTTGGATCCCTGGAGTTCACCCGTCCGGGCGTCATTCCAGCTCGTTTTTGGCTATGGACGTTTCGTTGAGCATGGCGCGGAACCGTGTCGTCCTGTCGGACTCATCTTCTGGAGAGTAGAAAGGCCAGAAGATCCCGAAGGTCCTGGACGGTCATGCCAGCTTCGAGCCCTTCGGGCATGAGAGAAACGCCGGAAACCCGTCTCTCTTTGATAAGTTCCGCCGGAATCCACGCGGCTCGATTGTCCGCCAAAGTGAGCACCAGGCTGCCATCGGCATCTTGGGCTGCCAGGAGTCCGCTGAACTGTTCTCCATCGGCGGTGGTCACGAGGTGCGTGGTGAATTGAGGGGCGATTTCAGCGGAGGGCTGGAGGATGGAACGGACGAGTTTTTCCTGGTTTGAACCTCTGGCAATGGTGGAAAGATCGGGGCCGATTTGCCCGCCGATTCCTTCGATTCGATGACACTTCGAGCAACTGGCCGACGGCCTGTGGAACACCCGCATTCCCGATCTGGGATCCCCTGGCAATTCAACGGCAGAAGCCCATTCCCCAGGTGACGCCGGTCGATGGGGCAATTTCGTCAAGTCTCCGCGAACCAAAGCCAGCTCCAGTTGCTCTCGGACCGCGAGAGCTTTGGGAGCCGCGAGCTCGCGCTCAAGGCTTTTGGCGAGCGAAGCGGCGACGGCGGTGCTGGGGGATGCGAGTGGCGCCAGCGCGTGGGTGGATTCCCGGCGCAGGATCGCGTCGTCGTCTCTGAGCAGGGGAAGCAGCCGCGGAAGCGAGTCGAGACCTCGTCCAGAGAACGCCACCACGGCGTCGCCCCGAAGATCGGCTGGAAGATCCCGATTCAGAACGGTTTTGAAGAGAGCGGTCGTCGCGGCTGGGTTGCGGCTGAAAGCCAAAACGCGGATTGCCTGGCTGACGGTGGCAACAGGTGAAAGTGGCGTGGCGCTCGTGACCAACTCCAACGCGGCGGATTCCTCTTGACCCTGTTGGTTGTCCAGATCGATGAGATGAATCTTCCGCGCCGCGTTGGGCGAACTCCTGGAGGTGCGGGCTTGGTTCCGGGCATCGATCGAACTCCCTTTTGAGAGTTGAAGATTCGCCGCGTGATACGCCTCGAGCAATCGTGGGGACACACGTCCTCCTGACAGGGCTCGGGATAACAATGGCAGGCTGGAGGCGTCCCCGGTTTCCGCGGCGGCGATCACGGCGATCAGCCTGACTTCTTCCGAGGGATCCGTGAGCAAGGCGCCGAGTTCCTGCCGCACCCTTGAATCGCCCAGCCTTCTGAGGGCGATGAGCGCGCCGAGCCGGGTCCGAGGAGAGGGATTCGTGAGGTCGTCGCGCAATTGTTGCTGGAAAACAGGCTCCGCCAATCGACGAAGGGCCGCCGCCGTGATGAAAGGATCGCTCGCTTGGAGGCTCCTCAACAAGCTTCGATAATCAGGGTTGCCGTTCTGAATTTGCTCCAGCTGCACGCGAGCTGCCGTGACCGTTGGCGGGCCAGGACTGAGGGCTTTAGAGCGCGCCCGGGCTGGCGATTTGGCCGGCGAGGTGAGTTGCCAAAGGCGGCCCTTCCCGTGCAGCGTGTAATCGCGGCTAACCCAATCGGTGACGAAAACCGACCCGTCGGAAGCCGCCCCGATGCCAACAGGACGGAACGTGTCATCGCCCTTGATGATGGGGCGGGCTTCGGAACGAAGGCTCGATCCGACAGGCTGAAGCGAGAACGCCTCGATTTGGTGATCTCCCCAGCTCGTCACCCAGGCGGTTGAAGGCCCGAGGACGGAGGGAACGTTTTTCTTGAATGCGGTCAAAATACCCGAAGGACCTTCCCCCGTCCCCGAGATCATGGGGAGAGTGCCTGGGAGTTCGCCGTTCCAGCAACTGAATGGGTGCAAGCCGCTTCGGCCATGCCGGTACTGATAACCATAATCGCCTCCTTGAACGACATCCAACAACCGGCACGGCGGCCGCGAGTCGGCGTCGTTGTCGATCCCGAGCAAATAGTGCTCATTCAAGAAAGCGAGGCCAAATGGGTTCCAGAACCCGGTCGCGAAAATCTCCACATGACTGCCGTCGGGACGGCAACGGAACACTCGGCCACCTTCTCCAGCGCCCGATTGCGAGGATCCGTCGGCGCCGCGGATTGTATAAGGAAGACCTTCGTTTTCGCCGATCGCGACGTAAAGCCAACCGTCGTCCGAGAAAGCGAGGCCGCCGAGGCCGTTGTGGGGATAATTCCCGGCTGTTTCGAGATTCAAGACCGCGCGCGGCGGCGCCGGGCTCGGGATCTCAAGAGTGGACGCTCCCTCTCGCGGCGGGAAAGCAACGACACCGTTTCGGTGGGTCAAATAAAGGGCCCCGTTCGTATGAAACGCGAGATTCATTGAGAATGTCAGGCCTTCAAAGAAAACCCGGCGCCTCTCCGGCTTGCCATCCCCATCCGTGTCGTCGAAAACCAGGATCCGGTCGTTCCTGGGTCCTGGATACTCCTTCGGTGGAAAGTGGGTGTGCGATTCCACGACAAAGACCCGGTTGGTGTGGTCGACGGCCACGCCAATCGGCGTGACGATTTCGGGTTCCGCCGCGACCAGGGAAACTGCAAGCCCTGCTTCAAGGGCCACCGGGAAGCGGATCTCGGCGTTTTGACCGAGCGTTCCAAGAGGAATCATCACGGCGCTCAACCGGAGGACAAGCATGAGGACGATCGGGGCTTGAGAGGGTCTCAGCATCGCCACGAGCGCGAGATCGACTGATGCTTTCATGGAGAGTCCTGGAAGGCGTGTTCAGGCACGAATTCTAAGCAGCAAATCCTTGCTTTCAACGGAGTCGCCGACCTGCACGCGAATTTCGTCCACCACTCCGTCCTCATTCGCATAAAGCGTGGTTTGCATTTTCATGGCTTCCATGGTGATGAGTTTGTCCCCTTTGGCGACGCGCGCGCCGACTCCGACCGCGACGGAGGTGACGATTCCGGGTATGGGAGCGCCGACATGAAACAGATTGGCCGGATCGGCCTTTTCCCTGCTCTTCACCTTTGCTTGGACGGAGCGGTCGACGATGCTGGTTTCCCGGGTCATGCCATTCAGCTCGAACGTCACCGGCCGCCGGCCGTCCTTGTCCACGGCCCCCACGTTGATCAACCTGAAAAAGAGAGTCTTCCCCTGCTCTATTTCCACGGAGATTTCGTCGCCGGGTTTTAAGCCATAGAAAAATGCGGGGGTCGGCAGGGCCGACACATCGCCAAATTCGCGCGTGAACTTGGCGAATTCAGCGAACACCTCGGGATACATGAAATGGCTGTAGAGGTCGCTGTCGGTGATTTCGCGTCGGAGCCTGGACGCCAGTTCGACCTTTGTCTTGGGGAGGTTGGCTGGTGGCAACGAGGCGCCAGGCCGGCCCTTGAGAGGTTTGCGCTTGCCAAGAACAACCTCCTGGACCTGCTTCGGCCAGCCTCCCATGGGCTGGCCCAACCCCCCCGCGAGCATGTCGATCACGGACTCCGGAAACGGCGTGGAGCCTGGCTCCAGGTTGACGACATCGGCGGGTTTGATGCCCCTGGTGATTAAGAACATCGTCATGTCTCCGACCACCTTGCTGCTGGGCGTGACTTTGACGATGTCCCCAAACAGGTCGTTGACTTGAGCATAGCAGCGCGCAATTTCGGGCCAACGGTTCGTGAGTCCCATGCTGGCGGCCTGCTCTTTCAAATTCGTGAACTGGCCACCCGGCATCTCGTGCTCGTAGACGTCGGCGCCGCCTGTTTTTGGGGAGGTGTCGAAGGGCGCGTAAAAGCCGCGAACTTGCTCCCAATAGGCCGACAACTCATTCAAGGTTTCCAGATCTAATTTCGTGTCGCGCGGAGTGTGTTGCAGCGCGGCGACCAACGAGTTCATGTTGGGCTGGCTCGTGGAGCCGGACATGGAGGCGAGGGCCAGATCCACAACATCCACCCCGGCGTCGCTGGCGCGGAGAATGGAGGCGGCGTTCACGCCGCTGGTGTCGTGGGTATGGAAATGTATGGGGATGCCGATCTCGTCCTTCAACGCTTTGACCAATTTGTACGCGGCATAGGGCCGGCAAAGCCCCGCCATGTCCTTGATGGCCAGAAAATGCGCGCCCATCCGCTCCAGCTCCTTGGCCATCTTGACGTAGTACTCCAGGGAATATTTGTCATGTTTAGGATCCAGAATGTTGCCCGTGTAACAGAGGGCGGCCTCGCACACCGCGTGCGTGTCGTTCACGGCTTCCATCGCCACTTTCAGGTTCGGAAGATAGTTGAGTGAATCGAAAATCCTGAATATGTCCATGCCCTCCGCGGCCGCTTGTTTCACGAATCCCTCGACCACATTATCGGGATAGTTGCTGTATCCGACCGCGTTGGATCCGCGAAACAGCATCTGAAAACAGATGTTCGGAATGCGCGCCCGGAGCTGCCGGAGGCGGTCCCAGGGATCCTCGTGGAGGAAGCGCATGGCCGCGTCAAAAGTCGCCCCGCCCCACATTTCGATGCTAAACAACTTGGAGGCGCGGCGAGCCACGGCATCGGCTGTGGCGACCATGTCGTAAGTGCGAACCCGTGTCGCCAGCAGCGATTGATGGGCATCTCTGAATGTGGTGTCCGTGACGAGCAGGGGTTTTTGGCTGGCGGTCCATTCCGCGAATTTTTTCGCGCCCAGTTCGAGAAGCTTCTGACGTGTTCCGGGGGGAGCCGGGGCTTTGTGATCGCAGGGCACGGCCGACGCGGGAGCGGGGCTGTGCTTCGTCGCGTGCCCTTTCGCTTGGGGGTTCCCGTTGACGACGACGTTTCCGAGAAACGACATCAGTTTGGACGCCCGATCGCGGCGGTGCTTGAACGTGAATAGTTCGGGAGTGGTGTCGATGAGCGTCGTCGTAGCCATGCCCGACTTGAACGTCGGGTTGTGGATCACGTTTTCCAGGAAAGGGATGTTGGTTTTGACCCCTCGAATGCGGAACTCGCGCAGCGCCCGGTCCATCCGTTCGAGGGCCATCGGAAAGTTGCGGCCTGACGCCGTGATCTTCACCAGCAGCGAGTCGTAGAAAGGAGTGATGACGGTTCCGGCGTTGCCCATGCCGCCATCGAGCCGCACGCCAAATCCGCCTGCCGACCTGTAGGTGAGGATCTTTCCGTAATCCGGCGTGAATTTATTCTCCGGATCCTCCGTGGTGACGCGGCATTGCACGGCGAATCCATTTCTGGGGATGTCGCCTTGAGGCGGGAGATCGATTTTTGGGCCGAACAAGGACTCTCCTTGGGCGATCAAGATTTGGGAGCGCACGAGGTCTATCCCCGTGATCACCTCGGTGACGGTGTGCTCCACTTGGATGCGTGGATTCATCTCGATGAAGAACCATTCCTTGCGGTCGATGTCATACAAGAACTCGACCGTGCCCGCATTGTCGTAACGAACCTCGCGTGCGAGGCGGGCCGCTGCCTCGCAGAGCTCCAGGCGCACGGCTGGATCCAGCGCGACCGAAGGCGCGATTTCGATCACTTTCTGGTGGCGCCGTTGAACGGAACAATCGCGTTCGTGGAGATGCAACACATTCCCGTGCTGATCCCCCAGCACCTGCACCTCAATGTGCTTCGCCCGTGGGATGTATTTCTCCAAAAAAACGGCCGGATTTCCAAAGGCGCGTTCCGCCTCATTACGGGCTTCATCGACGAGATGCGCCAGGTCCGCGGATTTCTCCACGACCCGCATCCCGCGTCCGCCGCCGCCGAAAGCCGCTTTGATGATGAGCGGGAAACCGATCTCCTTGGCCACCCGCAAGGCGGCGGCTCGGTCCTCCACAGGTTCCTCCGTGCCGGGGAGGGTTGGGATGTTGAGCTTTTGCGCGGCGGCGCGGGCGGCGACCTTGTCCCCCATCAGATCCAGCAGTTCCGGCCTGGGCCCGACGAAGGCAATCCCCGCGTCACGGCATGCGCGCGCGAACTCGGCGTTTTCCGAGAGAAAGCCGTAACCAGGGTGAATGGCGTCCACGCCGGATTCCTTGGCGCAAGTGATGATGCCGGGAATGTCGAGATACGCGGCCACCGGACCCTTTCCCTTGCCCACCAGATAGGCTTCATCCGCCTTGAAACGGTGAACGCCAAAACGATCTTCCTGGGCGTAGACAGCGACCGTTCTCAGCCCGAGCTCGGTCGCCGCGCGAAAGACTCGGATCGCAATTTCGCTGCGGTTGGCGACGAGGATCTTGCGCCACGCCGGTTGGGGAGTGTCCAGGGAGTTGTGAGAACTAACCGTTTCGTCCAAATCTCGGGCTGCGTTCATAAAAAATGTCAGGAGGTTATAGAGTTTGTAACCGCGGCTGGCAATCGACGAGTGCGGAATGTCTTTCATGAAGGAGCCGACCCAGCCATGGCGCTTCTCCGAGGTGCCGAGCCTCCCGCCTGGTTTCGCGTCGAAACAGACTTGAAGGTTTTGATGGAAGACATAACAGTTCCGGCATGAGATGCATCAAAGTGCTGTTAGCGGTGACATGTGCTGCCGGTCTTTTACCATGCGGCAGCCCACTCCGGGCGATTGATTGGCCAGGATGGCGAGGCGCCGACCGGACAGATGTCAGCACGGAAAAAGGATTGCTGAAATCGTGGCCGGCCGAAGGGCCAAAACAAGTTTGGCTTTATCGGAACGCCGGTAAAGGCTACTCCGGACCTTCGGTCGTCAAGGGAGTGCTTTACACCCTGGGAACGCGCGGGGACTACGAGATCCTGGTGGCCCTCGATGCCTCGACCGGCAAGGAGCTTTGGACTTCGAACCTCGGGAGCATCCTCGGCAACAAATGGGGTGACGGGCCGCGAGGAACCCCTTCCGTGGCTGGAGACAATGTCTATGCCATGGGTGGCAAAGGGGACCTGGTTTGCGTTAAGGCGAAGGACGGCAGCGTCGTGTGGAAGAAAACGATGCGGGAACTGGGCGGCAAGGTGCCGAACTGGGGTTACACTGAATCGGTGTTGGTGGACGGAAACCGTGTGGTCTGCACGCCGGGTGGAAGTGAAGGGGCCATGGCCGCCTTGGACGCGTCCACTGGCGCCCTGCTCTGGCAGTCGAAGGATTTCACGGACGATGCCCATTACTCGTCGATCATTCCCGTGGATCACAACGGCGCACGCCAGTACATCCAGCTGACTTCCAAAAGCATCGTAGGCATCGGCGCCTCCGAGGGGAAAACCCTCTGGAAATCCGGCTGGCACGGCACTGTCGCCGTCATCCCGACTCCGATTTTTGCCGAAGGACATGTTTACGTGACGTCTGGGTACCGGGCGGGATGCAAACTCGTCAAAGTGGGGGCCAACAACGAAGTGACCGTGATTTATGACCAGAACAAGGTCATGCAGAATCACCATGGCGGCGTGATTTACTTGAATGGCCACATATACGGCCACTCGGACAATCCAGGTCCAGGTTGGGTCTGTCAGGATTTTAAAACCGGAGAACAAGTTTGGGCTTCAAAAAATCTCGGCAAAGGCGCCGTCGCCTGCGTCGATGGAATGCTTTATTGTCTGGAGGAAAATTCCGGCACGGTCGCATTGGTCGAGGCCTCCCCCAAAGGATGGAACGAAAAAGGCCGTTTCAAACTCAGTCCCCAGACTTCGATTCGCAGCCCCGACGGGCGCATCTGGACTCACCCCGTGGTTTCGGGGGGGAAGCTTTTTCTAAGGGATCAGGATCTTATTTACTGCTACGATGTCCGAGGAAACGCTAAGAATTGACAATTGACAGTCGACGGTTGACGGGAGCGCGGCACGGACAGGCGAAATAAACCATTAGCGGACCGCGGAGTTCTAGTGGTGGAGGGGGAGATGCCGCTGAGTCAGGCATGGATTTAAGCCATGAGATTGTGTTCTCACCGCTCCTACTCCTATGACGCTCTCGTGATGGTGAGGCACACCTAAAAACGGCAGTTGAACCTCGTGGAGATTTGCAAAAGCCTGGATGAGAAAGGCTTGACGAAGAAGGAGGACTATCCCTTGCGGATCTGGTGAGTGATTAGGAAGGACTTTATCGCCAGGATCTTGCGAAGATTGGATCGGGCTAAACTGCCTCTCTGGAGCCCCATTCATACGAATTAGTTTTTCTGTAACAGCTTCCTGAAAATGCTTCTGAGTTGGGTAGAGTGCCACTACAACTTATGAAGACCACCGTGAAAAAAGCCGATGATTGTCCGAGTTGCGGAAGACCGCTGCCGGTTGGGGCTCTGAAAGGGCTGTGTCCCGCGTGTTTGCTGGCGCAAGGCGCCGATGCCGATACGGTGCCGGGGGAACCGCCGGCGAAGACGCAATTCCAACCATGGTCGTTGGCCGAAGTGGGTGAACTTTTTCCACAGTTGGAATTCCTCAGCCTGCTCGGCGTGGGCGGCATGGGGGCGGTTTACAAGGCGCGCCAACCGGCGCTGGATCGGATGATCGCGCTGAAAATCCTGCCTGCGGGCGGTGCGGGCGGTGGAAATTTCGCTGAGCGTTTCAATAGGGAGGCCCGAGCCCTGGCCCGCCTTCGTCATCCTAACATCGTGGCGGTGCATGAGTTCGGGGAAGTGAAGGGACTGCACTTCTTCATCATGGAATTCGTGGATGGAGCGAATCTCCGGCAGCTCGAAAAAACTGGACGACTTTCACCACGAGAAGCGTTGCAGCTCATTCCACAAATTTGCGACGCGCTTCAGTACGCGCACGATGAAGGTGTCGTCCACCGTGACATTAAGCCGGAGAACGTGCTTGTGGACCGCAAGGGTCGCGTAAGAATCGCGGACTTCGGTCTTGCGAAAATCCTGGGTGTGAACCCCGAATCCCTTCGCCTGACTGCGGAGGGGCAGATCATGGGCACTCCGCATTACATGGCGCCGGAGCAGGTCGAACGGCCGCTCACGGTGGATCATCGCGCGGACATCTACTCACTGGGTGTGGTGCTTTACGAAATGCTCACAGGCGATTTGCCGCTGGGAAAATTCTCCCCGCCCTCGCGCAAGATCGAGGTGGATGTGCGCTTCGACGAAGTAGTGCTCCGCGCCTTGGAGAACGATCCCGCCCGCCGCTACCAGCAGGTGAGCGAAGTGAAGTCCCGCGTGGAAACCATCGCGGAAACGCCAGAACCGACGAAGGCATCGACACTGGGCGGCGGCGAACCCCGCATGGACCCGGCCAAGCCTGGCGTGCGCTATCTGCGCTGGGCAGGCATCCCCGCCGTGGTGGAACGCGACGGCGAGCGTGAGGTGCACTTCCAAGGCGCTCTCGGCGTGTTTTTCGTGACGATGATGACCAGCGGCCTTGCCCAACTGGCGGTGCGCTGGGGAACAGGCGACGAATACTCGATGGCATCGTCCGCCAATATCGCCGGTGTGATGATGGGGATTTGGGCCATACGGCGGACGATGAACCAACCGTGGGGCGATGAGCCATTGGCTCGCAACGACGATGGGACAGTCATCACGCCACCCACACCGCGTCGCCGCTACGCTTGGGACACGCTCATGATGGCGGGACTGGCGGCCTTTGTCATCGGCATCCACTTTCTGAAGCTCAATGTTCTGAATCCGATGCGGGGAATCGGGTGGCCCACGACCGCCCAAAGCGCGGTATTGAACAAGTCCACTGGAACAATGATCGCCGCACTCCCCGGCGGCGGCACCATGGAACTCCTCGGCCTCGGGGGCTCGGACCCGGCACCCAACCAATGGTGGCGGCCGGACGGCAGGCCCATCAGCAATTCAACGTTGGAGATCCAGGGTCCAGGGGCAATCACCGCGCCCAATTCACATAAGAACCAGTTGGCCTTCCGGATCGCCGGCGTGCCGGGCGGTTCCGGTTCGCTCGTCCACGACTTCGATCCACCGGCCAGCATGTCAGCAGGCGGACAAGTGTTGGAGGCGGGCCGGCCGATCCCGGACGGTTGGCCCATGCGGGTGGCCTGGGCGTCCTTTCAAAGCAGAGCCACCGTCCGGCTCGGTTACACGGGCACTACGTGGCGGACGGTCGCCACTCACGACCTGGACAACGGCGGCAACAGTTACGTAATCCTCAACGGGGACCCGAAATGGATCGCGGGCTTCAACCATGTCGCCGATGTCGGCGCCGACACGATTTTAACGATGGTCCTCGGGCCGGACGACAAGAACTGGGCGATGCGGGTGGTCGCGGTCGACACCGAGGGCCGGGACCATGAGCATCGCCGAGGCATGGGAACTCCGGCTGAGTCCTCCAGCACATGGACCCTGACCTTTGAAGACATCACCAAGGCACGGATAAAGCAGTTCCGAGTCGAGGTGCGGCCAGTTCATTGGGTCGCGTTTCGGAACGTGTTGCTGGAACCCACGGCTCCCCTGCCCGCGCCCAGGCCGGCGCGCTTCGCGGAAGTTGTCACCCGAGCGTTCGACGAGTTGATCGACTTCGACACCGGCAAGACCTCGGGATTTCCGACCGCCCATCCGGGGGGCAATCCGTTGGCAGGCATTGGTGAAGCGGTCCTTTGGATGAAGGAGAACGGATTCGACGCCGCAGCCGGCGTGGGCGAACTCCAGGTCGCCAACATGGAATTCGTGGCCTTGGAGAACGGGGACTGGGAAACGTTGACGGTCCCGCAATTAATCGATCGGCTTCACAACGGCAGTCGCTTCGCGCCTCGGGATCTCAGGCCGGCCGAGCCCGGCTTGCTGCCCTCGACCTTCGCCTTCCGCACCCGCGAGCGCGGCATGGGCCTGCTCCAGCTCGTCGCCTTCAACAAGCCCGGCATCGGAGCGACGGTGCGCTACAAGCTTGTCGAGAATCCAGCCGCCCATTTAGGGAGCGCCGGGGCTGCTTCCGAGGATCGTTCCACTCGCGGGGGAATGATGGAACTGGGCGGGACGCATACAGAGACGAAGCCCGAGACGGGGGCGATACAATCAAGAAAAGCCATTCAGCCGTGACCACTGAAGCTTTCTCCTCAAATCCCCAACTGCCGCGCGGCGATTACTTCGCCACCACGCGGTGGACGGTCGTGCTGCACGCCGGACGCAAATCCTCTCCGCAATCCGACCGTGCCCTCGGCGAGCTCTGCCAGACCTACTGGTATCCGCTCTACGCCTACGTCCGTCGCCAGGGCAAGACCAAGGAAGACGCGGAAGACCTGGTGCAGGCATTTTTCGCTCGGTTCCTGGAAAAGAATTACCTCGAAGGACTCAGCGCCAAGCGCGGGAAGTTTCGCGCGTTCCTCCTCGCCTCGCTGAAGCATTTTCTCGCCAACGAATGGGATAAGTCGCAACGCCAGAAACGCGGCTTCGGCGCGCAGCATCTCTCCCTCGACTGGCAGAGCGCGGACGAACGTTTTCATCTCGATCCGGCTGACGCCTCGAGTCCCGAACGTGCCTTCGACCGTGAATGGGCGCTGGCGTTGCTGGAGCGCGTCATCGCGAGACTCGGGGAAGATTGCGGGGCGGAAGGCAAAGCCAAACTCTTCGAGCAAGCCAAAGGCTATCTGATGGTGGGCGAGACGGCGATTCCTTACGCAGACGCCGCACGGGCGCTCGGTCTAGAGGAAGGCGCGGTGCGCGTGGCCGTGCATCGATTGCGCAAGCGCTATCGTGAGTTGCTCCGCGATGAAATCGCGCAGACACTCTCCGATCCCGCGCAAGTCGCTGAGGAATTGCGGGCTCTGCAAGCCGTGTTGGCGTCGCCGTGAGCTCGGAGAATGGCGGCATTCGTTGGCGGGCATCGCGCGGGCGGGCTCGGTCCCGCGCGCCGGGCAACCTCTCGAAGCATGCTCCCCGACAAATTGGCGGGGCTTGGTTCCGCGTAGCTGTGGCAGCCGGTCCCCACTTGGCCGTGACTATGCAATATTCGGATAGGGTTGCGCTGCGGCAGCGCGCCCATGACCATGGATCTGCTTGTCGTTCACTCGGGCGCTGGGTATTGTGAAGCCGCAATCCCATGTCGGAATTTGCCGCCGCTACGATGAAGCCTGTTCACCTTGGATAGCCTCGCGCTGATCGCCCAAGGCCGAATCGCCTGCTTCCCCGGCCGCGGCCACGGCACTCGAAGCTAACTCTATGCTGACCCCTCAAGCCAGAGCTCGCGATTTTCCCGGGCTCGCGTCGATGACCTATCTCAACACCGCTGCCGAAAGCATCCCTCCGCTTTGCGTCGGCGAAGCCCTCCAAGAGTATTGGCGTGACAAGCTTCAAGGCATGCGCGGACGCGAAGCGCACTTCGCCCGTCTCCGTGATTGCCGGGAGGCGGCGGCCCGGATGCTCGAGCTGAAATCGGAGGAGGTCTCCTTTTGTTCCTGCAGCTCGGAGGCCTACAATCTGCTGGCCACTGCGCTATGCCTGGGCAGGTCCGACGAGGTGGTGATCACCGACCTGGATTTCCCGGCAGGGGCCACGCCCTGGTTGCGCGCCAAAACACCGCCTCGCGTTCAGCACTGGAAGTCGCGCGAAGGCGAGCTCCACCTTGAAGACTTGGTCCCGCTTCTCAACGCGAACACAAGGCTCGTGCAGGTTTCCCTGGTCAGTTTCTACAACGGTTTTCGCTTGGACTGGGCGCCCATGCAGGCAGCCATCCGCCGAGAGTCACCCAAGGCTTTGATTTCGGTCGATATCACCCAAGCCCTGGGACGCGTCCCTCTCCAATGCCCGGGCGCGGATTGCCTCATCTCCAGCACCCATAAATGGACTTTGGGCATCCATGGAGGGTGCATCGTGGCTGTTCCTCAAAACCGGTCTGAAGCACTAACGACGATGGCGGGCGGATGGTTTCATCTCGTGAACCCGTTCGATGCGGACCGTTTCGAGCGCGCCCAGCCCAAAGCTGGCGCTGCAAGCTTCTCGGTGGGAATGCCGAACTTTCCAGCGCTCTATGCCTTGAACGCTTCGCTGCGCTAGTTGGAGCAGGTCGGCGTCCACGCCATCTCGCAGCATGCCGACCCTCTGGTGGAACGGCTCCACCGCCGCTTGCTTGAGCTCGGTTTGCCCCCGATGGCACCCCTGAGAAAGGATCGGCCCACGGGCATTGTCGCGTTTCGACATCCCAAAATCGAACAGCTGCACGCCGCCTTGGAACGGGAAAACATTCACGTCATGCATCATGCGGGACGTATTCGAATCGCAATCCACGGTTACAATTCCGTTGAGGAAATTGAAAAGCTTCTGGAAGTCATTGCCAGAGAGCAGAACTTCTGACGAGCGAAGCGGAGCTTGCCACTCGTGAATCCGAGGGTCGCTGAGACCTCATCCACGTTGCCGGCAAGCGCTCCCCGATGCCACGACGTGTAAAATTATTAATCACGTCGTGTCTGATGGAGTTAGTGGCTCACAAACAGAAGATAGGGACCCCTAAACCTTAAGGCTAAACGCTCGAAGGCAGCAGCTCATCGATGGGCTGTCCAAAGGGCAGGATTGGCATGGGGCGCCCCGACAGGTCCGGAATGGCAAGGTCGAAGTCGATGCCCAAATGGCGGTAGACGGTGGCCCAAAGATCATTGGGGGAGAGCAACCTTTCAACGGGATGCTCACCCTTGCGGTTGGTCGCGCCCACGATCTGCCCGGTGCGCATGCCTCCGCCAGACACGATGAAGCTCATCGCTTGGGGCCAGTGATCACGCCCTGGCTGGGTGACCTTGGTTTCGGTTCCTCGATTACGTTCGAGTCGCGGAGTTCGGCCAAACTCACCCGTGACGACTAAGAGCACCTTGCGGTCAAGGCCCCGGGAATAGAGATCCTCGATCAACGCGCTCACCGCTTGGTCGTACACGGGAAAACGCCAGCGAGAATCCTCGAAGATATGGCAGTTCACCGCGTGCGAATCCCAGTTGTAAGTGCAGCCCAGAGGGATTTTCGAGCTCGGGAAAGGATTCTCCCAAACCATCGTGACGAAAGGGCATCCCGCCTCCACCAAACGCCGCGCCAAGAGTCCACGCTGGCCGTACGCGCTCCAGCCGTAACGCTCGCGCACGCCGATCGGTTCGTGGCTCAAATCAAAGGCCTCACGCACCGCCGAGCTGGTCAGCATGCCCACGGCGCGCTGGCTGAAATGATCCATGGCAGCCATCATGCCGCTGGCATCGATATCGCGCCTCAGCAAATCCATGCCTCGGAGCAACGAAGTGCGATCCTCAAGCCGGGTTGCCATGCTCGGCGTCAACTCCAGGTTCTGCACCTGAAAGTCTTTTTGACTTGGATCCCCCGCAACGATGAAAGGAGAATAAGCCGCTCCCAGATACGCGGTGCCCAGGCTGAACACATCAATATGATTTCGGCCGGAGTCCACCCCAGCAATGCATGGCGGCAAGGCATTTTTCTGACGCGGCTCCAGCATCTTCGTCACGATCGACGTGACCGAAGGGGCATCATTGACAAATTCTGTGGGGGTCGCCGGAATGCGCCCCGTCATGAAACGCTTGTGCGCCCCTCCGTGATCCGCGAAGTCATGGCAGACCGACCGCACGATGGTGAACTTGTCCGCAATCTTGGCTTGCCGAGGGAAGAGTTCGCAGATCTCGATGCCGGGAACATTGGTGCGGATGGGCTGAAAGTCGCCACGATATTCGCTCGGCGCTTCCGGCTTCATGTCGTAGGTGTCCATGTGCGCAGGACCACCCGGCAGCCATACGAAGATGACCGCATTATCTTTGAGAAGCGCCCCCGAGGTCTGCGCGATGGCGCGGAGCTTAAGAAAATCACTCAGCCCAAGTCCCAGCACACTGATTCCACCCGCCTGAAGAAAGCTACGGCGAGAAAGCGGCCCCCTGCATCGGGACCCAGTTCGATCACCCAACGGCATAGTTTTGAAACTAGCCCCATCGCTTGAAGAGTCAACAACTGATACCGATAATGATACTGATAGATGGCATGAATGAATAAATGAATGAGTGCTAGTGTAGTGTCTCTGAACTGTCTTTACTAAGTCCGACTTGGCGTGCCAGAGTTTCACGGGCCCGCTGAATCTTCTCCAGAATCGTTTTCCCGTCCGCTTTCCACTCATACCGTTTCGGATTCAAATTCCGATCCGCCA
>SYMW01000201.1 GCA_005805305.1 Verrucomicrobiales bacterium
AATTTGGCTGGCAGCCCGGAGCGCGGTTGTGTGCGAAGCACCAGCCGCAGCAGGTTTGGCGTGATAGCGAGCCTGAGATGCTGCTGCGACTGGCTTTCAGCACAGTCGCGCTCCACCGACAACTCGCGGATGCACCACTGCAAATCTCCACGACGTTCAACTGCCGTTTTGAGCATTAAAACTTCGTCAGACGCTCGACGAGCTTGCATCGATCATCAATCATGACCCTTGTGGTCTTGGTGGTGCGAGACAATCCAAAACCCTCGCAACAGAAAGAAGCCACGACGCTGCCAACCACAACAGCCTTTCGAAGATTTTTCTCAATCTGTCCGTTTTGAGTCGCCAGATAGCCTAGCAACCCTCCCACGAATGAGTCTCCCGCCCCAGTTGGGTCCACGACTTTCTGGATGGGGACGGCAGGGGCCAAGAAAAGTCCATCAGGACCCGACAGAATCGAGCCGTGCTCACCTTTCTTGATAATCACATATTTTGGACCGAGGCGATGAATTTTCTTGAGAGCCACTACCATGTTTCTCTCGTCCGTGAGTTGCCGCGCTTCGCTGTCATTCAGCACGAACGCATCGACTCTCTTGAGGAGCCTCAACAAGTCTGGCAATGCAATGTTCAGCCAGAGATCCATCGTATCCGCCACCACGAATTTCGGGTTTTTAACTTGTTCCAGAACATGCATTTGTATCGACGGCGCAATATTCGCGAGGAGCACGAACTCAGAATCTCGATAGGAGTCCGGAAGGTGTGGAGTAAATCCTTCAAAGACCCCTAATTCCGTCGATAAAGTGCGCCGATGGTTCATATCGGCGGCATATTCCCCAGACCAGTGAAAAGTGGTTCCATCAAGGCTTTGCAATCCATCCAAATTGATGCCGTGCTTTCGGTAGAGTTGGATGTATTTTTTTGGGAAGTCGTGGCCGACAGCCCCGACCATATTGACAGGGGCGAAGAAGCTGGCGGCCACCGCAGCATGACTGGCTGACCCACCGAGGAGCTTGGGGTTCTCCTTGGTGGCCGTTTTTATGGAATCCAAGGCAGTAGATCCGACAATCAAAACACTCATTCAGGGCGGGAGGGTAAACGGTTCTTAAAGCTCCTGCAAGCTCGGGCGGGATCGGGAGCCCGCAGGATCGCGGAGACAACACAAATACGTTTGGCGCCAGCCTCCAAAACCTCATCCAAGTTCAGGAGCGAGATGCCGCCGATGGCAAACCAGGGCAGAGAGACGTTCGTGGAAGCCCACCGAACATAGTCAACGGTCACGGGTTGGGCTTTTGGCTTCGTCCCAGTCGGATAGACCGGGCCCACCCCCAAATAGGAAGCTCCGATGGCGATAGACCGAAGTGCCTGGTCGGGGGAATGAGTGCTCACACCCAAGCTCCAAGAATTCCCGCGGCTGGATGTCCGTATATCGGCCTCCGATGGCTTTAGGAACGTCAGATCTTCCTGCCCCAGATGGCAGTACGCCGCGCCAAGGCGATCGGCTATCTCTGGGTAATCGTTGACCACCAATGGAACGTCGAATCGATCCGTCACAACTTTGACTTTCGAGGCCATTTCGGAGACCAACTCGGTTGGGAGCTCCTTGGCTCGGAATTGGAGCAAATCCACACCGTTGTCGCACAAACACGCGGTTAAATCGGCTACAGGCCGCCCATCGAGATAAGCCGTGTCAATGAAACCGTACAAAAAACACTCGGCGAGGGGCTTCATGATGGCGGACGACTGCTGCTAAGCCTTTTCTTCGATCAACTCGCGCCTGGCCCCTCCAAGGAGTTGTTCGATGAAATTGGTGGAGTATACACCCCTCCGAAAATTAGGATCTTGAAGAATTGCCTGCTCGAAAGGCACGGTCGTCTTCACACCGGTGATCATGAACTCGCCAAGCGCGCGCGCCATTTTATCCAAGGCATCCCGCCGGTCCTTGCCATAAGAGATGAGCTTGCCCAACAGCGAATCATAATGAGGCGGGACCGTGTAACCCGCGTACACATGGCTGTCCAGCCGAATCCCGCGGCCTCCTGGGGCATAATACATCTCTATGCGACCAGGGCATGGCCTAAAATCATCGAAAGGGTCCTCCGCATTGATTCGGCATTCGATCGCATGCCCCTTGAATTGGATGTCTGACTGGGAAAACTTCACGGGCTCCCCCATCGACACCAGAATTTGTTGCTTCACCAGGTCTATCCCGGTCACCTCTTCGGTGATAGGGTGTTCCACTTGAATCCGTTTGTTCACCTCAAGAAAGTAGAAATTGCCTGCGTCGTCGACGATGAACTCAACAGTCCCCGCATTCGTGTAGTTGGCCACTTCTGCGATTCTAACCGCGGCTTTTCCCATCTTTTTGCGCAGATCCTTGAAACGATTATCGATGAATGGGGAAGGCGTTTCCTCGATCAATTTTTGATGGCGCCGTTGAATGGAACAATCTCGCTCCCCCAAATGGACCACGTTTCCTTTTGAATCCCCCAGGATCTGGAACTCGATATGATGGGGATTCTCGATGAATTTTTCGATATAAACACCGGAATTGCCAAAAACTTTTTCCGCCTCGGTCCTGGCGGTGTGATAGCCTTTGATCAGAGAGATGTCATTGTGCGCGACTCGCATGCCCCTGCCCCCTCCGCCGGCGACCGCTTTGATCATCAGAGGATAGCCAATTTTTTTTGCGGTGGCGAGAGCGTCCTGCTCTGTTTCCACGATCCCTTCTGAACCTGGGGGCGTGGGCACACCGGCTTTTTTGGCAAGAGCGCGGCTAACCGCCTTGTCTTGCAGCGCGTTCATCGCCCGGGGGCTTGGCCCTATGAACCGAATATTGCAGCTCTCGCATACCTCGGCGAAATGGGCGTTCTCGCTGAGAAAACCATACCCTGGATGGATGGCGTCCACATCCGCTATTTCCGCGGCGCTGATTAAACGGTCAATCCGCAGATAACTGTCGACGCTCGGGGGTTTTCCGATGCAAATCGCCTCATCCGCCAACTGGACGTGCATGGAATTGGCGTCCGCTTCGGAATAGACGGCTACGGTCCGAATGTTGAGTTCCTTGCAGGCCCTGATAATTCGAATGGCGATTTCGCCTCGGTTCGCGATTAGAATCTTTTCAAACATGAAAGTGTTACGAAAAAGAAAGCCGCTCTCGCTTGGTCCGGGGATCGAGGATAAACCGAATACCTAGGTCAGAGGGATCGAATCTTAAAGAGCGGTTGCCCGAACTCGACCGGCTTGCCGTTTTCCACCAAGAGTTGTGTGATGACCCCTCGAACCTCGGCCTTGATCTCGTTCATGACTTTCATGGCCTCTATGATGCAAACCACGGAGTCAGGATTTACCTCGGATCCAATCTCGGTGTAATTAGCGGCTTCAGGAGAAGGAGCCCGATAAAAGGTTCCTATCATGGGAGACTTGATCTCCAAATCTCCGTTCTGCACGGCGGATGGGATCGCCAAGGGGGGCGGTGGTGGAACTAAGGCAGGCTGGGTAGCGTGTGAGGACTGCTGGCCGTTATCGTCAACGTAACCGATATTACCTCCAGAAACCCCTCCTCTCTTCAATCGAATCTTAAATTCCTGCTTTTCCAACTCGAACTCCGAGATGGAGTTCTTCTTCATTAGATCGATGATAGCTTTGATGTCTTTGAGGTCCACGGTAGAATCTTTATTCTTGAATAAACAAGGCGACCAACCATCACCGTATTCCATCGACCACGCCACTGGGCGAAGGTTGGTGCCACGCGCCTCAAACCCTACGGAGGCTCATTCAACCGGCAGCAACCGGGGCGACACTAAGACGGAGCTTCCCTTCCGTCAAGCCCGGTTTTGTCTGAGAAAGATAATAGGATCCGAATTCTGAAGCCAATTAGCTGAATAAACTAAGGTTTTGGCTTTAGTTTAACGTTACACGCCGCTTCCAACGCCAGAGTGTAAGATAACGATCCAAACCCTGCGATTTGCCCGATGCACACTGCGGCAATCATGGATTGGTGGCGAAAGCTCTCCCGAGAATGCACGTTTGAGAGGTGAACCTCAACGGTCGGAATGCCTGAGGCAGTGATCGCATCGCGCAGCGCGATGCTGGTATGGGTGTAGGCGGCGGCGTTGATCACGATTCGGTCGAACACGCCTCTGGCTTCTTGAATCCAGCCCACCAACTCACCCTCGTGATTGGATTGGCGAAAATCCAGATCCACGCCTAGGCGCGAGGCCTCAACTCGAAGCGCGCGCTCAATGTCCTGAAGCGTCAACTCCCCGTAAATATGTGGTTCCCTCAAACCCAGAAGGTTGAGGTTAGGCCCGTTCAGAACAAGTATTCTCATCGATGTTTCAACTCTTAGATCTCTTTGTCATCTCTGTGTCGAACCGCGTTTGACCGGACTCAGTTGACGGCTCCATTCCTTGAAGCCAGCCAAGAAAGAAGAACGCAGTGGAACTGAGAGCTGGAATATAAAGCCCGAACTCCACAAAACCCTGCAAGGTCCATCCCAGCAATCCAAGCCATAAAGCAAACGTCTGATGATCGCGCCGACTTTGACGATATAGCCGAATCACGCCCGCAGGGAAAACGAATAAATAGAGAAGAAAGCCGATGACGCCTGAATCGGAACCCTGCTGCAGGAAATCGTTGTGCGCGAGCAAGGCCATCTCGGATTCAGGGGATTTTGCGGCTCGATACATGACTGAAAAAGTTCCCGGACCCGAACCAAAAACGGGACGCTGGAAGAATGTTCGCATCCCGGCATTCCAGTAATCCATGCGTGCCCCCACACTTGTCGCTCCTCTTTGGAAATAGGACGAATACTTCACAAAAAATAGGCACACCCCAAGGATGCCGACAATAGCCACGATTATCCCTCGATATCGAGACAGCCAATCGAGGTGCCACAGCCAGACGGCAATCAGGACGAAAGCCAGCAGCCATCCAGCTTTTGACCCGGACCAAACCAAGCAAGCTGCTCCCAAATAAGCGAGCATTCCTACGGCGACAGATCGAAAAACAAAACTGTATCGATAGAGCCGACGCAGAACCGCCCAAAGCATCACCGGAAGCAAAAGCAGGATGGCCCCTGCCAAAGCGTTTGGATAAACGAGAGTCGCAAAAATTCGGTCACTATTGATCCGCTTCAGATATTCCTTCGGCAGGTTCTCCCAGCCTGGCTGTTCTTTGATCAGTTTCCTGGTCGCCTCCAATCCGCCGAAGTGTTGGTCGAGACCGATCCACAGGACAAAGAGAAAACCCAGAAGAAGGCCCCAAAGGAAGGAGGCTTTGGCCGAGTTCTCGAGTCGATGCCCCGAGACGCCCAGATAAAACAAGAGGGTGCAGACGGCAAAGTGAGCGAGCGTCACTTGCGTCAGAGTCTGGTCCACCGTAGTCGACGCGGCGGCGCATTGCCATAAAAGCCATAGGGCTGGAGCCCAGAACCAAAAGCTTCGGCAATTCTTAAGCCTCAATTGACGGAAAACCACGCCCAAGGCGACAACCACTCCGAGAATCGTCCATCCCCAACGGAGTGGCCAGGGCTGGAACATCCATTCCAATACACCAGAGGGGGCTTGAACTTTGTCGTCGAGAATCACCGGGTTGCCGAGTTTCACGAGGGCGACTCCAAGCCAGGCGCCCATCAGTAACAACCACCAGGTCGCACCTATTCCAGCGAGGGGCGATGAGGGGATGGATGGCTTGGAGGCCATGATCAAGCCCTTAGGTGGAGCAATGCAACTTCCAAAACCAGCAACTCTTGCACATTGGATGCCAGTTGGCGTTGGGCTTTCTCGAGAACTTCCACGTTCGCCAAGGCTTCCTCCGGAGTGACGCGAGAGGCGACGGCAAAAGTTGTGGAGGACAGCGATGGTAGGGCAAGCCCCAAATCGGGTGTTTTGACAGTCGCCAACCAGACGTCGCGAAACCACCACTGAATTGCCAGGAGAAGTTGCGCCCGCTGGCGGCGATACTCCGCCTCGACCGAAGCCTCTAGATCGTCCTCCCATTGAGCGCGAACCCGCGGGTCGGGTTCTTCGTAGCGAGAAAGGGGTGATCTCTCCAACAGCGCGGCTTCGGTGTCGCGCTTGATGCTGGCGAGGCGGCCCAACAATAAGCTCAGCAAGCCGTAACGATCCATCAAACGACGCCGACCCCTTTCGATCAATTCGGCGAATGTTCGCACCGTCTCAATCGCGTCGGCTGAAGCGAGAAGGTCGGCGCAATCATCAAAGGTCAGGCGGAGGCATCTCGAGCGGATGGTTTCCAGCACGCGCGAGGGCTCGGTGGTTAGCAGCAAGAGAACCGATCTCGGGGGAGGCTCTTCCAGTGTCTTTAAGAACGCGTTTGCAGACTCAGGATTGAGCCGATCCGCGGCAACCACAATCGCTACCTTGCAGTTCGATTCGGTGGGTTTCAGATAAATCTCACCCATCAAATCGCGCATTTGATCCAGGAGGATGACTCGGGATTTCGATTCCGGACGCACCCAATGGACGTCCACGTGGGTCCGGTTCGCAACGTTACGGCAATTCCGGCATTGACCGCACGGATTGCCTGGTTCTGACGGCATGGGGCCGGACAGCGGATTCTCGCACAGCAGCCTTTGAGCAAAGTCGATCGCGATCGACTCGATTTGCTCGAGTGATCCAGACGAGAAGAGATAGGCATGCCCCACGCGCCCCGAGCGAAGGCTCTTACTGAGAACCCTAACAGAGATGTCTTTGTTGGAGGATCGAGGCAATTCCGACACGCGAAGAGTGTCTTGAATCCCCGCAAAGAAACAAGCCTTTCAACTTGTCTTTCTGGATCTCATTTGTCCGCCAAGCCCGTCTTCAAGTCATCGTAGAGGATCGGAGTTCCGGCGTAAGGACTCCCAATGATCATGGCTCGACCAGCCGGAGGTAGTTCCGACACCGGGAGCTGGATCAGCCATTCCTTGGGTTCTCCTCCTCCTTCCAGCCAAGCCTTGCCCTGAACTTGATGGGATCCATCGGTGCCGCGGCTTAACTGAAGGCGGAGCAACAGCCACTTCCCCGACTCCCATTCGAAGTCGCTGGAAACAACAATCGCATCCCCGCGGAGAAGTTCGATTTTCTTTTTCCCCGGGCTGACTTGAAGTTTGAAGCCGGGCATTCCGTTCAATCCCACGCCGAAAGTGGGAACTCGCCGGCCTTTGTTGGTGCCCAAGATCCGGGCGGAAACAAACTGGCCCGATTGAAAAGTTGGGCCGAAAAGCAGCCCGAAGCTTTCCAAAGGCGATCCAGGCAGCTCGAGAAGTTTGTTGCCATTCATTTCACGAACAGCAAACCCTCCATCGACCACGAGGAAATCCTCTGGAACAGTTCCTATTGGCGTCTTTTCAAAGTTGTTCTCGTAGCTTGCAGCGCCGGCGAGTGGGATGCCCTCGCAAATGAGGCCCAACAACAACGCCACAGTCAGTGAATTCCGCATTTTGCACATATGATTTTATGAATCTCGGAGGACCTCGGCCGGGCGTTTCCTGATGGCGATAAAAGAAGCCACGGAAGCCCAAAGAATCCCGTTTGCCACGACTCCAAGGAGGGTGTAACCAAGTGAACTCGGGAGGAGCGCCTCTCCGCGCTCCAACCAAGAAGGGAGAACCGCCACCGCCGCGCCAAACATCGCGATCGCCAACCCAGCCACGAGCAGTCCCACATGCTCCAAAGCCACGATTTTGACAAGCTCGAGACGGGAAAAACCGAAGGCGGCGAAGGAAGCCAATTCGCCGCGCCTTTCGAAGACGTTGCGCAGAACCACCGCGCCGAGGCCAAAACATCCGACCACCAAGCCCAAACCACCCAAGAGTTGAAATGTTGAAAGATAAGTGTTCTGCACCGCATTAAAGCTCTCGAGTCTCGAGGTCGTTTTTTGCCATTCGACGCCCATATCCTCCAGGTTCTTCGTGAGGAGGGCCGAAACCTGATCGATGCGGTTTGACGGCGCGTCGACCAAGAACATTCGATAACCCGCTTCCGACGGAAAGACGGATAGGAACACTTCCTCGGAAACGATGATGTTTCCCTGGAGGATAGAGTTGGCCAAAGTCGCCACCAGGCGCAGCCTGAAGCTCCGGCCTTTCTCGTCGACCAAGTCGAGCGTTTCACCAACTCTTTTTCCGAGGGCCCACTGGGCGGAGGCTTGGTCTACAATCGCCGGGAACTCTTTGACCCCGTCCTTGGAGCTTTGCGCCGTCAAATTCGTGTCACTCAGCAATCCCCATCCTAAGGCTGAGGGGTATCCACGGGCGTGCTGGGCAAAACTAAATGCGTCCACGCCTTTGAGGTACTGGGGGTTAACCCCGATCACCCTTGGGCGCTGAGCCCGATTCAAGTTCAAGCAACTCGCCTCGTCACCGCTCCGAACTCGGAATTGAACTAAGCGAACCCCTTCCATGCCAGGCCCATCCATGGCGTGAAACTCAAGGCCAGATTTGGAATTAAGATCATGAACCACCGGCAGAGAAGCCTCGCCGAACAATTCAAAACCGCCGGTTCCGGATTTTCTTGAGGAAGCATCCCTCGACTCGTCGAGGCGGAAGACGCCTACGGAGATCACCACAAACGCGCCGCAGGCCAAAATCGCGATGGTCGCCAGACTTCTGCGGCTTCTACGCGCAGCATTTCGGAGCGCCAGCTCTGACGGGCTGATGCGAATGCCGGCCGCAAAGGACAGATGCGAGTAGTGGTCCAGCCGCTGTTTTGCCAGGCCGAGCCAACCCGCCAGATTCAGGGCGCCCACGGCAAAAAAAGCGCCGGCGGAAGTTTGGACATCCCCGATGAGCGCCCAGATCAGCCCCCCTGTGGAGAAGGCCAGGGCCACCAGGGCCCAACGCCGCGAAAACGCCACCTTCAGCTTGCTCCCTCGGGTGACGTTCCCATCCGCAGCGCTCCCATCAGAGCTCTCGGCGGCTTCCTGGCTGGATGAATCCAACAAAACTCTGGCTGGGACCTGGGTAAAACGGCGAACCCCAAGCCAAAGCGTCGCGCCCGCGGCCAAGACTGAAGCCAGCCAGCCCAAGGCAAGCGTGAAGGGAGTGTGGTAAGCGTCCAGATGTGTGATGCCCACAGCATCATTCCAAATTGTGGCCAATCCCAGAATCATGGCTTTGGCGTAGGCCACCCCTGCCAGAACTCCCGCCAACCCAGCCGCAGCGACAAGAACCAGACCTTCCGCCAAGACGAGGTTGCGGACTTCCAAGGGTTGAAATCCCATGGCCAGCAACACTCCCACTTCGTTCGATCGTTGTTCGAGGCCTAGCCGAAACAGCAAACCCATGAGGATGAGGGATGAGGCAATCAGAAACATGCTAAAACCCAGAAACAACCCTCCAAAGTCTTGCGATTCGCTGACGGAACGGACGGCCTGCTGGCCGACAGGATCAAACACCAAACCTAAAACCGCGGGTGAAAGCGCCCCTTGCAGCTTTTGCTCGAGTGCGGCCGCCTCCATCGCGGGAAACCTCACGGCGGTCGCTTTGCCAAAGCGGTTTTCCCATAGCTTCTGACCCGCGCGCAAAGTGATGACTCCCTTCGGCAAATGTTTGTGGGCTTCCCAATACTCCTGATCCTTATCCCTCAACCGATCGGATTCGATTGGAAATCCCGCGTCCCAATCCCGGCAATTCTCGGCGTCTGTTAAGCCAGGAAAATCAGGAATCAACCCCTGATCCAAGGTGGGTGAAGATAATTCGAGAATCCCTCGCACTTGAAATGCCGCTTCCCTCTCTTCCAACTGCCTGCCTGGGGCGGCGATGTAATACTTCATCGAAATGCGACTCCCAACTTGAACGCTCAAGTCGTCGGCCATCCATTTGGAAACCAAAATCTCGCTGTCCTCAAGCGGAGCTCCGATCAACGAAGGCGGAAGAGCACTGATCATCGAGTACGGCGTGGATTTACCCCCGCTCCCCAATTCGTTCACGAAATAAGTTAGAATTGGCACGGCGGCATCCGCGGCTTGCTGGGCGCCCGACTCCGTAGCGGCATCGAGAAATACGCGAGACGTGCGAAGATCGAAGGATCCTCGCGATCCTAGCTTTAGCGAGAGTTGCCCGTCTTCGAGCTTCCAACACTTGGCCAGTTTCGCGCCGAGTTCGGCAGCGGAGAGACTTTCCGGGGACAGGAAGGACTTGGCGTCCCTCCCCACGAGCAGCAGATTGGCTTTGCGAGGCTCTTTGATGCGGTTGCGGAGGTAGTCAATCCCTATAAACGCGTTTAGTGCAGGCATCTGTCCAGCCAGCAGACTGAATCGTCCGAAGTTCTCTTCTGTTAGAATCGACGAGACGCGGACCCTGAGGGCGACTGTGGAATCCTCCGTCTTGGAAAGAAGTGAGTCACGAGAAACGGCCGATGGTTTGTGGACTCGCAACACCAGCATGTCGCCGACTTGGGCGTTGAGTTGATTGGAAAGGGCTTGATTCAAGGCCACGCCGTCTTCTGGAATCTGAGGGGCCGCTCCCGGGACCGGTGCGAGATTCCAAAAATCCGAATCAACACCCAAAAGATGAACCTGATTGGCCCGGGCTGAACCGTCACTAGCCGTCGCCACCGCGGGAAGCGAAAGAACCGCGGCAGCGGGTCTTTGAATTTCGCGAGCCAATTCAGCGGCGAGATCTCCGCGGAAAAGCCGGTCATCCGAGCTGAGAGCCCAAGCCGTCTTGCCCAATCGCATCGACGCCAGCTTTTGAAGGCTCAGGCGCACGGAGTCGCCAACGACCAGGGCCCCGATCAGCACTCCGGAAGCCACGACGGCGCCGAAGAATGCGCCCGCTTGCTTGAAGGCATTATGCCTAAAGCTTCGAAGGATGAGTTTGAAATAATTCATCGATTGAGCCACGACTCGCCGAGCAGTGCCGTTTGAGCCGCCCAGCGCGAGTGACCATAGCTTGGAGCCCAAGATTGAAAAAGGTGAAAGTCACACCCGTCATGGACCCGAATCTGAATCATGCCGCTCGCGGGAGGAAACGGATGGGGGCAATGGGTTGGCCCGACCCAGCTTCCAAACATCCGGGAGGACCGCTCGGGCACCCGACGGACGTGATAAAGAGCTCGATCAGAAACTTGTGAATAGGAGTGGCTTTGGGCAGCTGCCATTTTAAGGTTAAATGTGGGGAAGTCTCGATTGCCTCAGCCAAGCCTGTCTGCAATGCTAGGAAGCGCGCTTGACCTGATATGAATCATTTGTCGCAAACTGGCTTAAGAGGAAAAACAATTCCTTTTCTCGTGCTCAAGGACGGAGATGACGTGGCGATCGCCAGGAGGCCAATCAGAGCGGGAGAGCAGTTGACCGTTAACGGAGATTCCGTGACGAGTTTGGAGGCGATACCGCCTGGCCACAAAATAGCCCTCAAGGACGTGGAGGAGGGAGAGCCGGTTAAGAAATATGGGCAAGTTATCGGATTCGCGAAATGCCCCATCGGCAAAGGTCGTCATATTCATCTTCACAATCTTGAGATGAGGGAATACTCGAGGCCGGTGGAACCGTCGAAAGCGGCCGCGGTCGATTACCATGCCAAGTCCGCCACACCGAGCTTCAACGGCTACCTTCGTGCAGGAGGATCCGTGGGCACGAGGAATTACATCGCCGTTATTTCAAATGTTAATTGCTCCGCGTCGGTTTCAAATTACGTCAGGGATCACTTCCGGCAAAGAGCCGCCGAGTACGGCCGTGATTTCCCCACTGTGGATGGGGTCATCGCCTTCACGCACAAGAGCGGCTGTGTGATCCAACCTGGAGAACCTTCGAAAATCCTCCATCGTGTCCTCGCGGGCATCGCCCGCCATCCCAACATAGGGGGCTATGTGATGATGGGGCTTGGCTGCGAGGGAAATCAGCTGCAGTTCATCAGAAAAGAGTTTGCCCTCGACGACATCAAGCCAGGCGAGAGCCAACCTGCGTTTCTCACTATCCAAGGAGCGGGCGGCATTCGCAAGTCGGTGGAGGCAGGGATCCGCGCAGTCGAAAACCTCCTGCCGAAGGCGAGCGAAGCGAAGCGGACACCGGTGTCAATCGACAAGCTGGTCTTGGCGGAGAATTGCGGCGGCTCGGATGCTTGCAGCGGCATCACAGCGAATCCCGCTCTGGGGTGGGCCTCCGATGAATTGGTGCGGCATGGCGGGACTTCGGTCCTGGCCGAGACGCCCGAGATCTACGGCGCGGAACATTTGCTAGCCGCTCGGGCGGCTTCCCCGGAGGTCGCCCTCCAATTGATGGCTCTCGTCCGTTGGTGGGAGGACTATGTGCGGGCGCATGGTGCCAGCATCGACAACAATCCGTCCTTCGGAAACAAAGAGGGAGGGCTCACCACGATCTTCGAAAAGAGTCTTGGAGCCATTGCCAAAGGGGGGCAGTCGCCCTTGATGGCAGTCTACAAGTATGCGGAACCAATTCGATCTCGGGGGCTGTGCTTCATGGACACGCCAGGGTTTGATCCTGTCAGCATGACGGGTTTGGTTGCCGGAGGATGCAACATCGGAGTGTTCACCACCGGGAGAGGGAGCGTGTATGGATGCAAACCCATGCCATGCATCAAGGTGGCCACCACGACGGCGCTCTTCGATTGGATGAATGAAGATATGGATCTGGACGCTGGAACCATCTTGGACGGTTCGGAATCCGTCGCCGATGTCGGTCGAAGGATGTTGGACTTAATCATTCGAGTGGCGAGCGGGGAGAAAACCAAGAGCGAACTAGCCGGAGTGGGTGACGAGGAATTCGCGCCTTGGATTCAGGGCCCGACGTTGTGAGCGCAGGAGGATAGCCGGAGGATCCCGGAACCTGAACCCTCGCGGAGTTGTTAGGCTTGCCCTAGTCAACAACCTCCGCGAAGCCGGAGGCTTGAGATAGCGTGATTCCGAAAAATTTTATCGCCAGGATCCTCAGACCTAAGAAAAGAAGGGGGGGATTCATGGCTAACAAATCACTTTCCATTTCCTTGAAACCCTCACCCCACCCGATGGGGAGAGGGCGTTGTTTCGAGGGAAACGAACACTCAATTCTTTTTCACAAATTGCCTCAGAAGTCTTGAGGACTGATTCTGCGAAGATTCGCCTTGGGCGCCTACGCTTTTAAGGATAAAAGATGCAAGTCCCTCGGCATGCCACTTGGAACTGTGATCGTCTTTAAGCTTGGTTTGGTCGCTGCGCGACCTGCCACCGCAGCTCACTCGTTTTGCGCCGAAATGCCGAGCGTGAACAGCAAGGGCCCCCCCACAGGACCATAATCGAATTCGATGCGGTCGATCACGACTTCCGGTTTTGGATTTTTCCAGCTCATTTTGAAGAGGCGGAACTGATGGTTGAATTTCCGACTTATCGCGTTGGACCCGGTCCAAGTGATCGGAGCACGGGATGGCGGCAACGAATCCATGGCGCCAGACCAGCCTCGGACATCCTGGCCATAGACAACCGGCACCGATGCTTTGGTGCGATCCGCGAAGTGAATGACGTACGAGGCGATGGTCAGACCGTCCTGGCCTGAGTTCTCGTACGTTGTGCTGTGCAGGAAATGAACAAATGCACCTTTCACGCCCACCGCGGCAGGCTGTGGCTTGCCAGTGCCAAGCCACGGCGAACTTCCACTCACGACGCCTCGCACGTCAAAAGAGACTCCACCAAAGTCGCGTACTCCAGTGGGCCAATCCTCCGGCATTTCCTCTTTGGACAAGAACCTCGTCGGTGAACCCAGGGAACTCGAGTAGCTCAGCGACAAATCGACGAGGTGGGCGGGCGTGGTCGAATCTCTGCGAGGGATGTTGAGTCGTTCACAGTTGACCACGCCCGCCTCGATCGTTCTGCCGAGCCTTAACAGGCAATTGCGAAACGCCAACCGCGCGGCGCCGAGTTTTCTCGAGACCCCGTCGGGTTTCTCCGAGAGCATCGGAAGGGCGTGTCGCCAAGCCTCGATCGCTGATTCGTCCTGTTTGGAGTCTTGCAAACAGTGCGCCCGGACAATCCAGTAATCGACGTCCTGCCGCGCGACTGGGATCCGGTTGAGCGACTCGAAGGCCCGCGAGGAGAAACCCAATCGCCCCCAGACGCAGGCCTGCAGGAGACCCGCCGAGTGATTATTGGGATCGAGGGTCAGCAACTCATAAGCGAAGTCCCATGAGTCTCTGGCCACACCACGTTGTCCCCGCAGTACAACTTCTGGGGTATTGAAATAGAATTCTGAAGTCCTCTCCGTGAGCGAGGCGAGCCGCTCGCGCGCGCCCAATTCCAATACCGTCAGGTTTCTCGGCGCAAGGATTTCCGCAAACGATTTGTCAACCGGTTGGGAGTTGGTTAGAAACCGGGCGAGGTATTCGCTGGCGGCCGTGGGGCTATGGGGCGTAATCGTTCGCGCCTCGGGATCCGCGAACAGCCACCGGGCATAGGCGGTGTAAACGTCGCGGGAATTGGCGCCCGCCATCAGTCGCCGCGCCTGTTCAAGGGATGCAACGGGATCGAATCCGGCACCCCCCGCATCGGTCGACGATACCCCAGCCAACGAATCCGCCAACGCCGGCAACCAGGACGGCGCCGGCCCGGAAATACGCGGCAATTCCCACAATCTGACCGCCCCGGAATCCTCCACCAAAACGAGTTGATTGCCGTCGGGACTGAAGCACACGTGACTAAAGCCGCCGCCGTAGGTCTGGACTTCGTCCGTCAGCGGCGTCCCGTTTGCTGCTTCGAACATCCGCCAACTCTGTTGTCCGGCAACCACCAAACGTTTGCCGTCTGGCGAGAACGCCACCTCTCCCGCATGAAAAAACGGTTTGGGAAGATCCGCGATGGTTTCACGGGTTTCCCATTTCCAAATCCGAACGTCCTCACCACCGGTGGGAAGGACCGCCAGCAGGGCGCCATCCGGACTGAATCTCATCGTTCGCAAGGA
>SYMW01000202.1 GCA_005805305.1 Verrucomicrobiales bacterium
CCAGATGCTGCTCAACGGCGGGGAGTTTGAGGGGCGCCGCTATCTCAGCGCGTCCGCCATGAGTTTTCTTTCGTCCCCGCAAACCGGTGATTTGCCCACGGGATTCTTCCAAAACGAAGCTTTTGGGAACCGAGGAGCCAACTATGGCTGGGGTCTCGGGACTTGCGTTTTGCGCGAGCCCCATCCTGGAGTCGCCTCCATGCTGTCGCCCGGAAGTTTTGGGCATGGAGGAGCTTGGGGCACCCAGGCTTGGATCGATCCTTCCAAAGGCTTGGCTTACGTGCTGATGGTGCAGCGTTCGAATTTTCCTAACAGTGACGCGAGCGGGGTTCGCGAGGCGTTTCAGAGGGCTGCGGCCGAGGCGGCGGCCAGGCGCTGAGTTCACCGTCCCGATTGAGCCGCCTCGAAGAGCAGTTTCACCGTGCGCAGATTCTGTTCGGAGCCGGTGAATAGGAGGCGGATCCTTGACGACGTTGTAGTTTTCGTTGCCGAAGTAAGTGGCGACGACCTTCGGAATCAAAGGTTCAATCTCGCGGATGACGATCCTTTCGACGCTTGGATGCATTACAAAAGAGCCCGCCGTCACGCCGGCACCGAAACCGACCACGAGGATGATCGGGGGTTGGGGTGCAGCAACGCGGGGATATGACTCAACATACGCTGGAGCCGCATGTCTCGAGCCTCCGTGGAGGCTTCCACTTTTCCGCTGACATGAAAGTTTCGAACGCCGTCTGCCATTTCGGTGACTGCGACGGTCGCATTCATTCCCTCGCCGACATAGAGAATCGTTTTGTCATCGTCGTAGGTTGCTTGGTAACGGCCGCAGGCGACCAGTTCCCACGGGATCTGAGGGATTTCCCGGGTCAATACCCATCCCATGCAAGCCATGATCCCCAAGACACCGCCACGCCACAAATGCGGAAGACCTCGTCCTCCCACGCCGGTACCAACCGTCTTGGGGAGAGCGGGCCAAAGAATCGATGCGAACAAAAGCAAGGCCGATCCGGTCGAAAGGGCGACGAAGATCTGCTGGGCTTGCTGCGTGCCCGTCCAGGAAATGAGCAGAATGCTGCAACTCAGGGCGCCCACGATGGCGCCGAGCGTGTTGGCGGCATAATCCTTCCCCACGAGCCGGGCTGGATCGGCGGAGTGACTGGCCAGTTGGGAACTGCAACGGCCTCAGTCTCTTTCCTCGGCGTGTCGCGTTCGCCTTGAAATGGGGTTTGGGAAGCTAAAGCGAACCCGATCAAAGCCACGATGGTGTTGATTGTGGCGGCGATCCACGTGGCCGTGCTCACATCGTGCACCCGCAGCAGGTAGAAACCCGCCAACAGACAGCCGAAAACGGCTCCCGCGATGTTCGCGCCGTAGAAGAATCCGAGCCAGGACACTCCTCGGGGAGTGGCTTCGACCCAACGCGCAATGGCGGGCAAGGTCGCGCCCATGAGCAACGTGGGGGGAAGAAGGCAAGCGGCGCAGACGGCGCCGCGAAGGAGGATCCCAAACAACCCGTGACCGGCGTTGGGCGCGTAGAGCCGGGCGATGGCTGGCATCGCCAAAAGCACCAGAATCCCGAGGGCTCCGATGGCGAGCTCCAGCCATGCATAGACGCGCAATGGATGATGGCGCGGCCCCACCATCCGGGAAAGTGCCAAGCTGCCTATACCCATGCCTCCCATGAACGTCCCGAGCAACACCCCCAAGGAAACCGCCGAAGACCCGATCACCAACTGGAGCAGTTGAAACCAGACTATTTCATAAATCAGAGCGGCGCAGCCACTGCCCAAAAACAGCAGCATAGCCACCGGCAAGAATCGAGGCGAGAAAGCAGCCAAAGTGTCAGATCATGGCTGGGGCAGACATGTCAGCGCGGGTGGGGCGTACCCGAGGCGCTTCGTGCAGCTCTGATGAAGGGCTCACTCGGCCGGAGCGCCACGTGGAGCGCGATCATTTCCTGGCGGTCCACGTCCCAGTGAATTGGTCCTCAAATCCTTTGACCGTCACGGTTCCCAAAAGCTTTCCTCCTTCCATTTTGCCGGTATAAAGGATCGTTGCTTCGGTTCCCTGGATGTCGCGAACCATTTCCATCTCCAGCTTATTTCCCAAGTACGTGATGGATTTCAGTTTTGTCTCGCCGCTGCGCGGACTGATGATGGACCCGCCCAGTTTCCCGTCCGTCCTCGCCAGGCGTAATTCGTAGTCTCGGGTATTGTCGGCGAGAGTCACATCGAGTTTCCACACACCCGCCAGCTTCGCGGCCTCATCCTCAGCGGGAGGCGATGGCTTCTTCGGTGCCGGAACTCTCGTGTAAGTGTCCACGCCGGGGGGTTGATCCTGCCGGTCTTTATCGAAATTCCCAGCTAAGGAGAGCTGCTCACCGCGCAGCGTATAAAGGGTGACGCGGTCGTCTCCAACCGGTTGGGTGTCGGTCGCGGAGGCCCCGGCCTCTATTCCGGAGATCATGAACACTTTGAAAGGGCCAAGCATATCGGTTTTCAAAGATCCCCTGGCGAAGAGACGGACTTCGCCATCGCTTCCCGCAAGGGTGAAGGCGAGCTTGTCTCCCGCGATTTCGATCGATTGCGTGATGGCCTGGCCGTCCGCGTTCGTTTTCTTGGCAACCCACTTTCCTTGAACGGCATTCAAGCTGGGGTTGTCCGCGGCGACTACGGGCGGCCTGGCTGTGAGAAAAAGCGCGGCTGATGTAATGAGGAGAACGGCGGCATTTTGCATGGGAGGCGTGGCTTGTTTTGGTTCACTGTGCTGTTGTTATTAGGAGACTGGCTTGAAGCATTGCCGGTTGCAATATTTCTAAATCTATCCAGTCATGGTGGATGGCCGGGCTCCGCTTTCTTCTCCATTTGCTCATCCACAATGCACGCAGTGACCACGTCGGCGGTTACATTGAGGACCGTGCGGGCCATGTCCAGGATGCGGTCGGTGCCCAGAATCAACGCGATGCCTTCGGGTGGAATGCCGAAGTTCGCCAGAAGCCCGACAATTAAGGGGAGGGAGCCTCCCGGGATGCCCGCCACGGCGACGGCACTCAGGACGGCCAGCAGAAGGAGCGTCACCTGCTGGCCGAAGGCGAGATTGATGCCGTAAACTTGGGCGATGAAGAGCACGACACACCCCTCGTACAGCGCGGTTCCACTCATATTCATGGTCGCGCCGAGCGGCAGGACGAAACCGGTAGTGCTGGGCGAAACACCCAGGGTCTCGCGGGTGACTTGGATGCTGGTAGGCAGCGTGGCGTTGCTGGAGCTGGTCGAAAAGGCGGTGATGACGATGGTGCGGATGGCCTTGAAGAACTCGATTGGAGATCGGCGGGTGAACAGTTTGAGCAGGAGCCACATCACGCCGAACAGGTGTATCAGCATGGCTCCGAGGACACCCACGACGAAGAGGGCGAGCGACTGAAGAAACTCGACGCCGAACTTTATCACGACACTCATGATGAGGGCAGGAACGGCGAACGGAGCCAGGAGGAGGGCGTAGTGAACGATGCGAGTCATCAACTCGACGACCATCTCAAGCCCGGACTGGAGTTTAAGCCGGGATGACTCGGCGAGTTGAGTGCCAGCGGCCCCGACCAACAGCGCGAATAAAATCAGCGGCAGGATTTGGAACTCTACCACCGCCTTAACCAAGTTGCGCGGCATGAACATCTCGACGGCTTTGTTGAATGTAAAACCCGTTTGCGTGTCGGCGGTGGATTTGAGATCGCTGGCCTTGGCCCCAAATTCGGTCAACATTTTCTGCTGGCTGTCGATATCCAATCCAGCGCCGGGCTTCAGCAGGTTCATCATGGCCATGCCGAGCATCACTCCTATGCTCATGTTGACAGCGAAAAGGAGGAAAGTTCGACCCGCCATGGGGCCGAGTTTGTCGAGCCGTCCAAGCTGCACGATGCCGAGGGCGAGTGAAGCGAACACGAGCGGAACGACGACAAAGAAGAGGAGCCGAAGGAAGATTTGACCGATGGGATCCAGAACTTGATCAGCGGTCCAATTGGCCACTGGCAAGACCGACGGAAAGAAGGTGGAGGCAACGCGCACAAGCACGCCCGCGAGGAGTCCAAGACCGAGTCCCACGAGAATTCGACTGGCGAGACGGTCAGTGGACACTGTGGTGGAGCTCACTCCTAAGACTTAGCCTCGAAGACCGGAAGTGTCGATGCCGGAATGAGGCTGTTTGCGCCATCGAAATGGGCAAAGCGCGGCGGAGTGACGGGGTTTCTGGCACTGAACCGACCCTTTCTCGAGGTGAAGTGGGAAGCATCCCAGATTGATGGGAAAAAGTCTTGGGAAAATGCTTAGCCTCCATTGCGCTCGCCAGCGGGATGCGCTAATCTCGTTGCCGCATGGTATGATTGTTAGACTTATTGACGGTCTCGCCAAAGATTTTTGAGATTCGTTCGTTTTCTGGGCTCCGCCTTGCGGGATATCCCGCAGACGATGCCGAGCAAGTTCGATCTGAACCTGTTCGCTCGATTCCCGGAAACCGGAAAATCGCGTCCCATCGCCGACTGGCTTTCCCTCAACAGCAGGGAGTTTGATTTGCGAGTCGCGACGCGCCTTATTTTTGCCTATGCGGGATCCAATCACGGAGCTTGAACAGCCAACCCTGCCGGATCGACCTCAGCGGTCCTTCCGGCCCAGCGGGCTCGGCCGCTTGGAGAACTCAGTGCTCTTCTGGTTCGAGGATTGGGCCAAGATTTCCCCAAATGCGGTGGCCTTGATTTGGGGGACCGAGACGTGGAGCTACCAAGCGCTCAATGCGGCGTCGAACAGGCTCGCCCGGCATCTAGTCCAACGTGGAGTCAGTCCAGGAACGTTTGTCGGAGTCTGCCTGGATCGAGGGACGGATCTCATCATGAGTCTTTTGGCCGTCTTCAAGGCCGGCGGTGTGTATGTGCCGTTAGACCCGGCATATCCGGATGCGCGAATTGGTTTCATGGTCCGGGATGCGAGCCTTGGATTTGTGATCGCGCGCCAGAACTTCGCGGAGCTCTTCTCCAGCCCTGGGATCGAAGTGATCCCATTAGATCAGGAAAAGCCCCAAATCGAGCTTCAAGCAGCCGGGAATCTGGAGCCTTCGATCAAGGGCGACAGCCTGGCCTACGTGATCTACACCTCGGGTACGACGGGCTCTCCGAAGGGCGTCCTACTGGAACATCGCGGGCTCGTCAACGTCGCGAAGGAACAGGCCAAGTGGTTTGGCGCGGGACAGGGGAGCCGAGTGCTGCAGTTTTCATCCCCGAGTTTCGACGCGTCCCTGTTTGAAATCGTCATGGCTTTGACATCGGAGGCTGCGCTCGTTCTAGCCGCACGGGATGAATTAAGACCGGGGCCTTCGCTCGCGAAACTGCTTCGAGAACAGCGAATCACCATCTTAACCATCCCTCCTTCCTCCCTCGCGGCGTTGCAGCCCGAGCCTTTGAGCGATCTCGCGGTCCTCAATGTGGCGGGCGAGGCCTGCCCCGCCGCGCTCGTTTCAAAGTGGGCGCCCTCTCGAATGTTTTTCAATCTTTATGGCCCCACGGAATGCACGATATGGGTGTCCGCGGCCCAGTGCGTGGACGATGGACAACCGCCCCACATCGGCTCCGGCATTGCCGGCATGACGCTTCATGTTTTGGACTCGGAGGGCTGCTCCGTGTCTCCGGGCGAAATGGGCGAGCTGTGGGTTGGAGGCGTGGGCCTGGCGCGGGGCTATCTGAATCGTCCGGATCTGACGGCGGAACGGTTCATCCCCTCCCTCCAGGGGTCTCAGAAGGCGGGAGAGCGGCTTTACAGAACCGGAGATTTGGCGCGCCTGCGACCGGATGGCCATTTGGATTTCGCGGGTCGCGCCGACGATCAGATCAAGCTGCGGGGCTATCGGATCGAGCTCGGGGAAATCGAGTCGCAGATCGGGAGCCACCCCGCGGTGCGCGGGGTCAAAGCGATCCTCAGAGAAGACCTGCCTCGGGATCCAAGGTTGGTTGCCTACGTGGCGCTGGCGGAGCCTTCCCGACCGTTAATCCGTGAACTGAGGGAGAGGCTTCGCCGCGTGCTTCCTGCACACATGATCCCATCGAGCTTTGTCGTTGTTGATCATCTGCCGTTGCTGGCGACCGGAAAAATCGACCGTCAAGCGCTGCCCGCGCCATCGGCGGACGGCGGGGATTTCAGAGATTTCATGCCGCCACGAACGCCGACCGAATCCGCCGTTGCGCGTATTTTTGCCGACCTTCTTGGATTGAAGAAAGTGGGCGTGCTGGATGATTTTTTTGAGTTGGGCGGCCATTCCATCACGGCCACGCAACTGGCATCGAGGCTGCGTGATCGTTTTAGAATCGAGGTGGGCATCAACCGGGTGTTCGAGTTGCCGACTCCAGGGGCCATGGCATCTGAAATCGACCGCCTTTGCCTGGAGCCGGGCGCATCCGGTCCTGTGGAGGAAATTCCGCTTCGATCTCGGGGCGGACGGGCTCCTTTATCATTCGCTCAAGGCCGCGTGTGGTTCCTCCAGCAACTGGATCCCGGTGAGGTCGCCTACAACTACCAAGGTGGCATCCACTTCCGGGGCAGGTTGGACGTGCCGATGCTCGAGAAAAGTTTGAGCGAGATTGTTCGGAGGCACGAGATCTACAGGACGAGCTTTCCGGAAGTGGATGGCCAGCCTGTCCAGGAAGTTCAGCCCTCATGGGAAGTGCGATTAGATCCTTGGGATCTTTCGCGCTTGCCGTTGGAGAAACGCCAAACCGAAGCGGAGCGTCTGATTCACGATGAGGGACGCAAACCTTTCGATGTGACTCGGGGGCCGCTGGTCAAGTGGTTTCTGCTGCGACTGAGCGGCACTCACCACATTCTGGCGCATGTGGACCACCATCTCGTCCATGATGGCTGGTCGTTGAATGTTCTCTTGAAAGAGCTCGTCGCTCTATACGGCGCCTTTTCCGCCGGGCGAGCTTCCCCATTGCACGAGTTGCCTATTCAAGTCTCGGATTTCGCGGCTTGGCAGAATGAACGGATGACCGGCTCGAATTTGGATGCCGGCCTTGATTATTGGAAAAAGCAATTGGCGGGCAGTCCAGGACTTTTGGAACTGCCGTGCGACCGGCCTCGCCCGCCGCGGCCCTCGTCGGCGGGAGCGCTTTTTCGGAGCACTCTCGACGCCGCCCTTTCTGACGGGTTGCGCGAACTGAGCCAAGCGGCGGGCGCGACGCTGTTCATGTCCGTTCAAGGCGCGTTTGCGGCCGTTTTGGGGCGTTACAGCGGGCAGGACGACCTCTGCGTGGGAGCGAGCATCGCCAACCGTCGATGGCCCCAGGCGGAAGGACTGATCGGGATGATTATCAACAATATCGTCCTGCGGCATGATTTGTCGGGGAATCCTACGTTTCGGGAATTGCAGGGCCGTGTTTCCAAAGTGGTCCGCGACGCCCTGAAGCATCAGGACGTGCCTTTCGAGAAAATCGTTGACGCCGTCCGTCCCATCCGGAGCAGCCGCCATCACCCTCTGTTTCAAGTGATGCTGAGCTTCCATGATTCGCCCAGGCCCGGTTTGGGCTTGCCGGATTTGAACGTGGAACATCAGGAAGTCGTTCATAACGGATCGGCCAAATTTGATTTGAACATCGTTGCCATTCCCCGCCGTGAGCAGAGGGTGAGCGATAGAGGGCACGACGCCGGAGGGCATATCGATTTCTTGTGGGAGTACAACACCGACCTTTTCGATCGTTCCACGGTGTCGAGGATCGCCGAGCATTTCGTTCGTTTCCTCGAAGGTGTGGTGGCCGAGCCGAACCGTCCGATTTCGGAGATCAAATTGCTGAGTCAGGCGGAAAGAGAACAGGCGATTGTGGGATGGAACAGATGGGAAATCCATCCCAAAGGCGCGTGCTTGCACGAGAGATTTGAGGAGCGCGCCGAGGCCGCCCCAGAGAGCGTCGCGCTGGTCTTCGGAGACGAGCGGATCAGTTATCGAGTCTTGAATGAACGGGCCAATCGCCTAGCTCACAGGTTGATAGGACTTGGCGTCACACCGGATCAACTTGTCGGGCTGCGCCTCGAAAGAAGCATGGAGTTGGTTGTTGGAATCCTTGCGATCCTCAAGTCGGGTGGTGCTTATTTGCCCTTGGATCCGGCGTATCCCAAGGATCGCGTCGGGTTCATGCTCGAGGATGCTGGCGCGGAGTGGGTCGTCACGGAGGAGGCGTTCGTGCCGGAATTGCAGAGCCTCCGGGCCCGTTGCGTGCTCGTGAACGACACGGCGGCCGACGAAGAGTCCAATCCTCGATCGTCCGCCACCGCGGACAGTGTGGCGTATGCGATTTACACGTCGGGATCGACTGGGCAACCCAAAGGGGCCCTCATCACCCATCACAACGTGGCCCGCCTTTTTGAGGCAACCCAGGGGTGGTTTCAATTCGGCTCAGATGACGTCTGGACTCTGTTCCATTCCACCGCCTTCGATTTCTCCGTTTGGGAACTCTGGGGCGCTCTTTTGCATGGAGGAAGACTGGTGGTGGTTCCCTATTGGGTTAGCCGCTCTCCGGAAGCGCTCCTGGATCTGTTGAGCCGCGAAGGCGTGACTGTGCTCAACCAAACGCCGTCCGCATTTCGATCGCTTTTGAGACCCGAACTTCTCGACCTTCCCCGGCCGCCGACATTGCGTTACGTGATTTTTGGGGGAGAGGCCTTGGATCCGCAAATCCTGCGGCCTTGGTTCGATCGCCACGGCGACGAACGCCCGCTTCTGGTGAACATGTATGGGATCACCGAGACCACGGTCCATGTTACCTATCGTCCGATCCGTCACGCCGATTTGGAGCGTGGTCATGGGAGTTTCATTGGAGTTCCGATTCCGGATCTTCAACTCTACATCCTGGAACCGGGCGGCGAGCCCGCGCCCATCGGCGCTCCGGGCGAGATCTTCGTGGGAGGCGCGGGGGTCGGGCGGGGTTATTTGGGACGGCCAGAGCTCACTCGGCGGCGATTTGTTACCAACCATCTCATCCCTGGAAAGGAGGGCTTGTTGTATCGCACGGGGGATTTGGCCCGACGATTGGCGGGTGGCGACATCGAGTATCTGGGCCGCCTGGATCACCAGGTCAAGATCAGGGGGTTCAGGATCGAGCTTGGCGAGGTCGAGGTGGCGATCACGAGCGTGCCGGGCGTGCGCGAGTCTGTGGTGGTGATGCGTGAAGATCAGCCAGGGGACCGGAGGTTGGTTGGGTATGTGGTTTTCGAGCCGGGTTCCGCGGGCGGCCTTGGCGAGCTCCGAGAAAGGCTGGCGCAGCGGTTGCCGGATTACATGGTGCCATCACACTTTGTGGCGCTCGACCAAGTACCGCTGACATCGAATGGGAAGATAGATCGCAGGGCCCTTCCCGCGCCTGACGCGACCGCTGGGTTGAAAGATTCTTACGTGGCGCCACGGACGCCCGTCGAGTTGGCCATGGCGAACGTTTGGGCCGAGACCCTGGGGATCGAACGGGTGGGGATTCACGACAACTTTTTCGAGTTGGTGGGGCATTCGCTGCTGGCCATCAGCGTGTTGGGCCGGATGCGCCGCGCGGGAATTCACTCTGATTTGAGGGCTTTTTTCGCGGCTCCCACGGTGGCTGGGCTGGCTTCCAATCTCATGGAAACCAGCACGGCGGTGGCGGTTCCCCCAAACCGGATCCCTGCGGAGTGCGAACGCATCGATCCGGACATGTTGCCGCTCATAGCGCTGACGTCCTCGGAGATCGATCGAATTGTGGCGCGAGTCGAGGGAGGAGTGGCGAATGTGCAGGACATCTATCCCTTGGCCCCGCTTCAAGAGGGGATGCTGTTTCATCATCTGCTGAGCCACCAAGGGGATCCTTACTTGCTTCGAAGCCTGACCTGCTTTGATTCCCGAGCCAGGATGGACCGTTACATCGAATCGCTGCAGCGTGTAATTGATCGTCACGACATCCTGCGCACCGCCGTCTTGTGGGAAGGCCTGCCCTGTCCCGTGCAGGTTGTTTGGCGTTTCGCCCGCCTTCCGGTTGAAGAGGTTCAAGTGCCCGATGGACGGGGGGATGTCGTCGCGTGGATGAAGGAGCGGTTTGATCCGAGGTCCGTGCGGTTGGAGGTTCGCCAGGCGCCGATGATGCGCCTGTTCATCGCGCGCGACCAGGTTAGGGATCGCTGGGTGTTGCTGCAATTCTTCCACCATCTGGTGGTGGACCACACTTCCATGCGGGCTGTGCGGGAGGAAATCCAGGCGCTGTTGCAGGGGCGTGGGGGGTCGTTGCCAACACCGCTCCCATTCCGTCATTTCGTGGCGCAAGCGACGCTGGGTGTTTCCCGCCAGGAACACGAGGCGTTTTTCCGGGAGATGCTGGGAGATGTGGTTGAGCCGACCGAACCGTTCGGTTTGAGCAGCGCGATGAGGGATGGATCTGGCATCGTGGAATCGAGGCTTCCGGTGGATTCATCGATTGGAGCACGAATGCGTGTTGCCGCCCGATCCTTAGGGGTGAGCGCCGCCAGCTTGGCGCATCTCGCTTGGGCGATGGTTTTGGCCCGCGCCTCGGGCAGGAGCGATGTTGTGTTTGGCACGCTGTTGTTCGGGCGTCTTCAAGGCGGGGAAGGGTCGGAGCGCGTTCTGGGTTTGTTCATCAACACCTTGCCTCTGCGCCTGAGGCTTGGGGAGGACACGGTGCGAGGGAGCGTGCTAAACGCTCATCAATGCCTCGCAAGGTTGATGCGTCATGAGCACGCTCCCCTGGCCTTGGCCCAGCGATGCAGCGCTGTCCAGGCGCCGGCGCCGCTCTTCACGGCACTGTTCAATTATCGCCACAGCGTCTCCACAGCGGTGAAATCTCCGCAGGACGAGCTTGAAGCTTGGGACGGCATTGAATTTCTGGGTGGCGAAGAGCGCACGAATTACGCCTTGGCAGTATCCGTGGATGACTTCGGAACAGGGTTTGCGCTGACCACCCAGTGCCAGGCCTCGTTAGATCCGAAGCGGATCAACCGAATGTTGCATTTGGCTTTCGAACGCCTCGTTGAAGCGTTGCAGGAGGCGCCTGAGAGCAAGATTAGCGACTTGGATGTGTTGGATCCGACCGAGCGCCGCCAGCTCCTCGAGGAATGGAATCCTCCCCTGGCGCTGGACGGGCGGCGGATTTGTCTTCACGAATGGTTCGAGGAACAAGCCGTGGCGTTTCCGGCGAGGCCGGCCGCGACGTTTGAAGGGTCGTCCTTGAGCTACGAGGAACTCGACGCGCGATCGAACAGGCTGGCCCGTCATTTGCGATCATTGGGCGTCGGTCCTGAGTCCATCGTCGGCCTTTGCGTCGAACGATCCTTGGAGTTGGTCATCGGAGTGGTTGGCATCTTGAAAGCAGGGGGTGCGTATCTGCCCTTGGACCCAGGCTACCCGCCGGCCCGCTTGTCCTTCATGCTCGAGGATTCGGCCGCTTCAGCATTGGTTTCGCTGCACGCGTTAGAGCCAAAACTTCCTGCTCTTCCATCCAGAAGAGTGTTCTTGGACGGCCCCAGCGAACCCTGGATGGCGGAATCGCCGGCAAGATGCCCCGACTGCGGCGCGCAGCCGGACAACCTCGCGTATGTGATCTATACTTCGGGATCGACGGGACAACCCAAGGGGGTGCTCGTGACGCATCGTCAGGTAGCGCGGCTTATGCAACGAACCGAGCGATGTTTCCAATTCGATCATCGGGATGTATGGACGCTGTTCCATTCATTCGCATTTGATTTTTCGGTTTGGGAGATATGGGGAGCGCTACTTTACGGAGGGCGGCTCGTGATCGTGCCGCGTGAGACCAGTCGGTCCCCGGAGGCCTTCCTCGCCCTGCTTGGTTTGGAAAAAGTCACGGTGCTGAACCAGACACCCAGTGCGTTTTGGCAACTCATGCAAGCGGAGTCCTCTTCCCGCCAGGCCATCGAACTCTCCCTGAGATGGGTTATATTTGGCGGAGAAGCCCTGGAGATGGCCAGGTTGAAACCCTGGTTTGAGCGCCACGGCGATGATCGCCCGCGGCTGGTGAACATGTACGGGATCACCGAGACCACTGTCCATGTCACTTGGCGGCCGATCCACCGTCAGGACTTAGAGTCAGCCAGTCTCATCGGAAGGCCGATCGAGGACTTGAGCGTTCACATTGTGGACTCGCGCGGCCGGCTCGCGCCGATCGGGGTGCGAGGTGAACTGGTGGTCGGAGGCGATGGGTTGAGCCGAGGTTATCTGAATCGACCTGATTTGACCGCGGAACGATTTCTTCCCAATCCCTACAGTCGAAAGCCGGGCGGCCGGCTGTACTGGAGTGGCGATCTCGCTCGTTACGATCAGAACGGCGACATCGAGCACCTGGGGCGGGCCGATCAGCAGATCAAAATTCGGGGTCATCGCGTTGAATTGGGAGAAATACAGCATGCCCTCGAGGAATATCCTGGGGTGCGTCAAACGTGCGTGAGAACTCGCCTGGATGCCTCTGGAAAAAACTCGTTGACGGCCTTCATGGTGGTTCAAGGCTGTCCCCCGCCTGCCCCCGGCGCGTTGCGGCAGTTTCTTCAGCAACGCCTGCCGGAATACATGGTTCCATCCCGATTCAAATTCTTGCAGACGTTGCCCCTCACATCCAACGGCAAGATCGACTTCCAACACCTGGACGGCTTAGAGTGCGAGGAAGCCAGAGGCTGCCCGGCGGGGGAGACTCGGAGCAGTCCTGCCGAGGAGGCGTTGGCCGCCATTTGGAGGGAGGTACTCGAACTGCAAAATGTCGGCAGTTCGGACAATTTCTTCGAGTTGGGAGGCCATTCATTGACGGCGACTAGGCTCGTCGCGCGGGTGCGGCATCGTCTGGGCGTGGAGATGAGTCTGAGGGATTTGTTCGCGGCTCCGACCCTCGCGGCGCTCGCGAGCCGCCTCGACCAATTGGCATCGGGCGTGGCCGGGGCCGTGCTCGCGGAAAGGATCGAGCTGTGACGGTTGAGCTGTTTCTTGCGAACCTAAACCGAATGGGGATCGAGGTTCGGGCGCATGGCGGCAAGCTTCAAATCAACTCTTCTTCGGGAGCTCTCAAGCCGGAGTTATTGGAGGAACTCCGCGATCGGAAGCAGGAGTTGTTGGCATTCCTGGACGGCCCCGCGGACCTGTCGTATCCCCAGGAACGGCTTTGGCTGCTGCATCAATTCGCCGGTGAAAGCGCGGCCTACCACCTCACCATCGGGATCGATCTGCGCGGCTCCCTCGGCGTGTCGTTGATGGAACAGGCGGTGCAGCAGTTGGTGCGGCGGCATGAATCCCTGAGGACCGTCTTCCGGACTTTTGGGAGCCGGGTCAAGCAGGTCGTGTTGGAAACGAATCCCCCGGGACTGGCGACGTTGGATGTCTCAGGCGATTCGGATGCCGTGAGGAACACGCGGATGCGCGAAGTCGCCTCCCAACCTTTCGATTTCGAAGCTGGACCCATGTTCCGAGCCACCCTCTTCAAGATGGCTCCGGAGCATCATGTATTGCTGCTCGCGATGCCTCACATTGTTTCCGATGGATGGTCCGTCGGCCTTTTGACCCGGGAATTGGGATTGATTCTTGGCCGCTTGATGCGTGGGGAGTCTCCGGTCTTGAGCCCGGTTGAAAGTGTTTACCGGGATTTTTCTCGATGGCAGCGGGCGCGGATAGAGGGGCAGGGGCTGGACGCCCTCTTGAAATTTTGGCGGGGCCGGATTGATGGCGCACCGACCGTTCTGAATCTGCCGACGGACAAGCCGCGTCCGTCCGGATTCTCTTTTGAGGGTGGGAGGCATGCGGTGCTTTTGCCGGCCTCCCTGGTCGAAGCGCTCCAAGCGCTCGCGAAAAGCGGGAACGCGACGTTGTTCATGACACTCTTATCGGGGTTCACAATCTTGCTTTCGAGATACGCCGGGCAGGACGACTTGTTGGTGGGTGTTCCGGTGGCTAACCGCACCCGTCCGGATTTCGAGGGAGTCGTCGGCTGCTTCATCAACACGCTCGTGATTCGCGCCAATCTGTCTGGGAATCCCACGGTTCTGGGGCATTTGGCCCAGATCAGGGAGATGTGTCTTGATGCCTTCGCCAACCAAGATCTCCCTTTCGAGAAACTGGTGGAACATTTGAAACCGGAGCGGGACCCCAGCAGAAATCCGCTTTTCCAGGCGCTGTTTGCATGGGACAACGATCCGCCCTCGGCGGTGGAGTTCGAGCAGCTCACCATGACCCCTTTGTCCATCGATTTGGCGGTCGCTCAGGTCGATTTGTCGATCCACTTGAGACCTGCTCCCGATGGCTTGCTGGCGGTTTTTCAGTACGCTTCGGATCTGTTCTATCCCGAACTCATCGAAAAAATGGCCGCCCATTTCCTTGTGCTGCTTGGATCCATGGGCTCCTCTCCCGTGGCGCGAGTGGAGGAGTTGCCGATGATGGGGGAGGAGGAGCGCGGGGAACTGATGCTCGCCGCGCGGGGGGTGCAGGTCGCGTATCCAGATCCCGCCAGATTGCACACGTTTGTGGAGCGCCAAGCGGCGCGCACCCCCCACGGCGTTGCGCTTCGATTCGAAGGGGTCGATCTCTCGTACGAAACTCTGAACTCGCGGGCGAATCAGCTGGCTCGATCGCTGCGGGACCTCGGAGTGAAACCCGGTCATTTGGTTGGAGTCCTAGCCGAGCGATCGCAGGAATTGGTCGTCAGTTTGCTCGCGGTCCTCAAGGCCTGCGGCGCCTTCGTGCCGCTCGAGCCGGGCTATCCCAAGGAACGGCTCGGCCAAATGTTGGAGGACGCGGAAACTTCCCTCGTCTTGGCCCAGCCCCATCTGGAAGACCTCCTTCCCCCCCTGCGCGGGGAGATCCTCCTGCTCGACCCAAGCTGGATGCCATACCAAGGCCAATCGAAGGAGGATTTGGTGGACCTGGGGAGTCCGGACGATCTGGCTTATGTGATTTTTACGTCGGGTTCAACCGGCAGGCCCAAAGGCGCCATGAACTCGCACCGCGCCATTTGCAACCGGCTTTGGTGGATGCAAGGAGAGTATCGACTGACCCCGGACGATCGCGTTCTTCAAAAAACCCCGGCCGGG
>SYMW01000203.1 GCA_005805305.1 Verrucomicrobiales bacterium
AAAGAAGCATATTACAGAATGATGTAAAGATAATTATTACTATAAATGTGGCCACATATTGGAAAAATCAAAATTGATGAAACCCGCATGAAATCGAATCAGAACGGCATTTTTTGACGAAAACAGGGGGGTAAAGTGCGGCTAATGTGGTCGCTGTCAATCGACGAGGAATTAAATAAGAAGCGATATGAAAAAAATCAAACACGGCGACAAGTCTAGGCTGGCATTGGCGGTGTTCTGCCTCGGAGGGGTGGTCCTCTCAGGAGCAGGTCATGCTGCTGTGATCAAAATCAACATCACAGCGGAGGCTGGCATCAGCGGTCTGACGAGCAGAGCCTACAGAGATACCACCACGATATTGGCTTCGGCCGGGTGGGCTGGGGATTGGAAATCCGTGATCGTCCAAGGAGACGGTGGGGCTTACGATACCGGGGACAAATTCCTCGGATTCTGCACAGACATCGGAAACAGCAATGGCAGCGGCACCTACGATTACGTTCCGACGAATTTCTCAACCGCGCCCAGCCCCTCGCCCACCGGCGATAACAACGGCTATGCGCCGGACCCGAGTTGGGCCAACGGCGGCACCTCTGGGCAACGAGCGTCGTTGGTTTACAACAATAACGTGGCTTCTGTTGAGTTGGTCGGAAGCGCTCTCGTGAATGGCGTCTCGCTCACGCAAGCGGAGCGCAGATCCGCCCTGGCAATCGCCATTTGGGAATCGCTTTATGAATCCGTTGCTACGCCCGTTGCCGGGTCGTTTGACGTAACAACAAGAGGTACGGGCCGGGGGTTCATTGTCACTGGCTCTGGCGCGCCAGTGACCCGAGTGCTGAACGCCGCGAATTTCTGGTTAACTCCGCTAAACTCGGGCGGCACCGGCTCTGACTTGACCTGGTTCAAAGAGCAAATGACCCCCGACGTTCAAAGTTTGATCGGCCCCCCGAATCCAGTTCCCGAGCCCGCCACTTACATTGCAGGTGCTCTTCTCCTCCTGCCTTTGGTTGCGAACACATTGCGCGCCAGAAGGAAACAAATCTCCCGTCGCTTCACCGTTTGAGTGGATAGTGAATGAAATCTTGAAACCAAGACTGTCGCCCTTGAACTCAAGATACTGAGCCCTTACCTCCTCTCGATTTCAGATACGTCGAACCTCGCCTCCAAAAGGGCGGGGTTCGATGCTTTTTGGGCACAAGTAGTCTCGGAACCCCGTGTCACATATCGAGCCGCGCTTTGCCCTCAAGCCTTGAACCTCGATCCTTAACACGGCAGCTGCCCCTTGAGGATGTTCGCAAAGGGCAGCTGCCGTATTAAGGTTGAATTGGCCGACCGGGCATCAGGTCACGCGCCGCGAATGAAAAAGCCGCGGGATGAATCGTGGCACGCTGCTTTCGTAGTCCGCATAGCCGGCAAACTCTTTTCTAAGCCATCGTTCTTCGCAACGAGCCTTGGATCGAAAAAAGGGAACCGATGCCAATGCCGCAATAAGAGAGGGCCCGCTTTCCCAGAGCAAGGCCCAACCAAAAGATCCCAAGATGACGCTTGTGTAGAGGGGATGTCGCACGACCGAGTAGATCCCTCGCTGCACAAGTTGTGATCCTTCAGTAGGTTGCGGAAATGGTGTTCGATTGCGACCGAGCGCGGAGACGCCCGCGATCCCAAACCAAGCGCTCGCTCCCAGCAACCCGAGTCCCGTGGTGGCCGCCACGCCAAAATTCCAATCCCCATGAAAGAGGACACCCAGAACGATGACCGCGAGCATCAGTCCACTCTGGGCCAGGACCCAGACCCCGCCACGCTTGATGAAGTCCCTTGGAGGAGACGTCGACATAGACTCAAGAATCACCCCTGTCTGCGAGTGAGACAATCGGTCCACTCGCATGCGGGAACCGGCTAAAAACCATCGGGAGCATGACCTGGCACCGCATGCGTCATGCGGCATGCCCCGTGGCAAGGTGCCGATGAGGGAAAGAATGCTAAAAACGGGGCATGCCCAAGGAGAATCTTCGCAAGATCCTGGCGACAAAGTCTTTCCGAATCACGCCCCAGATCCACAAGGGATATGCATCACTCTTCGTCAAGCCTTTCTCGTCCAGGCGTTTGCAACTCTCCACGAGGTCTAACTCTCGTTTTGAGGAAAATCCAGCTCGGGATAGTCCTAAGCCGTTGCTGTTCAATACTCCGTGAGGCTGCGTTGCGGTGCAACCGCTATTGTGCTGAGTCAGATTGAAGATCTACCCAGTTGTTAATCGCCACTGGATCGTGAGAAAAAAGAGAGGCCGCGACATGACCCGCGACCCCGTGCGATCCAGGGCGTGCGGCAGCACAGCCCTGCCTTTGGCCGAATTGTCCCGGCTAAGTTGATGACCTCTGTGGACGTTCGAGCAATTTGAGAAGACGATCGACAGGATTGATTAGGGGCTGAACGGTACGTTTGCCCAGAGTTTATCAAAATCGGCTTGCCGCTTATGAGTGTAGCCCCATTTCATGTACCAAATATCCTGCTTGTCCTGGGCGGTTTTCGCGGTGGCGCCGAATTTCGCCGCACCACGGACATCCGAGGCAACGAGCATGGCGCTACCCAGCCATTTGCGGGTCACTGCGTGGCCGTCGGCAAAACTTAAAGTGCTTTTCTTGTTGTGCCAAATGGCCACCGCGTCCACCCACGTGAAGGTGGTGGGGGTCGGGTCGATGAGCCATGAGCCAAGATTCCATCCTCGATCATCTGCCTCTTCGACGAATACATAAGCCCGCGTCGGGGAGAGAATCGCGTCAAACTTTTGAATGGAGTTGGACTCGTCCTCTCCGTCAAGGCCGCCCGCCCCACCGTAGCTGTCATAAGCGAACCCCTTTCCAATGGGAAGTTTGAATCGCCTGTCCCCAGGGCAATGCCAGGCATCCACCGCGCTTGCATATCTGAAGAGTTTGCCTTGCTTGATGCCCTCGTGGGCCTCCGCCATCGCCCTTTCCCTGGGGCTCCCCTTGAATCCTGCCACCGGTTTGGGCCCGGTCCAGAAGTCCCGCCCCGGACGATAGGTGCTCATTCCGACAATATTACCGTTGTTGTCGTCGGCGTACATGAAGAACGAAAGCCCTAATTGCTTCTGGTTGCTCTGGCAGCGGGCTCCCGTGGCGAGTTCCTTGGCCCGTGCAAGCCCAGGGAGCAGCAGTGAAGCCAAGATGGCGATGATGGCGATGACCACCAAGAGTTCGATGAGTGTGAACCCCGATTCATGGCGAGGAGGTGGCGTGTGCGCTTTCATGATTAGTTAAAAGGTAGGGTTTGAAGATGGCGCTTTGGTATGCGTTGAGACGCTTAGTGAGCTGGGTCTTAGCGGATTATTAACGCTACCATCACAGAAATTGCTGGCGCAAGCCACAATTTTCATAACGCCTCGGCGCATCCCGAGGTTGTTGGACGTATTTGCAGCATCAACTTCGGACTGCACAGGCCCCAATTTCAATCGAATTCTGCTTTCCATTGGAGTGGCGTCGGGCGATCGCCTTCGATTCCTTGCCAAGAGTGTATCGACAACGCGATTCCCATATGCGATCCTAATTTCTGATATGAGCCACACGGTGTTGATCAGAAATGTTGTCCTGGCATTATGTCTGGTGTCGCTGACTGCCCCTTGGCTCCAGGCATGGGAACCACAATTGGCGCCAGGTTTGCCGGACAACAACCAACCCCCGCCCCTCCCGCTCGACCTCCCGCCCGTCTCTTTCATCCCGGCTAGGAAAGAGCCAATCGGTCCGCTGGCCCCCCAGGAACCCGCGTTGATTTCGACGAATCGAAGATTTCTGCAAACCCCGGCAATCCGCCCGGTTCCCAACCAGATTCCCCCGCTGGCTTGGGATTCTGATTTTAAGCAACTCACAGCGAAGCCGGGTGAGGAATTCGTCCTCATCAATTTTGCCCTCACCAACATGGCCCGCGAAGCCCTGACCATTCGTGCGGTTCGGCCCTCATGCGGCTGCACCCTTGCGGAAATTCCCCCGGTTCCGTGGGTGCTGAATCCGGGGAGCGACGGCGTGATCAAAACCAAGGTGGATTTGAAGGGGAAACGACAGATGGTTAGCAAATCTATCACGGTAGACACGAGTCACGGATATAAGATTCTTTCCTTTCGAGTCGTGATTCCGGAGCCGACTCTGCAATTCGCCGGTGCCGCCGGCCAGGACCGGGCGCGCAATACGGCCATCGCGAGCGCCGACCGGCAGGCGGTGTTCCGTGGCGAATGCGCTTCCTGCCACGTGGAACCGGCGGTGGGGAAGACGGGCCTCGCCTTGTACACCGCCGCATGCGGCATCTGCCACGAGGGAGACCACCGCGCCGCGTTCGTCCCGGACCTGAGACAATTGAAGGTGGCCACGAGCCCGGAATATTGGCTTCAGTCGATCGTGAATGGAAAACCCGGCAGCTTGATGCCTGCGTTCGCGAAACAGCTCGGCGGCCCATTGACCGATCCGCAGATCCAGTCGCTCGTTGAGTATTTGTCCGCTTCGATGAAACCCGTCCAACCGGCTGCTGCGGGAAATATTCCCGCAGCGCTCCTTCCAACGAAGTAAGCCAGGATTCAGCTCGGAGCAAAACCAGGCAAGAGCTGGATCAAGCTCTTCCAACGCGACTGAGAGCGATGTGAATCGAGGCTGTTTCATAACATTCGAAGGCACGGAAGGCAGCGGAAAATCGACGCAAATTCCCTTGCTCGCGGAGAGACTGCGGCGGGAAGGCTGGCACACGCGGGAGCTCCGAGAACCGGGCGGCACTCCCATCGGCGAAGAGATCCGCCAGACGCTCAAACACAGCCCTGCCAACCATAAGATGACTCCCGAGGCCGAGTTGCTGCTGATGAACGCGAGCCGTGCTCAACTCGTCCGCGAGATCATTCGGCCCGCCGTGGAGACCGGCGAGATTGTGATTTGCGACCGATTCTTCGACTCGACGGTAGCTTATCAGGGTTTTGGAAGGCTGCTCCCCATCGAGTCCGTCCGTCGGGTCATCGATTTTGCAGTCGGCGACACAAGACCGGATCTGACACTCCTCCTGTTTGTGCCGGTCGATGTGAGCGAAGCCCGGCGCCAACGGCGCGCGTCGGAAGGGGAACCACCGGCGAGGGATCGGATGGAAGAAGCGGGGCGCGATTTTTTTGCACGTGTCGAAAGAGGCTACCGCGAAGTGGCGGCCGCCGAACCCGAGCGTGTCCGATGGCTGGACGCCACGGGCGGTGTTGAGGCGGTTCGAGAAGCCGTCTGGAGGGAAGTGTCCTCATTCATGCGACGCCGCTCTCGGGGTTAAGCCCTCTTGCCGGGGCGGAAAACGACGAGTTGACGCATTCATGCTGTCACCTACAGTTCACAAGATCGTCCATTGTTCACGAGGCCATGGGTGATGGCTTCAGCAACCTCAAAACGGCTGTTGAGCATGGCGCAAATTTGCAAAAGCCTGGATGAGAAAGCCTTGACGGAGAGCGAGGCATATCCTTTATGGATCTGGTGAGTGATTTGGAAGTACTTTATCTAAAGGATCTTGAGAAGATTCGCCGTGGGCCACTGCCGTTTTAAGGATCAACAATGCTGGAATGGGCATCGAGAATATAGTGACGACGGCACAGGGTTACGCACCGGTGCTGCTCCTTGGCGCGCAGATAGCTCCCTCGCGCTCGGAGGAAATGGCCGCCGGCGCTCCTAAGTGTTCCCTGTCGGCCTCGGGGTTTCGTCCATCGGACAGGCTGGTGGGACCGCGCTTCGACCGCCAGTCTCTTGAACTCTCGGCGGGAACTCAGCCAAAGCCCTTGCTGGTCACCAGCCTCCTCGCGGAAGGCCTTGAGGTGGATCTCACGGGCCCGGCCCGTGTCCGTTTCGTGAAGGACGCCCCACCTTTGGCTGGCGATTCTCCCGCAGCCACGCGAACCGGCGCCGGAGAGATAGACGACTTATGACGTTCACTGAGATTCTAGTTGGAAAGGGTCTGCTGAGTGGCGCGCAACTGGACGATGCGCTGGCGCTTCACAAATCCGAAGGTCTGCGCGTCGACCGCGCCATCGTGCAACTCGGCCTTCTTACGGAGCGCCAAGTGATCGCCGCGATGGGGGAGCAGCTGCGCCTGCCGATCGCGGATCTGGAGGACATTATCATTGATCCTGAAGTCCTCACGGCGCTGCCCGCGAAGGTGGTGTACCGCAAACGACTGGTCCCCATCGCTCGCGACGGCAACACATTGAAAGTGGCCACCAGCGATCCCTTTGATTTGTACGCGTTTGATGACATCCGGCTGATGACAGGGCTTGAGATCGAGCCGGTGTTGGCGACCCGGGCGGACATCGAGAAAGTGATCAAGATTCACTACGGTCTCGGCGGGGACACGCTGGATGAGCTCGTGGGGGAGGACAAGGAACTTCGCAGCGGGCCGGAGGCGGGGGATGATCTGCTCGAGATGGCGCAAGAGGCGAGCGTGATCAAGCTCGTCAACGAGATCATTCTCGAGGCCGTGAACGAGCGAGCCAGCGACATCCATATCGAGCCTTACGAGACGCAACTCTCCATTCGTTATCGGATCGATGGGGTGCTGCAGCAGGCGTCCGTGCCCCCTCAGATCCACCGTTTTCAGGCGGCCATCATCAGCCGCATCAAAATCCTGGCGAATCTCAACATCGCGGAACGCCGCGTTCCCCAAGACGGGCGCATCAAATTCCAGATCGGAGGGCGCCAGATTGACGTTCGCGTGAGCGTCATTCCGATGTTGTACGGGGAAGGCGTGGTGATGCGCTTGCTGGACAAGGCCAACGTTCTTTTCACACTGCCCGAGATCGGCATGGACGATGAGACGCACGCCCAATTCAAGGCATTGGTCGACCGTCCTCATGGGATCATCCTGGTCACTGGGCCGACCGGGAGCGGCAAAACCACCACCCTTTATTCCGCCTTGAACGCCATCGTGGGCCCAGAACTCAAGGTGCTGACGGTCGAGGACCCGGTGGAATATCACCTCCACGGAGTCAACCAAATTCCGGTGGACTCGCAAGTGGGCATGACCTTCGAGCGTGGGCTCCGAGCGATTCTGCGGCATGACCCCGATGTGGTGATGATCGGGGAAATCAGGGATCTGGAAACGGCGCGGGCGGCGACGCAGGCATCCCTGACGGGTCATTTGGTTCTTTCCACCTTGCACACCAACGACGCGGCGTCAGCCCCCTTGAGGCTGATCGACATGGGCGTGGAGCCTTACCTGGTGGGGAGCACCTTGATTGGGAGCATGGCGCAACGGTTGGTCCGCAAAATCTGTTCGAAGTGCAAAGCGCCGGTGGAACCTGCGAGGGAGAAGCTGCCCAAGGATTTCCAGCTCTCGAAAGGGATCTCGCTGTTCCGGGGCGCAGGATGCTCGAACTGCCGGAACACAGGTTTCCGCGGACGTTCAGGCCTCTACGAACTGATGGTGATGAACGATCAGCTCGCGCAGATGGTCATCGACAGGGCGCCTCTGCACGAACTTGGAGCGGCGGCGCGGCGGCTTGGGCTCCGTTTGTTGCGAGAGGACGGCTGGATCAAAGTCCGCAACGGCGTGACGACGGTTGAGGAAGTCCTGAATTGCACGGCGGTTTGAAGCTCATGAACAGTTTTCGTTACACCGCGCGCACAGAGACCGGCCAAAGAGCCAACGGCGTGCTGGAGGCTGACAGCGAAGCCGCGGCGCTTCGGATGCTGGAGGAGAGGCGTTTGTTTCCCATCGCCGTCACCGGCCATGGCTTGGCCGCCAAGGACGGCAAAAAGCCCCGTTTGAAGCTGCGCGTGAAG
>SYMW01000204.1 GCA_005805305.1 Verrucomicrobiales bacterium
CCGCGGAGTCTTCAATCGTAAAGACGCCGGGGCCATTTTTTCAGATTTGCACGAACTATCAGGTGACTGGTGAGGTCGTGACTAAAACTTTGATTCGTTTCGATGGACCCGTCGAAAATCTGAGGTCAGTTGTCGAAAGCTTCAATATTCTCCAGGCCGAGTAGCCTGGAGATTTGTGAGAAAAGTCCGAAGATGCGCTTGAGCAGTCGAACATGGTTTATCATCAGCCTGGTGTCGCTCCTGGGGGCGGCCTTGTTTGCCAAGTTAGGCAACAATGTTCGCAATCGTCACCAGGCCCCGGTTCCTCGTGTGTTGAAGCCGGCAGCGGTTCTCCCGCGCACGACTCCGTTTCCGTTGCTCGCGCTCGAGTCCGCGAATGCCCAAGCCTTGGCGCGCGCGCGCCAATCCGCCGCTTTGGAAGAAGACCCCGCCACGTCTAACCCTTCCTCCAATCCTTCGTCCATTGTCGACAAACGTTTCCCGTTCAGGCTCCGCAACACGGCTGCCTCCTTGGACGAGTTGTCGCGCAAGGATTCGGCGATTCTCCTGAAGAACGCCTTCATCGACACGAGCGATGGCCGGGTTGTCGAGGTGCCGGAAATTTTGAAATCAACGGATGAGCCGGGAAGTTATGTGGTGCAAGCAAAGGAATTGGCGGACGAATTTTTCCGCGCCCAAGTGCGGGAGGTCTCTGGAGAAGTGATCGCTTACATCCCCAACAACGCGTATCTCGTCCGCATGAACAGCAATCAGGCCCGGGCGCTGCAGGGACGCTCCCGTGTTCGCGCCGTTCTTCCTTTTGAACCCTATTACAAGCTGGATTACAGTTTGCTCCCCATGGTCTTGGGACCCTCAGATTCAGACGCGTCTGTCCCGTTGAGACTTGGGCTGTTTCCGGGGAGCGCGGAAGCCGCGAGGGTTGCGTTGAGCTCGTTGGGTTTGGAAGTCCGCGGCACGGACCGGTCGCCGTTTGGCCCTGTGTGGACCGTGGATGCCGTGCCAGGGCAGATTGCCTTGATCGCGGGGCTCTCGACCGTGCAATCCGTCGAGGTCGAGCGGAGCCGAATGCCCATGAACGATCGGAGCAGAGTTCTGATGGGTTTGGCGCCAAACTCAACCAATCCAACGAACAGTTACTTGGGCCTGAACGGCACGAATGTCTGGATCAACGTAAACGACTCCGGAGTGGACGCCACACATCGAGATTTGGCGGGGCGGGTATTCTCCTTGGATGCCGCGGCATTGACCGACACGAACGGCCACGGCACTCATGTCGCGGGGGTCATTGCCGGCAGCGGCGTTTCCTCGACGAACATCACGGCATTGCCGTCCGGATCGGAGGCTGGGGCCCATTTCAGGGGAGTGGCGCCTGGAGCGAAACTATTCGTTCAACGCGTGAGCTTGACGACCGGTCCCTTGACTTCGGACTCGATTCTGCAGGAGACAGCGGCTCGGACCAATTATGTGTTGTTCAAGAAGACCAATCCGATGATCTCGAACAACAGCTGGGGTTACACCGGAGCGCGCGATTACGATCTCGCCGCCGCCAGTTATGACGCGGCAGTCCGGGATGCCCTGCCCGAGGTGACCGGGGGTCAGCCTATGATTTACGTGTTTGCCGCTGGGAACGGCGGATTCGGAGGCCAGGACGGCCTGGGTGGCGAGCCCGACGGCCTGGTTTCACCGGCCACCGCCAAAAACGTGATCTCCGTCGGAGCGCTCGAGTTGCGCCGCCGGATTACCAACGAAGTCGTCGTCAAGGATCCGAACGATCCCAGCCGGTTCCTGACCAACAAGGTGTTCGAAAACGCAACGGACACCGACGATCAGGTGGCCAGTTTTTCAAGTCGCGGCAATGTGGGCATCGGTCAGGAAGGGGCATACGGACGCTTCAAGCCGGACGTGGTCGCTCCGGGCGCATTCGTGATCTCGACGCGCGCCAAAGGATGGACGAACGCGACATCCGAACCTGTTCCGCAGGTGTCGAGATTTCCAGGGCAAGTTATCGGCCCTGGCCAAAGGAATGATTATGTGGTGTTCATTCCGGATAACGCGATCGGTTTCGAGGTGGAAGTGTTGTCCAACCCTGGTTCGCCATCCCCTTTGCCGGCACTCCCGATTTACGTCGCCTACAATCGTTCTCCATCAGACTCGGATTTCGTGAGGGACAGCCAGGTGCAGCTTCCTCGGGATCGGAGTCTCAACCCGGGACAATTGCATTTCAGCATTGGGAACAGGACGGACAGGCCGGTGCCATTCGATTTGATCACGATCCTGACGACCACCAATGCCACCGGGACTTATTTTCAGGAGCTTGGCAAATTGAACGACTCCCTGGCCCCTTCCTATCGATTCGATTCCGGGACGAGCGTCTCTGCGGGCGCCGTGTCAGGCATGCTCGCGCTGATGCAGCAGTTTTTTGAGAGCAATAAAGTCGCCTACTCCCCGGCCCTGATGAAGGCGCTTTTGATCAACGGCGCGAAATCGGCCAATACGATTTACGATTTCCAGGTTGCCAACACGATCAACTATCAAGGATGGGGAGGAGTCAGCATTGAGAATAGCATTCCGTTGAGTTTAAGTTCCAACTTCAACCAGACGACTCCCTCGTATTTCCTGGAGAGCGGAACCAACAATGCCCTCGCGACGGGCCAGTCGGTCTCCTGGAAAATTGATTCGTCCAGCGCGTCCGCTCAGGCGGGACCCTTGCGCCTCACATTGGTCTGGACCGATCCGCCGGGAAATCCCAGCGCCGCGATCAAACTCGTCAACGATCTTGACCTGGTGGTTTCAAACACCGTCACGAAGGAAGTTTTCTACGGGAATTTGATACCGGAAGGCTCGGATTTCACGCCCTCGATCCCCAGCGGAACCACGAATTCAGGCTCGTATTCGGATGTGGTGAACAATGTTGAGAACGTCTATGTCGGGCATCCCCGAGGCAATGATTACGTCGTCACCGTGGCGGCCAAGCGAGTGAATGTGAATGCCCTGACGACGCATCCCGATGGTGTGGTGCAAGATTTCGCGCTCGTGGCGTCGATCGGCGGTGAGCCGGTGCGGCTCGTGTCGCAGCCCCGTTTGGCGCCCGTGCGCACGGAGCTTCTCTATCCCACCAATGGCGCCCCGTTGCTGAGCCAGCGCGCGGGCGCGAATTCGCCGCTCCAGGGAGGCGTCACCGTGCCGAATAACGGGGTTGCGAACCAGTGGAGCTTTTACGTGTTCACCAACGTGTTTTCCACGAATCAACCCAACAGCTCGTCGCTCACGAATGGAGAAAACGTGGCTTTCATCACGTTCGTGCCTCCTAATCTGTCCAAACCCCGGAATTTCGACGCCGACATCGATTTGTATGTTTCTCGAAATCCCGCGATCACGAATCTCGATGCCGCCGCCCTGGCAGCCGCGGATCGATCGAGAGGGCGGGGAGGAACGGAAACGGTCGTTTACACCAATGCCCCCGTGGGGCCGAACGCGATTTTTTACATCGCGGTGAAATCCGAGGACCAAGAAGGCGCGGAGTATGGGTTCGTGGCTCTTTCCAGCAACGAGCCGTTCGAGCGCACCGACGAATTTGGAAATCGCATTTTGACCGCGATGCCGCCCGTCGTGGAAATCCCAGACGGCTCTGCCAGCCAGCCCGGCGGGGCCTACATGTTCGCTGTTGGCATCACGCCAAGCCTGGCGCAGCGAGTCACCGTCAGCGCGGATTTTGATCACGGGAACATCGGTGATTTGGCGGCAAACCTGAGTCATGACCGACAGTTCGTCGTTCTGAACAACCACAACTCGGACGGGGGCTTCATCGGGCCCTTTCATCGGTTTGTGTTTGACGACAGCAACAGCGGGATGTTTTTTGGTTCGCAACCTTCCGATGGCCCCGGTTCCCTCAGTTCGTTTCAAGGCAGCGCCATCACGGGCGCCTGGATCGTTACGATCGTGGACAACCAACTGAGCCACTCGGGCAGGGTGAATCGGGTGGAGTTGCTAGTGGAGCCATCGGCCCTCGAAAGCGCGACCGGAGTCAACAGTTCGGTGCTGGCAAACCGATTCACTTATTTCTTCGTGGACGTGCCTCCTGACGCCAGTTTGCTGGAAGTCATCCTTTCCCAGAACACGGCTCCACTGAATGTTTATTTGCTCAAGGCCGCTCAACCCACTTTGGCGGCCTATGATAAGTTTGCCGCCTTCAATCCTCCAGGCGGGACCCTCACCCTGGGAACCCGCGACGTTCCGCCGCTCTCGGCCGGGCGTTACTACATCGGCATCTTCAACCCCAACGCCACCACCGTTAATTTCAATCTGCGAACCCGCCTCGAGCGGGCTTTGAGTCAAGCCTTCTCGAAGTCGCCCACGGTCACAACACCCTTGGCCCTCTCTGATGACGTGGTCCAGTATGCCACGAACGTGGTCGACGATGCGCGTCCATTGACGGACGTTCGAGTTGGGGTTCGCATCGATCACGCGCGGTTGTCGGATCTGGGGCTTCGACTCATCAGTCCTCAAGGGAAGAAGGTTCTATTGATGGAGAATCGCGGCGGCGCATCCACTAGAGAGATCGGCTCCCAGAGTGTGACCACGAACTTCCACCACGTCGCTTTGACTTATGACCGTACGAACGGCACGGCCTCGCTGTTCCTGGATGGAGAGTTGTCAGTTTCGAAACTGGTGGGGACGTTCGAAGTCGATACTCGCGACGACCTCTTCATAGGGCGGCAACCGACCACGAATCAATTCTCGGCTCCGTTCGTGGGAGTTCTCGATGAAGTGGGGCTTTACAATCGCGCTTTGGCTCCCTCAGAAATTCGAGCCATCCACCGGTTTGGATCGTCCGGGAAGAACCTGCTGGGTCTGGCGGCCAATTGGTCGTTTGAAAACAACGGGAACGACTCGCGAACCAACAACCCCGCTCAAATCGTCGGCGGCGGATTTGTTCCAGGCAAGGAGGGCAGGGGATTCTACCTCCCACCTGAAGCTTATGCGAGGGCGACCAACACAGCGGGCTTGAACGTGGGCCTGGGCGGCGGGTTCACGGTGGACGCTTGGATCAATCCAGCCGAATTATCGACCAATCGCACGCTGGTTCTCTGGAGTGACGGAACGAACCGGGTGGGAACCAGTTTCTCGATCATTCCGGGCCTGGCGGGCGCAGCTAATCCAGGTGTTCTCAGTGCCACCCTGGTGGGTCGTGACGGGACTAAACGGGTTGTGGCCATGGAACAGCAAGGGTTGATTCAAACTAACGCCGTGGCGACCAACTTCGTGTTCACCGTGTTCAACGAGTCCACGAATGTCGCCAAGGTGCCGATCAAATTCGCACAGCCTCCGTACGTGACGAACGCGGCGGCGGCTCAGGTCTACCTGGGCGGATTTGAAGTCACCGCAACGAATGTGAACACGGTTTTCGCCCCACTGACGACGCTGGATGGATGGGCTGTCCGAAGCAATCAAGTGAGCGTTTTGAACCTGCCCGCCTTGGCCCACACCGGCAGC
>SYMW01000205.1 GCA_005805305.1 Verrucomicrobiales bacterium
CGATCCGGGCGTCATCGAGGTCAATCTGCAACCCGCGGCGACGTGGGGAGAGTTGGTCAAGAACACCACCGTTTTGTACGAGGAAGCCCGGCGAGCGCGGCTGGGCACCGAGAAATTCATGATCGATGGCCGGCATGTCGGCACCGGAGGTGGGAACCATATCGTGCTCGGCGGCGCCACGCCCTCGGAAAGCCCGTTGCTGCGCCGCCCCGATTTGCTTCGCAGCTTGGTCGGCTACTGGCAGAATCATCCTTCGTTGTCGTTCCTCTTCAGCGGTTTGTTCATCGGCCCCACCAGCCAGCATCCGCGTGTGGATGAAGCTCGAAACGATTCATTGCACGAGTTGGAGATCGCCTTTCGTCAGATTCCAGAGAGTGGATTCGTCCCCCCCTGGCTCGTCGACCGGATTTTTAGGAACCTGCTGACCGATGCCACGGGAAACACCCATCGGGCCGAGTTTTCCATCGACAAACTCTATTCCCCGGAAGGCCCCGGTGGACGGCTGGGGTTGGTTGAATTGAGGGCGTTTGAAATGCCGCCCCACGCGCGCATGAGCCTGGCCCAACAGCTCCTTTTGCGTGCGTTGATCGCCCGGTTTTGGCAACAGCCTTACAGGCAAACCCTGGTTCCGTGGGGAACAGAACTCCATGATCGGTTCATGCTGCCTCACTTCGTCGAGGAAGACTTCAAGGACGTCATCGAGGACCTTCAAGAATCCGGCTTTCCTTTCAAGGAGGAGTGGTTTCTTCCTCACCTCGAATTCCGTTTTCCCGAGTACGGCTCCATCTGCCGCCGGGGCGTTCGAGTGGAAATCAGGCAAGCTCTGGAGCCCTGGCATGTTCTGGGCGAGCAAGACGCCGCTGGCGGAGCGGTGCGGTATGTCGATTCCTCAGTCGAACGGCTGCAGGTCAAGGTTGGGGGCAGGATCGACACGCGTCATCAAGTGGCCTGCAACGGAAAGGCTCTCCCGTTGCACCCGACCGGCAAGGAAGGCGAATATGTCGCGGGTGTTCGGTTTCGAGCCTGGCGCCCCCCGGAATGCCTGCACCCCACGATCGGCGTGCATGCGCCCCTGGTATTCGATGTCGTGGATTCGTGGAGCGAGCGTTCCTTGGGAGGATGCACCTACCACGTGGCGCACCCTGGAGGCAGAAGTTACGACACGCTTCCCGTGAACGCGTTCGAGGCCGAAAGCAGGAGACATTCCCGTTTTGTGGCGATGGGACACACACCGGGCCCGATGCACGTCGCCCCGCCGGAAAGGCACGCCGCATTTCCTTTCACCTTGGATCTGAGGCTTGACTCTTGAGACATCGCGGGATGGAGGTGAGAACGCCCATGCAGACAGCCCGGAAAGCAGCCCAACCCGATGTTGACGATCCTCGGATCACGTTGCTCTTGAGAGATTCCACGAACTGTCAGATCCTTCAAGCCTGTGCTCAAAAATCTGCGGAAATCTCGGCTCGGGCGATTTGCCCGGGGCTAGTCTGGTCGTGCCAGACCTCTCCTCTCATGCGTTGCAGCCCCCTCGACAAACCCTTGGATCGATTCCCCGGATGAACCCGCCGACTCGGACCAACCCCGCGACGGAGTTTCAAGCCGCATCCCTCTTTGCGAGCTACTTTCCCGCCGCGGGCAGCTACGATGAGATGCGGTTGAGCGGCGTGGACCCTCGATCTCATTGGGCCACTCTGGTGCAAGCGCTTGAGCGGATGGGGCCGGACGAACTCACGACGCGGTCGGAGAATGGTCGCAGGATCATTTGTGAGCACGGCGTTACCTACAACGTTTACGCGGACCCTCAAGGAATGGATCGTCCGTGGGAGTTGGACCTGGTCCCGTTGCTGATCCCGCCCGACGAGTGGCGGATGGTCGAAAGAGGACTCGCGCAGAGAGCCCAGCTCTTCAACATGATCTTGGCCGATGTTTACGGTCCCCAACGGCTTCTAAGGGATGGTCTTCTTCCTCCGAGTTTGGTATTTGCAAATCCAGCGTTCCTAAGGCCGTGCCACGGCGTCCTGACTCCCGGCGGCGTGCACCTGCACCTGCTCGGAGTGGATCTCGCCCGGTCGCCTGACGGCCAATGGTGGGTTCTCGCGGATCGCGCCCAAGCGCCCTCCGGGGCGGGTTACGCCTTGGAAAATCGCATCGTCCTCTCCCGCCTGCTCCCGGATGAGTTTAGAGACTGCCAGGTCGAGCGTCTCGCGTTCTTTTTCAGCGTTTTCCGCGACGCGTTGCACCATCTTGTCCCTGCGGCGGGACCTATCCCAAACGTCGTTTTGCTCACTCCAGGGCCATATAATGAGACCTACTTTGAGCACGTCTACTTAGCTCGATATCTTGGCTTCACACTGGTGGAGGGCGGCGACCTGACCGTCCGGAACCGGCAAGTGTTCATCAAAACCCTGGAGGGCTTGCAACGCGTGGACGTGATCTTGCGCCGGGTGGATGACACCTTCTGCGATCCGCTCGAGCTGCGGCAGGATTCCTTCCTCGGCGTGCCTGGACTCTTGGAAGCCGCCCGCGCGGGGCAGGTGGTCATTGCCAATTCGCTGGGGTCGGGAATTATGGAAAGCCCGGCGTTCATGCCGTTCCTGCCCGGTTTGTGCCGCCACCTCCTGGGTGAGGATCTACTGCTTCCCTCAGTGGCGACATGGTGGTGCGGACAGGCCAAGGAGCAGAACTACGTCGTCGATCATTTGGATGAAATCGTGGTGAAGCCGGCGCTGGGGGGGCAGCGGCACGTGCCGCTGTTCGGCGGGTTGATGGACTCAACCCAGCGCACTGATTTGATCGCGGCGATTCGGGCGCGTCCCCACCTCTACGCGGGGCAAGAACAGGTGCGCCTCTCGAGCGCGCCTGTTTGGAACGAAACAGGAATGTCGGCCAGGAAGATCGCCTTGCGCGCCTTTGTGGCCACCGATGGCTGTGGCTACTCCGTCCTGCCGGGTGGTCTGACCCGGGTGTCCACGTCGCCTGACGACCCCATCGTCTCGATGCAACGAGGCGGTGGCAGCAAGGACACTTGGGTGCTGTCGGACGGGCCAGTGAGCGCGATCTCTCTCCTGACTCCGGCCGGCCAGCCGACCACGGCGAATCGAATTGGGGCCGAATTGCCAAGCCGCGTCGCCGATAATTTCTTCTGGTTCGGCCGCTATTTCGAACGTCTTGAGGGGTTGCTTCGAATTCTGCGCAGCGTGGTGAGCCGGATGGCCGATGAATCCGGGGGCGAGGGCGCTCCCGAATTGGCCGCGATGGCCCAGGTCATGGCCGGAATGAACCTTCTGCCGGCCCGTTTCCTGGGGCGTGTTCCCCTGAAGGATTTGGAAGCCGAAATCTTGCAGCGGATATACAACCAAAATCGCATTGGCACCGTCCGGGAGCTCTTGCTTCGGCTCCGGCATATCGCGGGGATCGTCCGCGACCGGTTGTCTGGCGATACGTGGCGGATTCTGAGTGAACTTCAAGGGGATTCCCGCACCCGGCCTGGCCGCATTCCGCTCGCCAACGCACTCACTCTCCTCAACACTTTGATCGTCGACTTGAGCGCTTTCAGCGGCATGGAGATGGAGAATATGACTCGAGAACACGGCTGGCGGTTTTTGGATGTCGGCCGGCGACTCGAACGAGGCCTTGGCCTCTCGCGCCTGGTCGAGTGCGCGCTGGCAAGCGAACCTTGGATCGGCGCGTTGGCCCCCATCTTGGAAATTGCGGACAGCACCTTGACTTACCGCCGCCGCTATTTCGCGCAGCCTCAGCTCGCGAGCGTGCTCGAGCTCCTCACCCAAGACGGGCGTAATCCGCGAGCCCTGCGGTTTCAACTCGCGGCGATTTCGGAGCATATCGCCAATTTTCCCCGCGATGCCCGCGGTGTGTCACCTGACAACCACCGGGTTGAGGAATTGTTGAGGCGGTTGGACGAGTCCATCGTCCACGAATTGGCCGGCGCGTTCGAGAATGGCCGAAGGGAACCGCTCGCGAACTGGATCAAGTTCTTCGGCACGGAACTCGAGAACTATTCCGTGGAGTTGGGACATCGTTACTTCACGCACACGGAAATGCGGGCCAGTTAGTTCATCGCGCCTGATCTCTGTCGATACCAGTTCATGCATTACGAAATCACCCACGCCACGACTTACGAATACAGTTACCCCGTGTCGCTTTCCCACCACGCCCTCAGGCTTCATCCGCGCGGGTTGGCGTGGCAGCATTGCGTGGATCACCGGGTCCATATCGATCCAGTTCCCTCAATGAGGCGCGCCCACGAGGATTACCACGGCAATCACGTCCTCTTCGTCACAATGGAAGTCGAGCATCGGCAGCTCACTTTCAAATCCGTGAGCGTGGTCGAAGTGACCCATCCCATGCTCCCGGAACCTAGGGAAACCCCCTCTTGGGAGTCGGTTCGCGATTTTTGCCGTGGACACCAAAGCGGCGCGACACTGGAGGCGAGCGAGTTTCTCTTCGATTCACCGCTCCTGCAATCAAAGGCACTTCACGCGCAGTACGCTCTCGGATCATTCAAGCCTGGCCGACCGATATTCGAGGCGGTTCTCGATTTGACGCGGAGAATTCACAGTGAGTTTGTGTTCGACCCCGCTGCCACGACCGTGGCCACGCCTCTGGACGAAGTGTTCAAACACAAGCGCGGAGTTTGCCAGGATTTTGCGCACGTCCAGATCGCTTGCATCCGATCTCTCGGATTACCCGCGCGCTACGTGAGCGGTTATCTCGAAACCGATCCGCCGCCCGGAAGAGCTCGCATGGTCGGGTCTGACGCTTCACATGCGTGGCTCTCATTTTACTGCCCTGGGATCGGATGGATTGGAGTCGACCCGACCAACAATGTCGTGCCCACCAGCCGGCACGTCACCGTCGCCTGGGGCCGCGACTTCTCGGATGTCAGCCCCGTTCGAGGGGTCGTCCTCGGCGGAGGAAAGCACACTCTGCGCGTCGCTGTGGATGTGATCTCCAGGGAGGTTCCGGCTCCGACCGCGTAGACTCCGCGCATTTATTCCTGCTCGCAGTAGAAGTTTCAAGGAACACGACCGAGGATTGCCGGATTCTTGGTTCGATTTCTTTCGCCCTCTTTCGTTCTTTTCGGTTAAATCTGCGGTATGAAAGATCGACCATTTCAACTCACCGACATCGTTCGTGAAACCAGCTACGCCATTCATCTCTACCACGGTTGCGGCCACTTGGAGAAGGTTTACGAGAACGCGTTGGTCCATCGTCTGCGCAAGCTCGCGATGTCCGAGGCCCAGCACCAAACGGCGGTCGAATAGCCCCAAGAATGGGAACAGAGTGTTGCCGAAAGAAACGAAAAAGGACGAAAGAAGATTTCCGGAGTCTTGGTTTGGGTTCTTTTGTCCTCATTTGTTCTTTTCGGTCAAGCCTGACGTCCGTTTTGCGACTGGCCTGAACGGTCCACTCCGAATCACGGCTTTCTCAACCGATAAAACCGGGCTGAACCCGCCACCGGGCCGATGACGACG
>SYMW01000206.1 GCA_005805305.1 Verrucomicrobiales bacterium
ACATTTGGAACGACAACACGAACCCTCGGCCGAAAGTGATTCCAAGGCCTCATTTCAAGCGTTCCGAGTCATACCGAGCGGAACTGCTGGGTTCGAATAGTTGCGGATTATGTTGTGAATCCGCTTTTTAGTTCGGAAGTCAGTATTGCACGGTTCCTAAGTATCGTCGGACCTCCGAAGGCGCCTCAGAGATGTCGCACACGGCTTTTGTATCGATCTAACAAGAGATGGTTATGATCGTCCCCATCGCTGTTGCTGCTGATAAATATTTCAGGGGTCGAGCCTCGGCGCAGTGCCTCCTGAATGCCCTGAACAATGATGGCGTTCACAATGAATGCCCCGGTGATGGTGGATGTGGGTCCGATTAATCCTGGCAAGCCCTCCAAGGCGAGACAGGCATCGCCCACGACGCCGCAGTTGTCGATTGTGATGTCCGCGGCGTCAGCGAGACGTCGACCCGATGAATGGCGCGAAGGCCAGGCGTTGCTATGGCGCAGATTCGTCAGCGCCACGACCCTCAAACCGCGTCTGCGGCCTTCCAAGGCCATTTCGACAGGCACTGCATTCCGCCCAGAATTGGAAGCGACGATGAGGAGATCGCCCGCTTCAACTGGATAGAGATCGAGCAAGGACGCCGCGAGACCTTCGCGGCGCTCGATATAAGTGGCTTCGATCGCGCGTTCGTGGAGCATCAACTGGGAGTCCAAAATGGGGGAGGCCCGGGCAAGGCCGCCAGCGCGGTAGAAGATCTCCTCGGCAAGCATGTGCGAATGGCCTGTGCCAAAAGCGTAGACCCAACGTTGCGAAACCATGGTCTCTCCCACCCACCCAGCGGCCTTCTCCATCGCGGGAAGTTGGGAGGCCATGACTTCATCGAGTTGAGAGCGGGCCAGTTCAAAGTATTTTTGCAGGGCATTCATTTGATTGGTTTAGAGCTCGGGGTTCACGGTCTGCTCTTGGCATCTTGAGATGCGCCGCGTAGCTTTCACTTAAGGTGTTCACTATCTTGGGCGTGGGCGTGATTCCAGCCCCTATCATCGCCATCAGAGCGGCGCCCAAAATGGGATGGAGCGCCTGCTCCATAACCTTGACAGGCAAGTGCTCCGCAAGTCCTTCGATGAGGGTGTCTCTCACGAGTCGGTTACAGGAGATCACGCCTCCATGCAAATAGATCGGCACAGGATCCATGTGCAACCCCAACAACGAAGCGCCTGCAAGAGTCTGACGAGCCAGTTCTTCCCCTCCCCTGCGGCACACCTCGTTAAAACCAGGGTCCTCCTCCCTTAATGTTAGGGCGAGATGCTCGGATAGGGCCGCCAATTTGTCCTTCGAAAACTTGGGCGTGTAAATAAGTGGCAGGATCTCACTCAATTCCTTCACATCAAACCATTTGCATATTTCGCCGACCAACCCGGTCTGAGTCCCCCTCCCATCCACTGCGGCGATCGCCGCCTTGATGCTTTGAACCGCGATCCAGTAGGCCCCTCCTTCGTCCCCAAGCAGGTGGCCCCACCCTCCCGTTTGGAAATATTGCCCTTGCTCATTCTGAATCAAAACAATCGATCCCGTGCCGGACACGACCAAGATGCCAGGCTTTCCCAAGCTCGCTCCGTGAAATGTGATAATGCTGTCTCCCACCACTCGCGTCCGATCCAAGGGCACGATGCCTCGGCATAAAATTTCCTTCTCTCGCTCGCTCGCCTCCATAAAAAGAGCCGCGTTTCCCATGACCACGCGCTCCGGATAGTTCCCTAAAGGCAACTGCAGTTCGATGGTCCTGATCAAATCCGTCAAATTCCGACGGGACTCGGCCAAGCTGGTGCCAAAAAAGTAAAGACTGCCCGAACGGGAAGACGCCACAACGCGGCCCTCGCTATCCACGGCGACGCCGAAACTATTGGTCGCCCCACCGTCGATCCCTATCATCACAGGCACTTTTTCCATGTCATTTGGGCCGACGGGACACCCTGCATCGGACATCCGCGGCCGGGCAGGCGCTTTTCGATGTTGCTAAAAACCAGATTCAAAGCAGATTTAGAAACTGATTTATCGAAAAGGTCAATCAACCCGTATGAAGCTTTTTCTATCGTTCACAACGCTGATCGCCTCATTCTCATTGGTACTCGACGCGGCGGACTTCTCGCGCGACCAAGCTGGCCGCATCGCCGTGACCTTTGCACGCATTCTCGAACAAGGACACTACAGGCTCACGCCTATCGATGATGCCATCTCCAAACAATTCCTGAAAAACTATCTCGATGCGTTGGATCCCAATCACTTGATTTTCACCCAAGCCGATGTGGAGGCATTCGAGGCCAAGTATGAAACGTCTCTCGACGATGCCATCAAGGCGGGCGACGTGTCCCCAGGTTACGACATGTTTGCCATTTACTTGAAAAGACTGGAACAGCGCCAGCAACTGGTTGAGGAACTGCTCAAGGAACCTGTTGCATTCACAAGTCTCGAGAGTTTCAACCCCCAGCGCAACAAGGAACCGTGGCCCAAGGACGAGCCCCATGCCCGGGAACTCTGGCGCCAGCGAGTCAAGTTCGAGCTGCTCTCAGACCGGCTCGCCAAGGTCAAGGATCCGGACGTGAAACCCCCTCCGCCCGAGGCTAATCCCAAATCGGAGCCGAATACAAAACCAAAGGCTGGGGAATCGAACAAACCTGAAAAAGCCGCGGCGGGGGACACGCCCCAAAAAGTCGGCGCTGCCGCTTCGGAGTCCAAAAAACCCTACGATCCATCGCAGACGATCGAGCTGATTTCAAAACGCTACAAACGGCTCCTCCGATCGATGCGGGAATTCGATTCCGAGGAGATCCTGCAGATGTTTCTCACATCACTTTCCCACGCCTACGACCCGCATTCCGACTACATGGGGCCGACGGAAGCCTCCAACTTCGAGATCAATAACGTGAAGCTGACCCTGAGTGGCATTGGCGCCTTGCTCCGATCCGAGGACGGCGTCACCAAAATCGTCAGCGTCGTTCCAGGCGGCCCCGCCTCCTTCAGCAAACAGGTTCATGAAAACGACCAAATCATCGCGGTCGCGCAGGGCGGCGAGGAGCCCATTGACACGATCGACATGAAACTGAACAAGGTGGTGGAAATGATCCGGGGGCCAAAAGGAACGGAGGTCAGGTTGACCATCATCCCGGCGAGTTCGGTCGATGGCTCGGAACGGAAGATTGTCTCGTTGATCCGGGATGAAATCAAGCTGACCGAATCCCAAGCCAAGTCGAGAGTCATTGATCATGTGGACGCCAAGGGCAAAGTCAGCAGGATGGGAGTGATCACCCTCCCAACTTTTTACGAGAATTGCTCTAAAGACGTCGAGAAGCTAATCACGCGGCTAAAAGTCGAAGGGGTCACCGGCATGGTGCTAGATCTCAGGCGAAACGGCGGCGGCCTGCTTCCGGAGGCAATCAAACTGGCCGGCCTTTTCATCAAGAACGGACCGATTGTGCAAGTCAAAAACTCGGACCGCCGATCCGAAATCTACTCGGACACCAATCAAGCCGTCGCCTACGGCGGCCCTCTCGTCGTGCTGGTCAGCCAACTCAGCGCCTCCGCCTCAGAGATCGTTGCTGCCGCGCTGCAAGATTATGGCCGCGCCGTGGTGGTGGGTTCTCAATCCACCCACGGAAAAGGCACCGTACAAACCCTGTTGCCCCTGGCTCCTTACATGGTCACGAGAAGCACCGGATTGACCAATGCAGGGAAGATCAAATTCACGGTCTCCAAGTTTTATCGAGTTGCGGGAGGAACCACTCAACGCAACGGCGTGACCCCGGACATCGTGCTCCCCTCTCTTTTTGATCACATGGAGTTAGGCGAAGCGAGCATGCCCAACTCGCTGCAAGCGGACTTCATCACACCAGTGCCTTTCAACCGTTTAAACAGCGTGGGGCCCTACCTTGGCGAGATCAGAAAGAGATCGCGAGAGCGCGTGCTCGGAGCCATTGATTTCAGTTATCTTCGTGAAGACATCTCCCGCTTTCAGAAGCAGCGCGCAGAGAAAGTAATCTCTCTAAACGAAGAATTGCGCCGCAAAGAATTGCGGGAAGACAAATTGCGAAAGGAGGCCCGAAAAGCGGAACGTTTGGCTCGGCAGCGCCCTCCGGACAAAGTATTCGAGTTGACGTTGGAAAACGTCACCAAAGGCGATCAACTAGTGCCATTGGACAGGTTTGGCGCAAAGGACAACGATGCCTTGGCTAGCAAGGACCGAGTCATCCCCAAACAAAATGAGGACGATTCAGATTCCGAGGACCTAGACAAGGAGCCGGAGCTGGATATCCACCTCGATGAAGCCCTTGATATCCTCCGTGATCTCATGCAACTCATGCCGAAAGACCCTGCAAAACAGGAGGTGCTTTAGGCGGGACAAGAATTCGAGCCTCGACGAAGGGCACGGCCCTGATTGCAGGGCAAGATCTTCTGGGCGGCGCCTTCCCATGATGACGCCGTTAAACCTTCCCCGACATGGATCGCCCGGCGATCCAGCCAGTCGTCCAGGCGGCCTGAAAGTTATAACCGCCGGTGATGCCGTCGATATCGAGCAGTTCCCCCGCGAAAAAGAGCCCCGGTTGGATCTTGCTCTCCATCGTCTTGAAGTTGACTTCGGCAAGCCGCACGCCTCCGCACGTGACGAATTCGTCCTTGTTCAAGCTTTTGCCGGAGACTTGCAATTCGGTGCGGGTGAGGAGGTCGCGGATGGCGGCTTGATGCAGCTTCGATAATTCGGACCATCGGGTGTCCTCGCGCACCCCAGAAACCATGATCAATTTTTCCCAAAGCCGCATCGGGAGCGGGCACGGGGAGGCGTTCACCACACGCTTCGCCCCTTGATGCGCTCTGCAAGCTTGGAAAGCGGCGGAGATCCCTTCCACAGACATCCCGCTCACCCAGTTTATGGCGATGGGGAATTTGTAGTTCATTGCGTGGAGTTCCCGCGCGCCCCAAGCCGACAAACGCAAGACAGCCGGTCCGCTCAACCCCCAATGAGTAATGAGTACCGGAC
>SYMW01000207.1 GCA_005805305.1 Verrucomicrobiales bacterium
CAACGTTGCAAGCGAGATCGCACCTTCCCCACCTTCAGAGACTTGATGAGTCGACGCCTCCACCAAGTCGTCGCACTGGCTGCTGGATCCCTAACCCGACTTTAGAACAGCCCTGCGCCTAAGCGCGTTGGGTGGGGGCTCCATTGACACAGATCAGCGAGGCTACTAGTGTTTCGCGCCGTGACGACGCCCGACTATCTAATCCTCTGATCCTCGCCATTGAACCTAGAAACGGCAGCTTCCCATCTCGAATCTTCCCAGCCTTTCGGCGAAGCCGTAATCAGCCTCAATCTGAAGATTCTCCACGGATTTTAGTCATTCCCCGCCATCCCATGTTCGCTCAACGCATAGCCACTCCGCTTCTTGCCGAATTGCCGATCCTGGGTTGAGGAGCGTTTTCTTTCCGATGTTCCGACTTCCCATCGAACTGTTTCTTGCGCTGCGTTATCTGCGTCCGAAACGCACTTTTGTCTCGGTCATCACGCTCATTTGCGTGATCGGAGTCATGCTGGGAGTGGCGGTGCTGATCATTGTGATCAGCGTGATGACTGGGTTTGACCAGCAGCTCCGCGATAAAATCATCGGTTTCAACGCGCACCTCAAAGTCTATCATCACGAGGAATTGCTTCGCGATTATTCAGAAGTCGTGAAAAAGATCCTCACGCACACCGAAGTGGTGGCCGCTTCCCCGTTCGTGCTCGGCCAAGTGATCGTCAAGTCGCAACCGGCGGAAGGGCGGCCCAAGGTGATGGCTCCCGTGGTGCGTGGCTGCAGCTCGGACCCGAAGGAAGAGTCGAAAGTTTCGAGCATTCCTTCGAGCATCGTCAGCGGCGAATTTGATCTCAGCGGCGATGGGGTGCTCGTAGGCCGGGCCTTCGCGCGGAAAATGGGGCTGCAAACGGGGGATATCATCGCGATTTATTCCGTTGCCACCATGGAACGGATTGAACAAAGCCGTCAGGAGGGCGTGGAATCAGCCGTTCTTCCCGATGACTACGAGGTGCGCGGCATTTTCGACGTGGGTTACTATGAGTACAACGAATTGTTTCTGGTGACCTCGATGGAAAATGCGCAGCGATTGTATGGTTTGGACGACAGCGTGCATGGGATCATCGTCAATGTAAGAAATCCGGAGCGCGCCGCTGTGATGCGCCGGGAGCTTGGCGAGATGCTGGGGCCGGACTTTGTGATTTCCACATGGATGGAGGACAACGGGGATATTTTGGACGCTCTCCTGGTGGAGAAACAAGTGATGTTCTACCTCTTGTTCTTCATCATGATCGTGGCGGCATTTGGCATCACCAGCGCCTTGATCACCTTCGTGGTGCAGAAGACCCGCGAAATCGGGGTTCTTAAAGCATTGGGGGCCGCCAACGGGCAGGTTCTTTGGCTGTTTTTGAGCCAAGGCCTGTTTGTCGGCGTCACTGGAGTGACTGCGGGCTATGCCCTGGGGCTGCTTGGAGTTGCTTATCGGAACGAGTTTCTGCATTTCATGCGCCGGATCACCGGGTTTCAGTTGTTCCCTGAATCCATCTACAACTTTCGTGATCTGCCGGCGAAGATCGTGCCCGGGGATTTGGCGATCATTTGCGGGGCGTCACTTGTCATTTGCGTGATCGCTGGACTGATTCCGGCTTGGAACGCCAGCCGCCTCAAACCCGTGGAAGCATTGCGCCATGAGTGAAGGGCTCAATCTTGGCGGCGCGACGGGGTCCAATGGGACATCGGGGGGCAACGAGGGGCTCGGGGCGCGTTCCCCGGTTATTGAAATCTGTGGCGTGCGCAAGGCTTATCGTCTGGGGAACCGCCGCGTCGACGTGTTGCGCGGCGTCGACCTGATCGTTGGGCGGGGTGAGTTTGTGGCTTTGCGAGGCTCCTCCGGCGCGGGCAAGAGCACTCTGTTGCATTTGTTGGCGGGCCTCGATACCGCCGACGAGGGAGCGGTTCGAGTGGCTTCCGTGGATCTGGCGTCGGCGTCCCCCTCGGAAGCGTCGCGATTCAGGAACCTGAAAATCGGCGTGGTCTTTCAATCGTACCATCTTTTTCCAGAGCTGGATGCGCTGGAAAATGTCTGCGTCCCGGCGAGATTAGCGCGGCGCGGCGTGGATGAATGCGTCGCGCGCGCGAAGACATTGTTGGAGCGTGTCGGGCTCGGGCAACGTTTCGAGCACCGACCCAGGGAGCTTTCCGGAGGTGAGCAGCAGCGAGTCGCGATCGCACGCGCGTTGATCAACAGACCGGAACTTATCCTCGCGGACGAACCCACCGGCAATCTCGATTCGCGCACAGGCGATGAAATCGTGGACCTGTTGTGCTCGTTGCGCGCCGAACAAGACGTCACGCTCGTCGTCGCGACTCACGACTCTCGGGTCGCTTCGCGGGCGCCACGCGTGATCGAGTTGGTCGATGGCCGGGTGGAGAGCCGATTAGGAGGGTGGGGGTGAATCCAACGAACGCTCGAGAAAAAGCAGAGAAACCTCGGGAGCCGGCTTTTCTGGAGCGCTTGAAGGCCGCGGCGGATTTTCTCGAGGCGGTGCATGAGAACAGAACCTTGCTGGCGGACGCCCCTCTTGACGAACGCACACGGCTCCTAAAGGCCGCGGGGCAGGTCTATTGCCCAGATCCCGGAGATCGCAGGCGCTTGTTCAAAGCCAAGCAGCGGCAGCGAAAGGCGGACCGGTCGCGTCTTGATGAAAGTGTTCTCTCGCGGACGGGCATCCGCCTCGGCCGCAAGGCGCCCGTTTTCACGACTCCAAACAGCCATCCCCCCCAAGGATTCTCGCGGCACGAAGCCGCCGATGAGGCGAAGTTGGAGCGAGTTGAGGAGCCTCAAAACTGCTATGTTTGCAAGCGAGACTATTCAACCATCCATCCATTCTACGACCAGCTTTGCCTTGAGTGCGGCGAATTGAATTTTCGAAAACGTGGGGAGTCGGCCGATTTGCGCGGACGCGTGGCACTGCTCACCGGCGGTCGCGTGAAGATTGGGTATCAGGCGGGCATCAAACTTTTGAGAGCGGGAGCCAGAGTGATCGTGACGACTCGGTTTCCACGCGACTCCGCGGCGCGCTACGTGAAGGAGCCGGACTTCGAGGACTGGGGGCAGCGATTAGAAATCTTCGGCCTCGACCTAAGGCATACGCCGAGCGTGGAGGCCTTTTGCTCCCAGTTGCTGGATTCCCACTCACGGCTTGATTTCATCATCAACAACGCATGCCAGACCGTTAGGAGGCCTTCGGAATTCTACGAGCACATGATGCGCGGCGAAGTCGGGCCTTGGGAGGAATTGCCCGCGGGCGCCCGGGGGCTGCTCAGCGCTTACGAGGGACTGCGAAAGGGGGGGCAACTTGCCACTGCCCAACATGAAATGTTGCCGCGAAGCGCCGCGAGCCTGTCTGGATTGACTCATCCAGCCCAGCTCTCTCAAGTGCCGATGCTTCCGGAGGAATGGGAGCCGTCGCGCGGCCTGTTTCCAGCCGGCCAACTCGACCAAGACCTTCAACAAGTCGATCTGCGCGGCCGGAACTCCTGGCGGCTGATGCTGCACGAAGTCGCCTCGGTGGAATTGTTGGAAGTGCAATTGGTGAATGCGATCGCTCCGTTTGTTCTCAACGCTCGTTTGAAGCCCTTGTTGCTCCGAACGCCAGGGCGTGAAAAACATATCGTGAACGTTTCCGCCGTTGAAGGCCAATTCTACCGTAAGTTCAAGACCACCCGGCACCCCCACACCAACATGGCCAAGGCCGCATTAAACATGATGACTCGCACCTGCGCGGCCGACTACCATGCCGACGGCATCCACATGAACAGCGTGGACACAGGCTGGGTAACCGACGAAGATCCGGCGCCCATCGCGGCGCGAAAGACGAAGGAGCATCGGTTTCATCCGCCGCTGGACGTTGTCGATGGAGCCGCACGTATTCTGGATCCCATCATCGACGGCGTGAATACAGGGGCGCATGTTTGGGGGAAATTCTTGAAAGATTACAAACCCACGGATTGGTGAGAACAGGAGGCTCCGTGAGGCACGCCTCCCTTAACCCCTTCGTGGTGATGCCCATTTCGCCGAGGATTGATGCATGATTTGCTTTTTGGCAATTCCGTCTTTTGCATAGATGAATGTTTGATATATTCCGAAGGCCATCCTATGAGCTCGAAATGTCATTCCGCTTGGGTCTTTCTTCTCTGTTGCCTTGGTTTCTTCCACGCTGGCACTTCGTTGGGAGGTGAATCCAAGGCCGTGCATTTCAATCGGGACATTCGGCCGATCCTGTCGGACACTTGTTTCCGGTGCCACGGGTTCGATGCGAATGTGAGAAAAGGGGGGTTCCGTCTCGATGTGCGTGATTCCGCCTTGAAGCCCGCTAAATCGGGGGCCATCCCGATCGTTCCAGGAAATGCCGCGAAGAGTGAAGTCATCCGCCGCCTCTATGCGCGGGATCCGGATGAAGTGATGCCTCCGGCGGAAATCCACAAAGAGCTGACGCCGCGCGAGAAAGAACTGTTTCGTCGATGGATCGACGAAGGTGCCGTGTACCAGGGGCATTGGGCGTTTGAGCCCCCTGCTCGCCCTGAAGTCCCCAGGTTGATGCACCGTCGATGGGCGCCCCAAAACTCGATTGATCATTTTGTCTTTGCCCGCTTGGGACGTGAAAAGCTGAAGCCTTCGCCGGAAGCCGCGAAAACAACCCTCATCCGCCGCGTTTCATTGGACCTGCTTGGACTGCCCCCCACGCTTGAAGAAGTGGAATCGTTCCTCGGGGACCGGGCGCCGGGGGCTTATGAGAGGCTTGTCGACAGGCTTCTGTCATCAAATCGATACGGGGAGCGCATGGCGATGCAATGGCTGGATTATGCGCGTTACGCGGACAGCCATGGTTTTCAGACCGACAGCTCACGCACCATGTGGCCTTGGCGCGATTGGGTGATCCGTGCATTCAACGACAACATGCCCTTTGACCAGTTCACAGTTGAGCAAATTGCGGGCGACCTCCTCCCGGAACCGACTCGTTCACAATTAGTCGCGACCGGGTTCAACCGAAATCATCGCATCAATGGGGAAGGGGGCATCATCGGGGAGGAGTGGCGGGTCGAAAACATCATCGACCGTGTTGAAACCACGGGATTGACGTGGCTTGCTCTCACCTTGAACTGCAGCCGTTGTCATGACCATAAGTACGACCCCATCAAGCAGAAAGAGTTTTACGAGCTATTCGCGTTTTTCAATAACGTGGATGAAAGCGGCACGCTGGGGGGGGCGAAACCAAACCGGGGAGGAGGCAATCCGGAGCCTACGGTCCTGGTACCGACGCCAGAGCAAGAATTGACCCTTCAATCTCTTCACGCCGCGGTGGAGGAGTCTTCCAGGAGGGTGTCGGAGCTGGAAAAGAAATTGCCCGAACTGATCTTGGATTGGGAACCGGGCTTTTCACAAAAAATCAAAGAGATGGCGAAACTGAGGGTTTGGGAGCCGCTCGCACCCGATGAAGTGAAGTCCCGGGGCGGCGCGACTTTCACAAAACGGGGAGACGGCGCTTATCTCGCGGGGGGGATCAATCCATCCAAAGATGTCTATTCGATCACGTCGAAAGTGCCTGCAGGGACTTTTGGAGGTGTGTTGGTGGAAGTGTTTCCTGATGAAACGTTGCCCACAAAAAGTCTTGGGAGATACGAGAACGGGAATTTCGTTCTGAGCCATGTGGAGGCGGAGCTGCGCGCTGAAGGCGAAGCGCAGTCAGTCCAAATCAGGTTCACCCGAACAGAGGCGGATTTCTCTCAGGACGGTTATCCGGTTGAATCGATTCTTGATTCAAAGAAAGGCGCGGGCTGGGCTATCGGAGGCAACGTCGAAGCGAATCGAGTGCCACGCAAAGCCATGTTCTTGCTCGATTCACCACTCGAGGTGAAGGCGGGAGCGGTCCTCACGATACGGCTCAAGCACCAGGCCTTGGAGGGTCACAATATTGGTTGTTTTCGGCTTTCGCGAACCGCCTTTCCGCCGACGCTTGTGAAACTGGATGGAATTGGAGTCCCCGAGTCCGTGAAGGAAATTCTGGAGCGTCCAATCGAAAGCCGGGATTCCAAACAGCGGGACGCTCTGGCGAAGTTTTTTAGGGCGAACATCGATAACCCCCTCAGGGCAGCCGATCAAGCCCTTGCGGAAACGAAAAAGTCCTCTGATGCGTTTGAGGTCACCATTCCCGCGACGATGGTCATGCGAGAATTGCCGACTCCGCGGGAAGCGTTTGTTCTCAATCGAGGCGAGTATGACAAGCGCGGAGAGCGGGTATTTGCCGGTTTGCCCTCGGTTTTACCGCCGATCCCGGCGGGGGCTCCGACGAATCGACTTGGTTTGGCCAAGTGGCTGGTGGATCCGTCGAATCCGCTGACGGCCCGCGTTTGGGTGAATCGGCAATGGGAAAGGCTTTTTGGAACGGGCTTGGTGAAGACGACCGAGAATTTTGGCTCTCAATCCGAGCCCCCCAGCCATCCCGAGCTTCTCGATTGGCTCGCGACCGAGTTCACCCGGCTTCGATGGGATATGAAGGCCATGCTGAAACTGATGGTGATGAGCGCCACTTACCGGCAGGTTTCCACCGTCCCTCCTGAACTTTTGTCCCGGGACCCAGAGAACCGTCTCTTGGCGCGCGGTCCTCGATTCCGTCTCGCGGGGGAACTCATCCGGGATCAGGCGCTTGAAGTCAGCGGGCTCTTGGTCGACAAGCTGGGCGGGCCCAGCGTACGGCCTTACATGCCGAAAGGAGTTTGGGACGAAACCAGCGTCTATGGCGATTTGAGGGGATACAAGCGGGATAACAACGACGGTCTCTACCGCCGGACGCTCTACACGATCTGGAAACGAACAGCCGCCCCTCCTACGATGCTCTTATTCGACGCCCCGACTCGAGAGATTTGCACCGTTAAACGATCCAACACCGACACCCCGTTGCAAGCCTTGGCGTTGTTGAACGAAGTGACTTTCGTGGAAGCGGCTCGTGCTTTGGCAGAAAACATGATTCGAAAGGGCGGACTCACCACAAAAGAACGAATTGCTTACGGATTCAGGCGCGCGACCGCGCGGGCGCCTCAGGCCGATGAGCTGCGGATTTTGCACCAGGGACTCGAAGCCAGGCTTGCCCGTTTTCGAGCGGACCCGGACGCTGCGGCGCAGTTGGTGCGGATTGGCGATTCCAAGCCGGATCCATCGATGGACGAGGTGGAGTTAGCCGCTTATGCCGTCACCGCAAACGTCCTGTTGAATTTGGACGAAACGATCACGCGTGAGTAATCAGCAATACACGAGGGTAAAACCATGAGGCACGATCAACACGCAGCGATTGAGGATCATCTTGTTCGCCATGAGTTCGCGACGACGCGCCGGATGTTCCTTCGGCGGTCAGGAGCGGGGATTGGGCTGGCGGCCTTGGGCATGCTTCTGAACGATGGTGTTTCTCGCGCCGCTTCTCCGGCAACGGTTCGGGCGGCCTTGGGTTTGCCCGGATTTCCAAACCTCAAGCCAAAAGCCAAGCGCATCATCTATCTTTTTCAGTCTGGCGCCCCTTCACAAATGGATTTGTTCGATCCGAAACCTGGCTTGAAGGACAGGCGGGGCGAAGATCTTCCTGGCTCGATTCGTAAAGGGCAACGACTGACGACCATGACATCGGGGCAGAAGACATTCCCCGTGGCCCCCAGTTTGTTCAAGTTTTCACAGCACGGCAGGAGTGGTGCTTGGTTCAGTGAATTAATGCCTCACATGGCGGGCATTGCTGACGAGTGGTGCATCATTCGCTCGCTCAGCACGGAAGCCATCAACCATGATCCCGCCATCACTTTCATGCAGACGGGCTCTCAACTGGCTGGGCGACCGAGCATTGGCTCCTGGCTGAGCTACGGCCTGGGCAGTGAAAACAGGGATCTGCCCGCTTATGTGGTGCTGACCTCGTTCGGGACGGGGCGCAGGGATGACCAGCCGCTTTACGACCGATTGTGGGCCTCGGGATTTCTCCCGTCCAAACACCAGGGAGTGAAATTTCGCAACCAGGGTGATCCGGTCCTCTACCTATCCAACCCTCCCGGAATCGACCGCGGCACTCGGCGTGAGACTCTGGACGAGCTCAGGGAGTTGAATCGCCGGCGGCTGGGGGTGATCGGTGATCCGGAGATTGAAACCCGAATCGCGGCCTATGAAATGGCGTTTCGCATGCAATCCAGCGTGCCAGATTTGACGGACATCTCTGGAGAGCCAAAACACGTGCTGGACAGCTATGGCCCTGAGGTGAAAAGTCCGGGCACCTACGCCGCGAATTGTCTTTTGGCCCGCAGGCTCGCGGAACGGGATGTGCGTTTCATTCAGCTTTTTCACATGGGCTGGGACCACCACTTTGGGTTGCCGAAGGCCCTCCGGGGCCAGTGTTCGGACACGGACCAGCCGACAGCGGCTCTCATTCGGGACTTGAAATCTCGAGGGCTGTTGGAGGATACGCTCATCGTTTGGGGCGGGGAGTTCGGACGCACGATCTATTCGCAAGGCACCCTGACCGCCGACGATTACGGGCGGGATCATCATCCCCGATGTTTCACGATCCTTCTGGCGGGAGCGGGGATCAAAGCGGGGATCACCCACGGCGCCACCGATGATTACTGCTACAACGTCGTTGAGGATCCCGTCCACGTCCATGATCTGAATGCGACCGTGCTGCATCTCCTCGGGATAGATCATACAAAGCTGACCTTCCGCTACCAAGGACGGGATTTTCGCCTCACAGACATCCACGGAGAGCTCGTGCGCCCCGTCATGGCCTGAAAAGGCAAAGGCCGCCCCGCGAAGGGCGGCCTTTGCAACTTACGAACGAGGCGCCAGAGGATCTGGCGCGGTGAATGATCTTACTTCCTGGCCGGCTTCTTGGCGGCCGCTGTTGTTGCCCGGCGTTTTTCCTCAATGGCCGCTTGCGCCGCCGCGAGCCGGGCCACGGGCACTCTGTAGGGAGAGCAGCTCACGTAGGTCAGCCCGAGTCTGTGGCAGAACTTCACGGAATCGGGTTCGCCACCGTGTTCGCCACAAATGCCGAGCTTGATGCCGGGCCGTGTTTTGTTGCCTTTTTCTATAGCGATTTGCATGAGCTGGCCGACCCCGGTCTGATCGATCGTGGCGAACGGATTTTTCTTCACGATCTCTGACTCGGCGTAGCCAGGGAGGAAACTGCCTGAGTCGTCCCGGGA
>SYMW01000208.1 GCA_005805305.1 Verrucomicrobiales bacterium
CATTCATTGGACAAGGCCAGCTTGCTGCCCGCGTAGAGGATCCGGCCGGCGATCATGGCCAAGCAATCCTGCACCCACGGTTTGTTGCGGGAGTAAAGGGCCTTGTCCAATCCCAACTCCTTGGCCAACTGCAAGAGGGCACAGCTGGCTGCGGATTCTCGTGAGTTGATTGTTTGAAAAGCCTGGGGGGAATCCTTGGGAATGACGTCGCCACGGAAGGCGGCTTGGATGAGCTTGAGCTGATCGAGGCCAAGGCCGGTGATGCGTCCATGGTTGGTGTGCTTGATTTTGTCGCCGTCGCGGAAAGAGGAGCGCAAGACGCCGACGGGATTGCCCGGTGAGTTTGAATTTCGAGATGAACGCGGCGTAAGGATTTCAAGATGGCTACTAATATGAATGCTATAATCTTTATGTAAATCTATACAGCCATTAATGTATGGCTACATATGCAAAAAATAAAATCGCACAATCGCCTGATATCATTGATCGAAATGAGAATTACATCTGAAAAATGGGGGGGGTAAAGCACGTCTTGCGCCCAAAGCGCCCACAATCGCACCGAGCGCCGCTGAGGACCGTTTCGAGTAGAGCGGAGGTCCACCGCGGCAAAGCGCACTTCCAAGCGGGCCACACGCCCAGGCCGGGTGGCTCGTCGCGGCAGGCGCACCTCCTTGATCCCGCTCAGTGGCTGGGCCGCCATCTGCTCCCACAAATACCCGTGCCCCTGTTGGACCCGGCGGTTCTGTTCGGCTCGGACCAGCAAGTGCGGACGCCCCTGCTTTTCGGTCACCCAAACAAACACCTCGTTAATATCGGCCTCGCGGTCTCCCACACTGACCAGTTGGGTGTCCGGACATCGAGCCTTGGAGTTCTCGCCAATTGCTGGCGCGATAAGAACTGCCGCGATAGCTGGCCCGGCCCAAAGTCTCCAAGGCTGCCGCAGACCGGCGACAGAGCCTTGGCCCAGCCGGTAGCGGCGCGACGCCGCCGCTTTCCTGGAAAAGGCTCGGCGGGAGCCAACTCGAGCACTCCGCAGTGCTCCAGTTGTTTCAGGGCGACCCGAGCGCTTGTCGTTTGCAGTGTTCCCGATGGGCCTATCCAATCCAACCACTCACAGAGCCTCCGCGACAACGTCCGCCGGGACAGTTCCTGGCCGCACCGGTTGAGGCGCTCAACAGTGGCCGAGCCGATCTCTCGCCCCCAAGTAATCACTCAGTGAACGCGAAGCCAAAAATGGACGGTGTTCAGCCGAAAAGTTATGGATCATGGTCATGTGGGAGAGGGGAATTGCGCCTGCCTTCAGTGGACCGGTCCAAGGTTCTCCCACAGGGCGAGGCGAGTGCGCCATGAGCAAGGGCTAGGCAGTCGGCGAATTTTACAGCCACCTGCGCGCCCACCAACATGATGACCCTGGCTACCTTCACGTCCGGCTTTTCCCCACAGCTAGCCGATTTGAGGAACACTTGCCATAACGAACCAATTCGACAAAGAATGGGGAAAAGTGTGGGCGAGCGGGCGAAGTGGGGCAATTCTCAACCGCCGGAGAATTTGCGCGAGCTCAAAAGCAAATCCGCCATAGGAAGACAGTGGCTGTGTCCGATGGCACCGGTAATCTAGTTCGTTTGGGTCGCTGTTCAGAATGAAAATGGCACTTGCGGCACTGCATTCGTTAAGCCGCCGAAGCACTTTGGTGGGATGGGCGCGTGTTTTTGCACCAACCTCGTCGATAGCGTTGCTTGCCACAGTCATCCTGCTGATGGCTTTCGGAGGGGCGCTGGCTCAGCCGGACTCGGGCAAGCCACTGATCGTTGGCAGTGAGGAAGACTTCCCGCCGTTCGCGCTGGGCAAGACGGACGAAACCGCCGGTGGTTTCACGGTCGAGCTGTGGAAGGCGGTGGCGGCGGAAAGCGGGCTGAATTACACGATCCGCGTCCGGCCTTTCCGGCAAATTCTCGATGAGTTCAAAAACGGGAAGATTGACGTCCTGATTAATCTTGCCCAGTCAAGGGAACGTCACGACTTCGCGGACTTCTCGGTTCCCCACGTGGTGGTGAATGGCGCGATTTTCGTGCGCAAGGGGGAGTCGCGCATCCGCTCGGAAGCGGACTTCGCCGGGAAGTCCATCATCGCCCTGCATAGCGATCTGGCGCACGACTACGCGGTTTCCAAAGGCTGGGAGAAACAACTGGTGCTGGTGGATACGGCTGCGGACGGGCTAAAGCTGCTCGCTTCCGGGCAGCACGATGCCATGTTGCTCAGCAAACTTTCCGGGATGCAGACGTTGCTGGCGCAGAACATCCGCACCGTCAAAGCCTTGGAAACCAAGGCCGGATTCTCGCAGAAGTTTTGCTTTGCCGTGCACAAGGGAAACGCCGATCTGCTGGCCAAAATCAACGAAGCGCTCGCCCTCACCAAATCCACCGGGCGTTACGACGCCTTGTATGAAAAATGGCTTGGCGTGTTTGAGGCGCGCGAGGTCACCTTCCGCGACCTGCTGAAATACCTTGGCCCCATCGCGGTGGGGCTGCTGATCTTCATGGGCTTTCTCCTGGTCCGACAGCGCGAACGGAAGAAGTCCGAAAATCGGTTACGCGACAGCGAAGAGCGGCTGCGGCTGGCCATGTCCGCCGCCCATCAGGGACTCTACGACCTAAACGTCCAGACCGGGGAATGCATCGTCAGCCCGGAGTACGCCACCATGCTCGGCTACGATCCGGCGAAGTTCCATGAGACCAACGCCGCCTGGCGCGAGCGATTGCATCCCGAGGATCGCGAGCCTGTGTACACAGCGTACTCGGACTACGTGGCCGGAAAGCGAGAGGATTACCGCGTCGAGTTTCGCCAGCGCACCAAGGCTGGGGACTGGAAATGGATTCTCTCGTTGGGCAGTCTGGTCGAGCGGGCGGCCGACGGGCGGCCGCTCCGCATGTTGGGCACCCATACGGACATCACCGAGCGCAAGCGGGCCGAGGACGCTTTACGGGCCAGTGAGGAGCGGTTTCAGCATGCCCTCGAAGCGACCACGGAAGGAGTATGGGACTGGAACATCAAGACCGGGGCGGTTCAGTTCAGCCCTCAATGGGTTCAATCACTCGGCTACACCCTCGAGGAAGTTCCGGCCACGGTTGACTTCTGGAAGAGCGTTGTCCATCCGGAGGACATGCCGCGGTTGATTGAGGCCTTGCAGGCTCATTTCGCTGGTCGTATTCCGGTTTACGAATGCGAGAATCGCTTGCAAAAAAAATCGGGAGAGTATCGGCATAACTTGGATCGGGGCAAGGTGGTGGAGTGGGACGCCGACGGACGTCCCTTGCGAATGGTGGGGACGGATTCGGATATCACTGCCCGCAAGGAGGCGGATCGGGCCTTGGGCGAGAGCGAGGCACGGTTTCGAACCTTGTTCGAGCAAGCTGCCGTTGGCGTGGCGCAGCTTGAAACCGCAACTGGGCAGTTCCGGCGCATCAACCGGCGGTATTGCGACATTCTCGGCTACTCGGTCGAGGAGATGTGCGGGCTCAACTTCCAAACCATCACGCATCCCGACGACCTGCAACTGGATCTGGCCAACATGCGGCGGCTCGTCGCCGGCGAGATTCGGGAGTTCTCGATGGAGAAGCGGCACTTTCGCAAGGACGGCAACATTGTGTGGGTGCAACTCACGGTTTCGCCGATGTGGGCGCCGGGCGCCCGGCCAGACTTCCACATCGCTGTCGTTCTGGACATCAGCGCACGAAAGGAAACGGAACTGGCGCTGCGCGAGAGCGAAAAACGGCTTCGCGAATCGCAAAAACTTCAAGCGCTCGGTCAATTGGCCGGCGGCGTGGCGCACGACTTCAA
>SYMW01000209.1 GCA_005805305.1 Verrucomicrobiales bacterium
CACTTTCATTTTGCTCCCACATCTGCCAATCCGTGGCATTAAAATTCGTCAGCTTGAAAGTCTTCCCGTTCTCCGGAGCGACTCCCTTGCTCCCCACGTAACCTCCGATCGTGCCGTTCCAACAATAGGATGTCAGCTTCACTGGGCGCCCAAGCCAGAGCTGCTTGAATCGACCCGACCCGCGCTGCGCCACATCCTTAGGGCACCACAGGATTTTGTGATCGCTGATGATCGGACCCAACTGGCTGATTTTGAAGAACGCGAGCTGATTGCTCCACTGCGCGGAATTCAAATCCCGGCCCGCCGCCGAACCCGGGGCGGAAGGGAAGCCGGGAAGCCTGCCGGCATTCACCGTCGCGTAACACCACCCATCAGGTCCGGACAGATCGCCGCCCCAAGTGGGATGAGCGTTATAGTCGTTATTGTCCGTCGCGTACATGTTGTTTGCCAGCAACACTTGCTTGACGTTGTTGAGGTCCAGCGCCATTTGCGCCTTGTCTTTAGCCTTGCTGAGCGCGGGCAGCAGCATTCCCGCCAAAATGGCGATGATGGCTATAACGACGAGCAGCTCAATCAGGGTGAAAGCCAGGGAGAATCCCCGTGTGAACAGGATTCCTTTCGATTGACTCGGATTGCTTCGCATAAAAAAACGGAGTTCTGATTTGGGTGTCAAAACGTGCTTATCACCCAGCTTCCCCCCTGTCAAAATCTTTTGAACCCTGTGCTCTCTCACGCTCACCCAGTTATTCTTGAATTGGGATGCGGGAAAACAGTGGAGCGGGACCCGGCGTCCACTCCGGAATCGCTCCAGCCATAGCTCATGTTCCGCTACCTTCCGGGCTCACGCAAAATTCAGCTTTGGCGACGCCGCTTCGTGATCCCAATTGCGGGGAGGTTTCACGCCAATGGATGCGACGTCCTTGATGGAAATCTGATTCCCCCGCGCTTTGGAGTTTTTCACCGCCACCTCGCCGGGGCAGCAGATCTGCTGGTGTATCTTTTGATGAGGCGCGGGCTTGTATTTGATGTAGAGACTCTCAGGCGTGTCCGGCGCAAAGAATAGGATCTTCGATTTCGGGGGCACGAGTTGGTACTCCTTGTCGAGAATCGTTCCCCCAAACGTAAAGCGTTTCAAGTAAGTCGCGTCTCCGTCACTGTACGCCATCGTCATCACGCGATCTCTCTCGGGAATCGCGCAATACAACAAGTCCGGGCCCACGAACAGTTTCTCCGGCAGTTCGATGACTTTGTAGTGCCCGTCTCTAAACACCAACAGCAACTTGTCGAACTGGGAGCAATCCACCCGGAACTCGTCGGCCACCACTTTATACCCCAGGTAACCCTTTTCGCGGTCGTAAGCCATCTTGAAGCTCTTAAAGGCCACCTCACGCGCCTCCACTTCGTCGTAGTTTCGGGTTTTCGTCAGCCGCGGATACAAAGGCCCGTATTTCTCCAAGAGCGATTCCAAATGCAGGATCGCGTACGGGACCAGGGCTTTCAAATGCCGGCGCACCCCGTCCAGTTCCGCGCGCAGTTTCTCCATTTCCTCGCGATGCTTCTGAATGTCGAAAAGCGATATTCGCCGAATCCGCACACCAAGAAGCATTTCCACATCCGGATCGGTGAGATCCCGGTGCATCTCCTTCCTCAATGGCTTGAATCCCTCATAAACCGCCTCATAAACCGCCTCATGGGTCTTGCAGGACTCGATCCTCTTGTAGATCCGGTTTTCCACAAAGAGCCGAACCAGCGTCTTCACGTGCAGTTCGTCCTGGAGCTTGCGCTCTCGCAATTCCAGATCGCACCTCAAAATGTCCAGCAATCTCGCGGTCGTTTCCCTCAGGATCTCGGAAACGGTCATCTCCATGGGGCGGTTGTCCTTGATGAGCGCGATGCGGCTCGAAAGGGTGGCTTCGCAGGCCGTGAAAGCATAAAGTGCGTCCACAAGCTGCACGGCGTCGATTCCCGGAGGCGCCTTCACCTCTATCTCAATTTCTTCCGCCGTGAAGTCGTTGAGGCTCTTCACCTTCAGCTTGCCTTTGCGAGTCGCGTCCTCGATGGAGGCGATCAATGATTCGGACGAGCATCCCGGCGGAATCTCCTTGATGACAACCGTGGACTCGTCCTTGATTTTGATCTTCGCCCGGACACGGACGCTGCCCTGGCCGTCCTTGTAGTCCCGCGCGTCCATCAAACCGCCGGTGATGAAATCAGGAAGCACTTTGAACGGCTTATCCTTCAGGATCGCGATCTGGGCCTGGATCAGCTCCGGAAAGTTGTGCGGAAGAATTCGGGACGACAACCCCACTGCAATGCCCTCCGTTCCCAGCATCAACAGCAGGGGCAGGCGGCACGGCAGCACCACGGGCTCCTTGTTGCGCCCGTCGTAACTGGGGACCAACTCGGTGATCTCGTCGTTGAACAACTCCGTTCGCGCGAGTTCGGTGAGCCGGCACTCAATATAGCGCGGCGCGGCGGCCGCATCGCCGGTGAACGCGTTGCCGAAGTTCCCCTGGCCCTCGATCAAATATCTCTTGTTCACGAGCACCACCAAGGCGTCGCCGATCGAGGCATCGCCGTGAGGATGATACTGCATGCAATATCCCACGATGTTGGCCACCTTGATGAATCGGCCGTCGTCCTTCTCGTGCAACGACCACATGATCCGCCTCTGCACAGGCTTGAGTCCGTCCGCCAACGCCGGGATGGCGCGATCCCGGATGACGTAGGACGCATAGTCCAGGAAGTTTCCATCGACGCGCCGATGCAGCGCGCCTGTGGCTTCCGCGGGGTTGAATGGCTTGTGGACGAGGGTCTCGACTTCCTCCGTCCGCACATGTGGCGCCGAAGCCTCTTCGCCGCCACCGGTCACACCGGTCGATTCGGGAGAGGGGCCACTCCGACCCTCGGGCCCCGGCTCCCTGGAACGGCTCTCGTTTGCTGACGGGTCATGATTCGTGGGCTTTTTATCGGGTTTATCGGCCATGGCGACGCGCTAAAAGTTCATTCCAGACCGCCTGGCTGGCGGCCGGGCTCCGATTAGCGGTTTCCCAACTCCAAATCGCAAATATAATATCGGGCGCCGGCGAGAATCCGCAGGGCCGGCGCCAGCGGAGCGGGGATCGGCGAGGAGTTCCCGCGTGACCGGGCTTCTACTTCCTTGGCTTCATCCACTTGTCCGCGTCGAACGGGATTTGTGCCCGCTGAGTGAGGTCGAGGATGATCTGCTTCACCAGCGTTGAAGGCAGAGCGTAAGAGGCCACACGGCCAGCCCTGGCGATGTTGAGTCCGATCGCCTTGCCATCCAAGTTCACCAAAGGGCCGCCGCACTGCCAGGGCTGGAGCACCGTGTCGTGCTGGATCGCCAAGTCGAATCCTTCAGCTCGGTCACTCAGTTTGCCCCCAAGCCGGTCCATTACGGACTGCCTGTCAAAGCGCCGGGCCTGGGGATCTGCCTTGATCGCCATCAATGTCACTTCCAGACGCAAGAGCTCCGTGTCGCGGCGGACGCCCAATTGCACCACTTGACCCTCCCGAAATCCGCGGAGAAAATCCGTCAAGGCCTTGGAATTTTCGATTGGTTTTCCGTTGACTTCCACGATGTTATCTCCCGACTGGATTCCCGCCTTCTCCGCCCCCATGCCTGGCATCAGCCGGAGGACTTTGGCTGTCTCCGACTCTTGGTCCAGTTCCACTCCCATCAGGGCGCGAGGGGGCAGGATTTTGCGCGGGGGCACACTGATAATGCCAACCGCTTGGGGGGCCTGCTCAATCCCAGGAGTCACTCCCCATTGTCCCACGAAGGTTTGCCCGGACGCCCATTCGATGGGCTTTAACCCCGAATCGTGAACCCTGATGAGAGCCACGTCGTTGGTGTCATCAACCAGTACGAGATCGGCCCCGACCTCGCGTCCCCCGGCCAGCCAGCATGTCAATTTGCCCGCTTTGAGTTCGCTCGCCTTGGTGATCGCCAATCCTCCTGGACCAATGACGGCCCCCAAGGCAACCGTGTCCCCGTTCACGTCCACTTTCACAACCGAATGCCGGACCGCCGAGCCGATCGGCTCGAAGGCGAGCAAGGTCGCATCACCAGTCTTGAAGCGATCGCGCCCAAGCGATTCAGTGCGGGCCGCCGGCCACGCGACCGGGAGCGCGCCAAGGATGCCGAACGCCGCCAGCAGCAACACCGACATGCCCGCGCGCGAAGTCAGGAGAAGCCCGGTCCCCCGCCGACGGCCTGATCTCAAATGCTGGTGATTAGACTTCATCGATAGTTCGCGCTGAGTCATGGTCTGCCTGGTCTTGCGCCCACCGTCATTTTCAACTCCAATTCCTCGTTGTCCCGGAGAATCTTCACCGATACGGAGTCGTTCGGCTTGGCTTTGCTCACGAAGTCCGTGAACGCGCCGTCGCCGTTGAGAGGCGCTCCGTTGAGCTGGACCACCACATCGCCCGCTCTCAAGCCTGCCTTGGACGCGGGGCTATTGGCATCCACGCGGTCCAGGCGATAGCCATCCGTTTGAGCCGTGCCCCGCGCCCCCACGTAGGGTCGGGCGGGCGGCCTTTCGTCGCCCCAGTTATCACCCTTGAGCAGCCGCTCCCAGTCTTCCATGAAGCTCGCGATAGAGACATGGAAATTGGCGGACATAGCGTTGCTGATGCGGCTGTGGATGGCGACCACGCGGCCGTGCATGTCGAAGAGAGGGCCCCCCGAATCGCCTCCCACCAGGGTGCAATCGCTTTGCACCATCTCCTGGTCCATCGCGATCAAGCGGCCGAGCCGGGCGACTCTGGATCGCTGGGGATCAAACCCGCTCGGGTGCCCAAGAGCCACTACCCAGTCGCCCACGCCCACTTGTTTGAAATCACCCACGCTGGCAAACGGCCACTTGCCTGAGTCCGTGATCTTCATCAACCCCGCGTCATCCTCGTGATTCGTCCCCAAAGTCTTCCCGCGAGCGGTGCTCCCATCGGGGAAAGTGAACACCACGTCTCGATTGGGTGACTCACAGACGTGCGCCGCGCACAGCACGTAGCCCGTTTGGGAAATCACCACGCCGCTTCCGGTGGCATTGCGAACCCGGACGGCCACAACTGCTGGAGACACCCGGGCGATTAAATCACGCAAGTGTTTTTCCATCGCTCGCAAGTCACCGACCGATCCCGGAGAAGGTTTCCTCAGGGCCGAGGGCAGGGAATCCCTTTTGACACCGGGGGCTTTAAGCTCGGCTTTTTCGTCCCTTCCAGCCTGATTCGCGGCGGCTTGCCCCGCCCCGCCCGCTTGGAAGAACGCCACGAGAACCGACAATCCGAAGAGCCATCCCCGCAGCTTCCGGTTTTGGAGGACGCCAGGGCCATGAACACCGCGGGAAGAGGATGCGCCGCCGGCTCCTATGTGACGGGGTTGTCGATAAAAAAGGCTCATCATCCTTCACTATGACACGACTTGAGGGTGTTTGGATAGCAGTCAATTTTATCATTCGTGGGTGAAGCTTTTTGTTGGTGTTCGTTCGCCGAAGACTGGACATTCCGCGCTCTCGCCATCAAGAATATTGCCTCCGCGCGGCGCGAACCTGGAAGATTTGGCATGACATCTTCACGCAAACCGGATCAATCGTGCCTCACGAATCAAAGAAACTTATGTCATTAGCAGGCATGTCCCCATTTTTGAATCGGTTCCCGGAAATCGCAGCGCGTGAAACCCGTGTGGTCCAACTGCCCTATCCACAGGGAGGAATCCCGGCGGGGACTTATGGTTTCCTGGAGCTCTACTGCATCGACCTCAAATGCGATTGTCGGCGGGTGCTGCTCCAAGTGCGACCTGAGGACAAACCCGAGAAGATTATGGCGACCATCAACTACGGATGGGAGGCCCTTGATTTTTACGAAAAATGGCTTCATGGGGACCGCGAGGGAGCGCACGAAATCAGAAATGCCTCGCTGGATCCGCTGAATGCCCAATCGACTTATGCGCCTTCGCTTCTACGCCTGTTTCAGACGGTGGTGCTTCAAGACAAAGCCTACATTGAGCGCCTCGGCCGCCATTACAAGATGTTCAAAGAACACCTTCGTCGCTCGATAGGCGGCTCCGATGCGCCGCCGTCGCCAGATCCAAGGTCCGCATGACCATCGCTCACAAGTTTCTTTAGGCGGCCCCCACCCCGCGGGAAGCCACACCCTGTCCGCGTAGGGTTGGAGAATCTCAGATCCCACGATTGGAACGATGTCCTCCGCGCTCGCTCTCCTCGCCTCTCCAGCCTCTAGCCTTGGCTTCTCGTAGTCCTTCTCGGAATCATCTCCTCGGAATAAACACTCTCCTTGGAAAGAGA
>SYMW01000210.1 GCA_005805305.1 Verrucomicrobiales bacterium
CCGCACGTACGGTGGTGTGGGAGGGTGCCGGGGCGCAATCCCCGGCACCCGACCCGATCACCGACAACTCGCGGATGCACCAATTGGAGTCAGCGCAGGCCCCGGCTTGGCCCAAAGCCTCCAATGGTCCTTTGCTTGACGGTTTCATCGAACTGGAATCGAGTCCTGATGGCTCAGGGAGTGACCGACGCTGTCATGGGATCCACCCTGAGAACTGGCAATCCGTTTCGGGAGCGCGGGAGCGCGTAAATGCCGCCTGAAGAGCTGCTGAAAGCCTGGGATCCCCTGCGATAAGGCGGGATGCGGGCGAAGAAAGTCTCCTGGCCTTGGTAGAAGCAAAGAATATGGTGCTCGGTGTCATTATCCACCGCCGCGGAGGAGTGGTCTGGAATGCGGCTGGGCGAGATCACTGGAGCTCCCTTCGTGGCTTGGGGGTTGCGCGGTGGCGCAGGCGAACGAGAGTTTGAGGGCCTCATCGAGCGATGACTTGCCTTTGGGAGGGGACGGGTCTATTTCACTCAGCAGCGACAGCATGAAGACATGCTTCATCGTTTCGCGCCCCTTGAAAGCCTTTGTGGCCTCGCTCAAGCACCCTAGCAAATCTTTCCGAAACGGATCGTCTTGTTTCATTTCCGGGAAATTTCCAGTGTAGAAAGAGAAGAAGGTCGACACCCAAGCCCATCGTTGAGCCATACCCGGCCAGGCCGATCCGGGCAACGATGGAATTTGTTTTAGGCTGGCGCCGACGGCGCCCTGATAATCGATCGCTCGGTTTTACGCGAGCATTTTCAGGATCACATCGCCTTCGACGTCGGTGAGTCGGAAATCCCTTCCTTGGAAGCGGAAGGTCAACTTGGTGTGGTCGAGTCCCAGGAGGTGGAGAATGGTGGCGTGCAGATCATGCACGTGCGCGCGGTCGTTGACGGCTCCAAACCCTAGCTCGTCGGTTTCGCCGACGATTGCGCCTGATTTCACGCCGCCCCCGGCGAACCACATGGTGAAGGCGTCCACATGATGGTTGCGGCCAGTCTTTTCGCGGCTCTCACCCATGGGCGTGCGGCCGAACTCCCCTCCCCACATTACGAGCGTGTCGTCGAGCAGTCCGCGCGCCTTCAAATCCTGGACCAACGCCGCGCAGCCTTGATCGACATCGTGGCACACTTTTTCGAGGTCGGTCTCGAGCGTTTCCCCGGGGCCGCCGTGGCTGTCCCAATTAGTGTGGTAGAGCTGCACGAAGCGAACTCCTCTTTCTACGAGGCGGCGTGCGAGCAGGCAGTTGCGCGCGAAGGAGGGTTTGCCGTCTTCAATGCCATAGAGCCCGAGAGTGGCCTTGGATTCACCGGAAATGTCGATTAGCTCCGGAGCGCTCGATTGCATGCGGTAAGCCATCTCGTAGGCGGCGATTCGAGTGCTGATCTCGGGATCACCGGTCTCCACGAGCCGAGCCAGGTTCAACTGGCGCACCGCCTCGATGGTTCGCCGCTGCCGTGTCTCCGACACTTCTCCGGGGGTGCTCAGATTGAGGATGGGCTCGCCGGTGGACCGGAGAGGAACGCCTTGGTAAGTGGTGGGGAGAAAACCGCTGGCCCAATTCACCGCGCCTCCGCGCGGGCCCCGGGGACCGCTTTGGAGGACCACAAAGCCGGGCAGATCGCGGGATTCGCTGCCGATTCCATAAGTCACCCAAGAACCCATGCTCGGCCGCCCAAACTGGCCGCTGCCAGTGTTCATGAACAGTTTGGCGGGCGCGTGGTTGAACAGGTTTGTGGCGCACGACTTGACGAGTGTGATGTCGTCGACACGTGCCGCCATATGGGGAAATAATTCAGACACCCACGCTCCGGATTGGCCGTGGCGATCGAACCGGCGCCTGGTTCCAAGGAGCGTCGAACGATTCTTGAAGGACGAGTCCATGAACGCGAAGCGCTTGCCTTTCAGCATGGACTCGGGGATGGGCTGGCCGCTGTACTCCACGAGTTTCGGCTTGTAATCCCAAAGCTCCAATTGGGAGGGTCCCCCCGCCATAAACAAATGGATCACGTTCTTGGCGCGGGCGCGATGGTGGGTGCGCTTTAATCCAGAGGCGGCTGAAGATTCGGCCGCCGCCGCGGACAGTTCGCTCCCGCCCCGCAACAACGACGACAAGGCGATGCCTCCCAGACCTATCGCGCATTTGCTGAAAAAATGGCGCCGCGTCTCGAACTTCAGGGGCTCGAGTTGAGCCAAATCATCAATGTTCATGTTTCATTCCCTCGTGATGGTTTCGTCCAGGTTCAGCACCACACGGGCGATGGAGGTCCACGCGGCGAATTCAGTGGCGTTCAACCCGTTTGGCCCGGGGATCGACTGGATTTTCGGCGGAGTCGAACTCAGTTCCTTCAGTTCGTCTTTCAACAGCGCCGTCAAGACCTCGGACTCGTTTGCCGTCGGGGCGCGCGAAACGCAGCGCTGAAAGGCGTAGTTCAGGCGTTGCGTGTCCGTGGCTCCGCCCTCGAGCAGCGTTCGCGCCGCCAGCTCCCTCGCAAATTCATAAGCCCCAGAATCGTTCAGGAGGGTGAGCGCTTGAAGCGGCGTGTTGCTGCGCAGGCGGCGTGTGCACGTGCTGAACGAATCCGGCGCATCAAAAACGGAAAGGGAGGGATGAGGGGTGGCGCGGAAGAAAAACGTGTAAAGGCCGCGGCGGAACCGATCTTCTCCCGCGCTGGTTTTCCACTCGCGTTTGACCTGACCCAAACTCATGACCCCGTCCGGCTGTGGCGGAAAAACCGGAGGGCCTCCGAGGCGGCGGTTTAGCAAGCCGCTCGCAGACAAACCCACGTCCCGAACAACCTCGGCGTCAAGCCGGAGGCGGCTTTGGCGCGCGAGCAACCGGTTGTAGGGGTCGACGGCACTCAATTCGTCCCGGGCGCGGGAGGATTGCCGATAGGTGCTTGAGCAGGCGATCAGTCGGTGAAGAGACTTCAAACTCCACTTTTTGGCGACAAACTCGGTTGCCAGCCAATCGAGCAGTTGGGGATGCGTGGGCAGGGACCCTTGCGTGCCAAAGTCGTTCTCGGTTTCGACGAGACCCCTGCCGAAGTAATGCTGCCATACCCGATTCACCGTGACCCGTGCCATCAAGGGATTCTCCGGAGAGACCAGCCAGCGGGCGAGGCCCAGGCGGTTGGGGGGGGCGCTGGTAGGAAACGGGTGCAACACGGCGGGCACACCCGGTTTTACCGGCTCGCGTGGCCTCGTGAAATCTCCTTTGATAAAGAATCGAGTGTCGCGCGGTTCTGGGAGCTCGCGCAGGATCATGGTGGTCTCGATCGCCGGTTTTTGCCGCCGTTTCTTGGAAATGTCTGATTGATGGCTTTTGTTCGAGGCGTCTTGCTCGATGAAAGCGGTGAGCGCCGTCAATTTCTTCTCCTCAGAGCGGAGTGGGAATTGAACGTCAAATGCCATTCGGACCTGTTCGGTCTGCGCCTGGCGCTGGGCCGGGGTCAAGGACTGTTCCCACGCCAGCATCCGGTTCCAAATGGCGGGGTCTTTCCGGGGTATGTCCTTGATGTAGGACACGACCTCGGCTTCGATGCGCGCGGCCTGGTCGATCTGATTTGCCGGGGCGAGGGGCATTTCCGGTTCCTCGGCGTTGTTGAAAAAGGCGAACAGTTGGTAAAACTCTTTTTGTGTGATGGGATCGAATTTGTGGTCATGGCATTGGGCGCAAGCGATCGTGAGCCCCAAGAACGCCGTTCCTGTCGTGCCCACGCGGTCAAAAACGGAATCGATCCGGAACTGTTCCTTGTCAATTCCTCCCTCTTGGTTGATTTGGGTGTTGCGATGAAAACCCGTCGCGATTTTTTGTTCAAGCGTCGCTTCGGGGAGCATATCGCCAGCGAGCTGGCTGACCACAAATTCGTCGAACGGAAGGTCGCCATTGAGGGCCCGCACCACCCAGTCTCGATAGGGCCAGATCGATCGAGGCGCGTCGATGCTATATCCGTTGGAGTCGGCGTAACGCGCGATGTCGAGCCACCAACGCCCCCAGCGCTCTCCGTAGTGCGGGGATTCCAGGAGTCTCTCGACGAGCCTTTCATAGGCATCCGGGGCCTTGTCTCGGAGAAACCGGTCCAGTTCGGACTGGGTGGGAGGCAGGCCGATCAAATCCAAGAAGAGCCGGCGGGCAAGGGTGACCCGATCCCCCTCTACCGCGGGGGTCATCCGCTCTTTTTCCAAGCGTGCCAGGATGAAGCGATCGATGCTGTTGCGGGACCATTGAGAGTTGCTGACGAGGGGTGGTGCAGGTCTCGGAGGATGCGCGAAAGCCCAATGCTTTTCCGTGGGCCGCTTCGATGACTTCGAGCTTTCGCCCCCCTCGATTTGGAGGTCGAGCGAGAGGAGCAACATCAATACCAAAGGGATGCTGGAGTTGCTCGCGGCGGTTCGGCGCGGTTTGTTGAATTCGGGGCGCATCAAGGCATGAAATTGGTCAGCTCGTTCAGAAACGATGAATGGCGACGCTATTTCGAGATCAAATCTATCCGAACTCCCGCCCTAAATCCATGAAAGAGTTGTGTCGCTCTGAGAAGGTTGCGTCCCGAGGTTGTTGGAGGAGTTTGCCCCTTCAACTTGCGTGGATCGGGAGGCCTGCCTCGAATCCGATTACGGTTGGCAGCGAATGATTTTCTTGCGGCCGAGTTGCGTCCATACCCTTGTGTGATTTAGAATATCCAAGCAGCCCCACGGTGGTTGAAATCCGAATGGGTATGCGCGCGATGAGAAAAAACGGAAGAATGTGGCTGGGATTCATCCTCTGGGTTTTGTTCTCCCATGATGCAAGCGGTGCGCAGAATCCCAATGGCGCCAGCGGCGCCGATTTTAACCGCGACATCAGGCCTTTGTTCGCGCGACACTGCACGGCATGCCACGGAGGAGTCAAGGAGGCGGGCAAAGTCTCTTTCATTTATAGGGACAAAGCCCTCGCCGCTGGGAAATCCGGCGAGCGCGCGATCGTGCCCGGCCGCCCCGAAGCTTCGGAATTGATGCGCCGCGTGACTTCAAAGGACCCGGATGAGCTCATGCCCAAGCCCAGCCATGGACCCCGTCTCACGGATGGCGAGGTGGGAACCCTCCGCCAATGGATCTCGGAGGGCGCTCGATGGAGCGAGCATTGGTCGTTTGTTCCCCCAAAAGAACCTCCCCAGCCGGTGACGAAGAACAAAGGATGGATCAAGACGAGCTCGGATTCTTTTATTCTTGCGCGGCTCGAGGCCGAGGGTTTGGGGCCGTCGGACGAAGCCGCCCCGGCGGAATGGCTCCGGCGCGTGTCTCTCGACCTGACAGGCTTGCCTCCGAGCCCTTCCGAATACGAGGACTTTCTTGCGGCCCCTGCCCGGGGTGTCGACTCGGCGAAGGAGCAAGTCGTCGACCGCCTTCTTTCCTCGCCTCATTTTGGAGAGCGTTGGGCGTCGATGTGGCTGGACTTGGCCCGTTACTCGGACACATTCGGCTTCGAGAAAGATCCTCCAAGAAACATTTGGCCGTGGAGGGACTGGGTCGTGCGGGCCTTCAACGCGGACATGCGATTCGACGCGTTCACCATCGCGCAACTCGCGGGTGATTTGCTGCCGTCTCCGGCTTCCGACGATCTTCTGGCCACCGCGTTTCATCGCAACACGCAGAACAACTCCGAGGGAGGCACGGATGACGAAGAGTATCGAACAGCGGCAGTGCTGGATCGAGTGAACACCACTTGGACGGCGTGGCAGGCGACCACGTTTGGATGCACCCAGTGCCACGCGCATCCCTATGATCCTTTCCCGCAGCGGGACTACTATCGCTTTGCGGCGTTTTTCGACAACACGGAGGACTGTGATCAAAACGATGATTTCCCGCGGCACCGCTTCATCCATGACGCTGGGCGGCGCGAAGCCGCGACCCAGTTGCAGCGGGAGGAAAAGAGGGAACGGAAACTGTTGAATGACGAGGGTCTCGCACTCTCCAAGTTAGTGACGAACTGGTCCCCGCTGATTCCGATTGAATTGAGCGCATCGGGCGGCACTTTGGCGGCGACGAATCAGGGAATCGTACATGCCGGCGGCACATTGCCGGTCGATGTCCGATATACCCTCGTGATGCCCGCCGAGGAAGGCATGACGGCGCTTCGCTTGGATATTTTCCCAGAATCTGATTTTCCAAAACGCGCCCCTGAACGCGGTCAGATCCTCTCCAAGATGAAAGTCTTGCTGAAGACTCCCGGGACTTCGAATCAAGTGATCCAGATCAAGGAGGTGATCGCCGATTACTTGGCTGGGCCGTTCGACCCTCACGGTGTGATAGAGAATAAAGGTGGTTTTGGGGGGTATCCAGTCATGACTCATCCACGGCAGGCCTTTTTCGTTTTGGAACGACCGCTCTCGGCGTCGAAGGGGTCGCGCCTGGAAATTCTTTTGGAACATGGAATTGCTTCAAACTCGGGATTTCAGGGATGTGCTCTGAGACACTTCGCTTTCTCTTCCACCAAGGACAGCCGGTTCACGGAGTTTGTGAACACACCGACGCGCGTTGGTGGCTGGAGCCGGCTGGCGAGTTTGAGAACAAAGTTAAAGGACGTTGGAGGAGCCAGCACGAGCGTCCCCTTCATGGTGGAACGAATGGAGGAGGCTCGGCGCGAGACTCGCTTGTTCATTCGCGGGAATCGAATGACTCGGGACGAGCTTGTGGAACCTGGCATCCCCGAAGTCACCCAGCCGCCTCCGTCCGGCGGGCGCTTGAACCGGCTCGACATGGCTCGATGGCTGGTGGGCGATCGCAATCCATTGGCCGCCCGGGTGCTCGCCAACCGTCTTTGGGCCGAGATGTTTGGGCGTGGAATTGTGGAAACTCTGGAGGATTTCGGAACCTCAGGCGCGAAGCCGACGCATCCCGAATTGCTCGACCATCTGGCTCTCCGCTTGCGGGACGGTTTGATGTGGTCGATGAAATCGTTTCTTCGAGAACTGGCCCTGTCCGCCGCGTATGGCCAGTCGTCCCGGGCCGGCGCTCGATTGTTCGAGAAGGATCCCGGCAATGCCTTGGTGGCGCGGGGGCCGAGGGTGCGGTTGACGGCGGAGATGATTCGGGACCAAGCGCTCGCGGTTTCGGGCCTGCTGTCGCGCAAGACGGGGGGGGCTCCGGTGTTTCCACCGCAGCCCGAAGGCGTGTGGAACGCCGTTTACAGCGGAGCCAAATGGGAGACATCGAAAGGGGAGGACCGATTTCGGCGAGCGATTTATACTTATAACAGGCGCACGAGCGGTTACCCGATGTTCCTGACCTTCGACGCGCCAACCCGGGACGTGTGCACGGCGCGGCGGCAGCTCAGCAACACTCCGCTCCAAGCGCTCACTGTCCTAAACGACCCCGCGTTTATCGAGATAGCGGCCGCTTTTGGCGAGCGCATGACGGCGGGTGGTGGATCGCCACGTCAGATCATCGAGCGCGGTTGGCGTGTCCTGAGCCTCGAGCGGCCGGCGGAAGAGATTCTCGACAGCCTCACGAGACTCTACGAGGGCGCGGTGCAGGACTATCAAAAAGATCGCGCCGCCGCCGCCAGGCTGGGAGGCACGCCGGAAAAGGCGGCGATGGTGTTGGTCGCCAACACTCTGCTCAACTTGGATTCCACACTTACACGTTAAGCGTCATGAACACCATCGAGACAGGGCTCCGCGAAACGCTTCTTCAGAGAACACGGCGCCACTTCCTCAAGGACTGCGGCATAGGCTTGGGCGGGCTTTGGCTCGCCAGCCAGAGAGGGGGAGCGGCTGAAGCGTCCTCGGCGTTGGAAAAGGATCCGTCCAAGCCGCTGGCTCCGGTGAGTCCTCCTCTCCGGGCGAAGGCTAAACGCGTGATTTATCTGCACATGGCCGGATCACCGAGCCAGCTCGAGCTGTTTGATTACAAACCCGAGCTGTCCAAACTGGACGGGCAAGATTGCCCGCGCTCGTTTCTCGCCGGGAAGCAATTTGCTTTCATCCAGGGAGTCCCGAAGATGCTCGGGCCCCAGTTCAAGTTTTCCCGGCACGGTCAGAGCGGGCACTGGATTTCGGACAGGCTTCCGTTGTTCTCCACCGTCGCCGACGATGTCTGCTTCATTAAGTCGATGTATACGGACCAGTTCAACCACGGGCCAGCTCAGCTATTGATGCACACTGGAAGTCAGAATCCGGGTTGGGCAAGCGCTGGCTCGTGGGTCGCCTATGGCTTGGGTTCGGAGAACCAAAACCTTCCAGGGTTCATCGTCCTGACCAGCGGGGGAAAGAATCCCGACGCCGGAAAATCTGTCTGGGGCTCTGGATTCTTGCCGTCGGTGTATCAGGGGGTTCAATGCCGCTCACAAGGTGATCCCGTGTTGTATCTTTCCAATCCGCCGGGCATCACCCGGCCCATCCGAAGGCGATCCCTGGATGCCCTCAAGGAGATCAACCGCCACGAGGCGCTCCGGAACGGAGATCCTGAGACGCTCACTCGCATCGCTCAATACGAGCTCGCGTTCAGGATGCAATTGGACGCCAGCGAGGCTTTTGACATCGCCAAGGAACCCGCGGCAATCCACGCGTTGTACGGCACTAAGCCGGGCAAGGAGTCCTTTGCCAACAATTGCCTGCTGGCTCGGCGGCTCGCGGAACGGGGCGTTCGCTTTATCCAGCTTTTTGATTGGGGCTGGGATAGTCACGGGGCAGGGGAGAACGAGGCGCTGAATGCCGGATTCAAGGACAAATGCGTTGAGCTGGATCGTCCCCTCATGGCGCTTCTCACCGACCTCAAACAGCATGGACTCCTCGATGACACGCTGGTGGTTTGGAGCGGCGAATTTGGGCGCACTCCGATGCGCGAGAATCGCAATGGCGTGGAGATGAAGCTCATCGGGCGCGACCACAATCCGGGCGCGTTCACCTTGTGGATGGCGGGTGGAGGAGCGAAGCCTGGATTCAGTTTTGGGGAGACGGATGAGTTCGGATACCAATCCGTCATCGACAGAGTTTCGGTGCACGATTTCCACGCGACGTTGCTGGCGCTGCTGGGCTTCGATCACCTGCGATTCACCTTCCCCGTTTCAGGGGTGAACATGCGGCTTTCCAACGTCACGAAACCGGGGAGCGAGGTCGTCAGCGCCGTGATCGCCTGATCCTGGGGGCGGAGCTTTTGTGTGGCGCCAAGATCTGGCGAATGAGAAGAATGCGACCGTCCGGTTCGAAAGACGTCAGGAATTGATCATGCAATCTCTTTCGCTCGCGGGCTCCTGCGGCTCATTGGAAGCGCGCTTTCATCGGAATCGCAGCGAGGACGCTCCGGTGGTCCTGGTGCTTCATCCAAACCCGAAACAGGGCGGCACCATGAACACACTCGTGGTGTATTCCCTGTTCACCGTTTTCCAAGATTTGGGCTTCAGCGCGCTTCGCATCAATTTTCGCGGTGTCGGCAAGAGCGATGGGGTCTCCTCGGGCGGTCCGGGCGAACTGGAGGACGCGCGAGCCGCCTGGGCTTGGCTGCGCTCCGAATGCCGGGGCGCGAAGGCGGCCTGGATCGCGGGCTTCTCCTTTGGCGCTTGGGTTGGCTTGAAGTTGCTCACACTCGAAGGGGATGTGGATGGATTCGTCGCCGTGGCGCCACCGGTCAATAATCTGGATTTTAGCTTTCACGATAAGTGGGTCGTTTCCTCCCTGGTGGCGCATGGAACAGCCGACGCCCTGGTGCCCGAGAAAAACGTCCTGGAGTTCGTCGCCAAGCCTCGAGCGCCGGGCGTTGAGGTGGAATACGCGGCCGTCCCTGGGGCTGGGCATTTCTTTGATCCAGGACAGGAGGAGTTGGCGCGGTTGGTCGGCCGCTACGTGTCTCGACGCATTCGTTGAGTCTCGCGACGCGGGGCGGCGGTTCGGCAAGGCGGAGTCAAGGAAGCGAGCCGCTCGGATCCTCACGAGGGTCGCGTGGCACCCTCACAGTGAACTGGGTTCCCGCTCCCAGCTCGCTTTGGATATCGATCCGGCCACCATGCGATTCCACAATCGCTTCGCAGATGGACAGTCCCAGCCCGCTCCGTCCTTCGGCTTGAGCGCGCGATTTGTCCGCTCTGTAGAATCGTTCGAAGACGTGCGGCAGATCTTCAGGTCCGATCCCAATGCCGGTATCGATGACATGCAAAAGCACCGCATCGTTTTCGGTGGCGATGGCAATCCGGACCTGGCCTCCAACGCGGTTGTAATGGATCGCGTTGCTCAAAAGGTTGGTAATTACTTGTACGATGGCTTCACGGTCCCCGAGCAAATTCGTGGTCGGCAAATCGCACTGGATTTCGATCCCTCGCTTGGCGGCGAGAGGGCGGATCAAGTCCACGCATTCCCTGGCCGCCGCCGACAGGTCAAAGCGATCTTGCTTGAGAGCGTCCTGCTCTGCGTCAAGACGGGCGAGGGCGAGCAACGACTCCGCGAGCCGTCGCATTTGCTGCGCGGTGGCCAGGCAGTTCTCTATGGTTTCCTTATACTCTGGCGCCGTGCGAGGACGGGCCAGAGTGGCTTGGGTTTCCGTGATTAAAACGGACAGAGGTGTGCGCAACTCGTGGGAAGCGTCCGCAGTGAACTGTTTCTGTTGGGAAAATGAAGATTCAAGCCTGGCAAAGGCGGAGTTCAACACGTCGGCCAGGCGGCTTAATTCGTTCGGCGGTTCGACGACTTTGATTCTTTCAGATAAATTGCCGGCGGAAATCCGGCCGGCGGAGGCACTGATTTCCTCGATTGGCCGGATGGCTTGAGTGGTGAGCCACCAGCCGCCGCCGAGCCCAAAAGCGAGCACGGTGACGCCAGCGCCAATCAAAAGCCACGTGAACCGCCGCATGGCCGCAAGATCCGTCAAAATAGAGCGACCCACCAAGACGCAATCCCCCAATTCCGTGAAATGGTAGGCTTCACGATTTCCTTCGAGCATTCGGATGCGGATGCGGGTGTCACGGCCGGGACGCTGTGGCAACGCAATCGCGGGTGGAGTGTTTGTCGAACCCTTGATGAGATTTCCGCCGCGTGACCAGACGCTGAAATAAAAGCCTTCGGGACGAGTGGGATCGAAGAGTCCTTCAACCTCCGGGGATAAAGTCAATTCGCGGCGTGAGCGGCGTCCCTCCGATTCCCCGATTGGCGGCGGCGGATCTCCCAAGACCCGCGGCGGTGGTTTGAAACCCTCCTCAAATTCGCGTCTTCCGGGTCCGGGGAACGGGAGTCGACGAACGCTAGGTCCAAATGGCGGATGTGCCCGTAACGCATCGCTCAGTGCGGCCACGCGAAGCTCTAATTCTTCGTCCACCCGGTTGAGCTGATTGTCGCGCTGCAATTGCAGGACAGCCAGGCAGAACCCGCTCAGAATCAGCAGGAGCAAAAACCCCAGCCAAAGTTGGAGCCGCCAACGAATGGAGTGTGTTAATAGCAGTCGCACCTAAGTTTCAGGGGAAATGCAATACCCTTGGCCCCGCCGCGTCGCAATAAGCTCACGACCGAGCTTCTTGCGCAGGCTGTAGACATGCACGTCCAGCAGATTGGAGAGTGTGTCGTCGTTTTCGTCGAAAAGATGTTCATAAAGCTCGGATCGCGATATGACCTCCCCTTGGTGGAGTGCCAGGTACTCCAGAATGGCATATTCGCGGGCCGTGAGAGGCACGGTCTGGCCCGACCGCGTGACCACGCGAGCTCGAGGGTCGATCTCCACGTCGCCCAATTCCAGATTGGGACGTGCCTGCCCGGCCGATCGCCGGATTAGCGCCCGCACTCGGGCAAACAGTTCGGCCAGGTCGAAGGGCTTGACCAAGTAATCATCCGCCCCGCCATCGAGCCCGCGAACTCGGTCCGCCGTCGCATCCCGGGCGGTCAACATGAGAACAGGCGTTTTCTTCGTCTTGCGAAGACCCGTGAGGATGTCCCATCCGTCGAGACGAGGCAACATCACATCCAAAACGATCGCGTCATAATCATAATTGATCGCCTTGAACAAGCCGTCCTCGCCATCCTCTGCGGTGTCCACCGCGTAGCCCTCCTCGCGCAACGCTCGCGCGAGATTCTTCAACAGCCGGGGTTCGTCTTCGACCACCAGGATTCTCATCGTTCAACCTTTTTCGTCTGAGCTGCTACGAACCTCCTGCCGAGTCTCGCACTGCTTTGGCTCGAATCGGACCGGGCGGTTTTCGGGGGATCCTCGCAGTTCCAATATGAAATTGCCATTAAGAGCCTTTCGTTTTCATTAAACTAAGAATCGGGAAGTCTTGGGGGAATAGACCCAGCCGATTCTCGTTTTTTGAGATTCAGATGCAAGAGTGTCGTCTTAACGGGGCCTTCATCCAAAGCGTGGCAGAATTGGGGCGAGTCGGGACCTGGGACAGAGGTGATCCGGGCCGTGACACCTGGGTCGAAAGGGACTCAGATATTTCACGTCCACCGCGACCGGGTCAGCCAATTGGATTTGCGACGAACATCCCTATCCATTGGGCATTTTGGCATCACCCTGAAGTCTGGCATTAGGCATATGAAAATACTTCTTCATTTGATTTGGACCCTCCTAGCTGTTCCCTGGCCGTTCGTGCCTGCTCTCTGCGCGGCAGACGGCCGGGTTCGAATGGTGCTCAAGGACTCGGTTCCTTTGATCCAAGTAGTCGGCGACAGCGACGAAGACTGGCGAATCGAATCGAGCGATGACCCTGGCGATTGGAGCGCGCCTCATGAGTTTGGAACCGTGCTCGGAGGCGACTTCACGGCTCCTTTCCTCGCATTGGGATCTCCCGACGAATCACACCGTTTCTTTCGTGCTCGCAAAACGGATGGCCTTTTTGATCAAACTCAGCTTCGGACCTTTTCACTCACCTTCACCCAAGCCAACTGGGCGAGCCTCATGACAAGCGGCCGCACCTCAGGGTCCAATGTGGTGGCGAAATTGGAAATAGACAACGGCGCCATCATCGCCGGGATCGGGGCTCGATACAAAGGAAACACCTCTTTCACTGGCATGGGCGGCTCGGCGCCGGCCAAGAAGTCGGTGAATTTGGAAGTCGACTTCTCGGATCCCAAACAACGGCTTTTGAAATATCGAACGATCAATCTGAACAATGCTTTTGGGGATGAGACGGTCATGCGCGAGCCGGTGTATTTCACGATCATGAGCCGTTATGCGCCAAGCCCCCGTGGTGCCATGGCGAAGTTGTTCATCAATGGCGCGTATTGGGGGGTGTATTCACTAGCGCAACAAGAGGACAGTGATTTAGTGCGAGAGTGGTTTCCGAGCAATAACGGGGATCGTTGGAAAGCGCCTAACATTGGCGCCGGCGCGGGAGGTGGTGGTGGCGGGGGCGGTTTTGGCGGATCGGGTTCCGCGCTGAGCTGGCTTGGACCCAACGTCGGGAGCTATAGGACGGCCTATGAGTTGAAGACGAGCAACTCCACCAACGCTTGGGAGCGCTTGGTCCGCGCGTGCGACGTGCTCAACAACACTTCGGCCGGCGAGCTCAGGGACAAAGTAGAGGAAGTGCTGGCGGTGGATTCCTGGCTTTGGTTCCTTGCGGTTGAGAACATTTTCGCCGATGACGACAGCTACTGGAACAAAGGAGCTGACTACGGATTCTATTATGAGCCTGAAAGCGGCCGGATCCATCCCATCGAGCATGATGGCAACGAGGCCTTCGTGGCAGGTGACGTGCAACTATCGCCACTACAGGGCGCCACGGGAACGAATCGCCCCATCCTCTCGAAGCTGCTTTCGGTGCCATCACTGCGCCAGCGATATCTGGCCCACATGCGCACCGTTCTGCGGGAGTCCTTTCATCCAGATGTGCTTACGCCCGTCATTGACCGGCTCCACGCGCTGAGCGTGAAGGCGATCATGGAGGATACCCGAAAGGGATTTACAATGACCGCATATACAAACGACTTGAGGTCGCTGCGAACGTTCGTGACCAATCGATACCGTTTCCTGACGAATCACGCCGAACTTCGCCCGGCCGCCCCGTCCATCGTGGCCGTTTCAGAACCCGCCTCGCCCCCGGCCGGCGCGCCCGTCAACATGACCGCCACGGTTCGAGGCTTTGGGGCGGAGGGGATCGATTCGGTCTGGCTTTGGTTCCGAGGAGGTCCCACTGGAAAATTTGCTTCCGCGCAAATGTTTGACGACGGGGCGCATGGCGACGGCGGAGAAGGGGATGGAGTCTTCGGTGGATCGACGACTGGGTTTTTGGCGGGGACGAAGGTGCGCTACTATGTTGAAGCCAGGGCGGGCACTGTTTCCAAGGCTGCTGAGTTCACTCCTGCCTCGGCCGAGCGACTTCCTCTCAGTTTCCGGGTAGCGACCTCGGCGGGCACAGTTTCACCAGTGGTCATCAATGAAATCATGGCCGCAAATTCGAGAACCATTCGGGATCCGCAAGGGCAATATGATGACTGGATTGAGTTGCGCAATCTTTCCAACGAAGAAGTGGATCTTACTGGGCACTATCTGAGCGACAACAAGGATGATCCCCGCAAATGGCGCTTTCCCGACGGCACCAAAATAGCGGCGGGTGGCTATTTATTGGTCTGGGCGGACGAGAACGGCGAGGAGACACCCGGATTACACGCCAACTTCAAGCTTGGCGCGAGCGGTGAGTTGGCTCTTTTCGTGGGTCCGGACTCGTTGTTCAACCCTCTTCTCGATTCCATCTCGTTCGGATCACAGTCTACCGACGTCTCTTTCGGCCGATCATCGGTGGATCCGAGGGTTTGGGGGGCCATGAGCCCCACGCCGGGCGAGGCCAATCGTTAGAAAGGATTCAACCTTAATACGGCAGTTGCCCTTGGTGAGTCTTCGCAAGATCCTGGCGATAAATTATTTCCGAATCACCCACAAGATCCACAAGGGATATGCTTCGCTCTCGTCAAACTTTTATCATTCAGGCTTTTGCAAATCTCCACGAGGTTCAATAGCCGTTTTAAGGTTCAAAGCCGGCATTATTGATTCATTTAGTCCTTAACGTTTTCTTAATCACGATTGTAGTAGCGTGGCAGCGTTGATTAATTAATGAGATTCACTTTCCACAGCCGGGGTGTTCAAGAGGACGCCCGGCATGCGTTGGTCTTGAGCACCCAGGGCGATGCTCGGGGTCGGCGAGGCGCTTGCGCCATCGATCCGAGCCGGCAGGAGGAGTCTTTGTTAACCTGAATTCGTAGACTTTTGGAAACGTTCGCCGAAATTTATCTTGTAATCACTCTCCTAACTTCAATGTCATAATCCCTTATGAATCCGATCCCATCAATGTTTCGACGCGCCTGGATTCCAATCCTAAGCGCCCTTGCCGTGTCTCTGATTGCTCAAAATCCGCCGCCTCGCGACGGAAATCAGCCAGGTGGAGGCGGTAATCGTGGCTTCGGCCCTGGCGGCCCTGGCGGCCCTGGCGGTCCGGGTGGCATGATGGGGCAACAGAACAAGCTGGTGTCGAAATTTGATAAGGATGGCGACAAACGGCTCAATGCGGAAGAGCGCAAGGCGGCCCGCGAATTTCTGGAGAAGGAACGAGCGTCAGGCCGTGGTGGGCGTGGCTTCGGCGGTCCGGGAGGGCGGGGCGGGCGGGGCGGAAACCAGGAACCACCTAAGCCGGGAGAGCGACTAACGCCTGCGGATGTCAAATCCTATCCCGACGCCCCTCTCTATGATCCAAAGACACTGAGAACCTATTTTTTGCAGTTCGAGAGCAATGATTGGGAAAAGGAAATGGTGGATTTCAACAATACGGATGTCGAGCTGACCGCCACGCTCACCGTGGATGGCAAGGTTTACAAGGATGTCGGCGTTCATTTTCGCGGGGCGTCTTCTTTTGGCGTCGGTGAGGGCCGCAAACGCTCGTTGAACATCTCGTTGGATTTCGTTCACGAAAATCAACACCTCCTCGGATACCGCACACTGAACTTGCTCAACTCCCACACCGATCCCACGTTCTTGCGAACGGTGCTCTATCAGCATATCTCGCGCGAATACACGTCCGCTCCGAAAGCCAATTTCGCGCGCGTCGTGATTAACGGGGAGAGTTGGGGTGTTTACCCGAACGCCCAGCAATTCAACAAGGACTTCGTGCGGGACTGGTTTAAGAGTTCGAAGGGCGCTCGTTGGAAAGCTCCAGGCAGCCCCGAAGGGCGCGCGTCGCTGGCGTACCTTGGTGACGACGTGGAGCTGTATAAGCGCGCCTATTCCATCAAGTCCAAGGACGATCCCAAGCGCTGGGCGGATCTGGTGAATCTTTGCAAAGTGCTTAACGAAACACCTCCAGAAAAACTGGAAGCCGCCTTGGCGCCGATTTTGGACGTGGATGGCGCGCTCAAGTTTCTCGCTCTTGAGAATGTATTAATCAATAACGACGGTTATTGGATTCGCACGAGCGACTACAATATTTACCAGGACGAGAAGAAAAAATTTCATATCATTCCCCACGATGCGAACGAGACTTTTTCCCTGCCTGGCGGTCCAGGCCCAGGCGGTCGGGGCGGCCGGGGCGGCGGCCCGGGAGGGGGGGGGCCGGGAATGATTCTCGCGCCGCAGATCCTTACTCAGGCCGACAAGAATTCGGATCAAAAGGTCACGGACAATGAGTTCGCCACTTTAGCCGAAACGTGGTTCGACAAACTTGATCCAGAAAAATCGGGCAAGATCAGCGAGCAACAATTCATGGGGAAAGTGGGCGAACTTCTGCCTCCTCCTCCTGGATTTAACCCTCCGGGCGGTGGAGCCGGGTTTGGGCCAGCCGCCTTCATCGGACCGGGACTTTTCGCGGCGAGCGATAGGGACAAAGATGGGGCTCTAACTCGGGCTGAAATGAAGGAGACCTTTGCAAAATGGTTCGCCGATTGGGACGCCGGCAAGACTGGTTCCGTCAATGAAGAGCAACTACGAAATGGGCTTGGGGCGGTGCTGCCGAGGCCGAATTTTGGCGGACCCGGCGGACCGGGCGGACCGGCACCCGGTGACGTGACGATAGGTGGCCCGGGCGGCCCGGGTGGACCGGGTGGACCGGGTGGGCCTGGTGGGCCTGGTCAGCAATCTGGTCGTGGTGGGCGTGGCCCCGGCGGCCCCGGGGGGGGAGGCCCTGCTGTCAAAGGCGTGGAGCTCGATCCGCTGATGGCGGAGAAGGATGCCAACAAACCTCTCATTTCCAAATTGCTTGCGGTGCCATCGCTTCGGGAGCGCTACCTGGCCTTCGTCCGCGATATCGCGGACAAGTGGCTGGATTGGAACCGGCTGGGCCCCATAGCGAAGGAATATCAAGCGCTGATCTCGGAGGACGTGGCAAAAGACACCCGCAAACTAGACTCGACCGAGGCTTTCAGCAAGGGCTTGGCTGAGGAAGTGGCGACGGAAGGTTTCATGGGTAGAAGCATTGTGCTTAAGGCATTCGCCGATCAGCGGCGTGCCTATATTCTGAACCATCCCGAAGTGAAAAAGCTGGTTCGATGAATTGAGGCGGCGGATGGGCAGAACTGCTGGGGTCACGGAGCTTGATTGTTTCGTGATGCCAGGAATACAGTGGCGGATCGTATGAAACAGACTTCGCATTCCACTTTTGGGATTGTCTTTTTTGGCATTCTCTCGATCGCCCGAACTGCCGTTGCGGGGGATTTTTTTATCCGAGACGGTGATCGCATTGTTTTTCTGGGCGACAGCATCACGGAGCAACGGCTCTACACGACCTACATCGAGGCCTACACTTTGACCCGTCATCCGACATGGAAGCTGACATTTCGGAATGTGGGATGGGGAGGGGACACCTCATGGCTGCGGCAGCGCGCCCGCCCTAATGAAGGTCAGCTTTTCGCCGCCGACGAGGGCACCCAGCAAAAGATGGTTGAGGATTCCGTTGGGCGTGGTTTGGCTCGCGACGTCTTGCCGTTGAAACCGACGGTGGTGACGGTGAAGTTTGGGATGAACGATCATTCTTATCAACCGTTTCGCGAGCATATTTTCAGGGCATACACTCGAAGCCAGGCGCAGATCGCGAAAGTGCTTGGCGCCAGCGGCGCTCGTCTGGCGTTGCTGACGCCCCAACCCATCGAAGACAAGCGGCCTGATCCGGACAAGGACGTCCGCAATCAGTCTCTCCGCAAATTCTCTGATGGCCTGAAGGATGTGGCTGCGAAGGCGGGCGTTTCTTATGTGGATCAGTTCGATCCTTACATGGCCATCATGTTGCGGGAGCGATCCGGGAACCCGTCCGCGGCGATTGGCGGCGGGGATGCCGTGCATCCGGGTCCGCCCGGCCAGACGATCATGGCTTGGGCGATCCTCCGAGGTCTTGGAGCCGGAGCATTGGTGTCGAGGGCTGAGATCAATGCCAAAACCAAATCCGTGGCTGCATCCCAGGGCTGTCGGATCACGAATCTGACGGTTGATAAAGGCGCCATTGGCTTTGACCGCCTGGATGACGCATTGCCGATGCCTATTGATGCGCGGGCTGAATCGGCTCTCAAATTGGCTCCTATACTTGACGATCTCAACCGCTACGAACTGCGAATCACCGGACTTGAAGGGCAAACTTACGAAGTATTTGTTGATGGAGAGGCTGTTGGTAAAGTCAGCGGCGCGGAACTCGCCAAGGGCTACAATATGGCCACCAAATCTGGTCCAATCACCAGTCAAGCCCAAAAAGGGCTCGCGTTGATCTTCAAGAAAAACGACGCGTACTTCACTAAATGGCGGGGGGTTCAATTGTTTGACTTCCCGGGATGGGCGAAAACAGCGGACGCCGAAGCCAGTCGCGCCGCTGAGCTGGCTCGATTGGACAGGCAGATAGCCGAAAATGAGGCTCAGATTGATGCTCTCAGGACACCCAAATCCCATCGGTTCGAATTGAAACCGGTTGCTCCATAAGCCATCGGTTCAGGCCTTCACGGCTTGGGATCGGGGCTGATCGCCCTGAGCCAGTAAGAATGGTTTTGGTTTTGATAGGAGCTGAAACCTTTTTCACCGAGGACCTGCCTCATCGATCTTTCCGTCTCCCCGCGGATTGCCTGAAGCGTGGCCCGGCGCTGTTCCGTAGTCATAGACGCGTCCCGCCGGATCTTGTTTGCCTGTTCTTCCGCGATCTTTTTCATTTCGTAAGCTCGGACGGCGGCCTCTTTTCCAAGTCCTTCTTTCTCAACCAAACGGTCAAGACCCTGATAGGCATAGTCCTGGCCTCGCTTGTATTCTTCGAAGCGTGATTCCCCGAGTGCGTTCTTGATGTTGGCATCAAGCTCCTTCTGCGCGGCCTCCACGCGCGCCCTCTCTTCCTTTCCGAAACTGGCCGGGGCGCCAAAGCCGCCGCCGAACTCATCGTCAAAGCTCTTTCGAAGCTTGAATACCTCTAGGAATTCCTGCTCGTTGGGTTCGAAGCCCGCCATTTGCATCCTCATCGTGTTCGCGGTCATGGAAAATCGCAGGTTGTAATCCATCATTTCAACGGGCGTGAGGACGGCGGCCAGCGACAATTCGGATTCTTTCATCAGTTTCCGAATCTCCTGGGGATCAGGGGAGCCACCTTGAGCCGCTTTTTGCATCTTGATCTGAAGATCCTGGAGTAGTTCAGAGACCTTCCCCTGCTTTTCGAGAGGAAGGAAGTCGAACATGGCTTCCAGTTGAGTGGCGGCTCCCGCCAGAAGATCGGGTTTCAGTTCAGGAGGGGTGCCAAGCAGGTCGGTCAGTAAATCCCGTTTTTCACGGCTTAATATCCTCTCCTTCTCCAAACGTTCGGAATCCACCGCGGCTCCCACGATCGCTCCCGGTTTCCAGAATTCAAACTTCTTCTTGGGCCCAACAAGCTCTTTGCGCCGGCTTTCAAAAAGCTTGGCCACGTCGGCCGTAATGATATCGCGGATCGTTTCCTCCGGACATCCAATGGCCCTAAGATTTGAGATATATTTTCTGTAGTCCTCGGATTCTACGGCGCGCCAGTCCACGGTTTTGACTATTTCCGGTGCGGGGACAGGAGCGGAGGCTCCGAAAGATGCAGCGCTTAGGGCTGGAGTCGAAGGAGGCTCGTGACTCAAGGTGGTGAGAGGCTTGACTGATTTGCGTTGAACCACGAAGCCTAGAATCAATCCGGCGTTCAGGCACAACGACAAGGTTAGGATCATTTTAACACGCATCACTTTTCCTTCGTTGGTTGGCTTGTTGAATTGATTCTAACATAACTCCTATCGAATTCTATGGGTGTGTGATTCGAAGCCTATCCTGCGGTCTTGCCGCCGGGTAATTGATCCCTCTCGGTGTTCTGTCAATCCTGCCCTCCTGTCCAAGCAAACTCGCAGACCGAATCTGACAGACAGGATGAAGCTGAGAGAAGCCGGGCCGGATTGCTGGAACAAGCAAAAGCCACTTGTCGCAGGGCGGGAATTCCGAAGTTGAACGAGTTTCATTTTTGCCTTCGAGGTGGCGAATCTCCATTAAAACTTAAAACGGCAGTTGGACCTCGAGGAGATTTGCAAAGCCTGGGTGAGAAAGGGTTGGCGAAGAGTGAGGCAATTCCTTTGTGTATTTGGTGAGTGATTTGGAAAAACTGTATCTCCACGACCTTTCGAAGATTCGCCATGGGGAACTGCCGTTTAAGGCTAATTCCTCATCGCCCCAAGTCGGCGGACCTTCTTGAGCAACTCGCCAATGCTGAACACAGCGGCCAGAAATAGAAGGGTTAAGAATAATTCTGGAAGAGGGCTGTTCAAGTTTGCCGGCACATAACGGAACCAAGGCAATTGGATCAAGGGCTGGTTCAACCAGGCCGTGACCGGATGGTAATGCAAGAACTCCGACACGTAAACTTGCGCGATGAACGTAAACCAGATGAAGCCTGTTGCGAAGAGAACGCCAATGTTCCAAATCCCTTTTCCGGTCTTGGCGACAATTCGCAGGAAGAGATGGCGCGAACGAGTGGGCGTGACTTGAATCATGTCCAGACGCGCCAGGGAGGAACGCTCGAATTCATCGAGGGCCTCCAGGGGCACGAGGTCCTTGTGAAGTCCGCTCACGAGCGCGGCGGCGTAGAGCCGGGCCACCCAAAGCCGCAGCAAGATGAATGCGGCGAACGCGGCCAGGCCACAGGCAAGAAAGTAGGAGTTGAGGAATGCCAGGGCTTGCTCGGGCGCGTAGTTTTCAACGGTGCGATTGTTGTGCGCGAAAAAATAAGGCGCCGTCTTGAGAATGCCCAGGGGCAGCCACAACATCGTGTAACCCAAGGCCAACAGGAGGTTCGAGACACAGCGGCGGCGCGCAAGACCCCAGACAAATTGAAAGTCATAGAAAGCCTGCCAACGACCGGTGACGGCTTGGCGTGCCTGTGCCAGAGGCACGTAAAGCATCGCGATGATGAACAGAAGAATCCCGAGGACGCCCGTCAGAGGCCCCACGGGGGCTTGCTCATACCCTTTGTTGAATGAGTTGTTCCAACCGTCATACCACGAGAACAGCATCAAAACACAACCCGGCATGGTGAGAACCCAAGTGTTGAAAAGACTTTGGATTCCCAGCTTCAAGTTCAGAAAGAAGGAATGAAACGGGACCCGAGCCAGGCGACGCCACGTTCCGCTCCGGGATTCGATTTCCTGGCCTCTCTGAGCCGCGACACCGGATTGCGAGAGAAACCAGTTTGGCCACGAGGCGTCGGGATTGTCCCGATCATGCGCTTGGAGCCAGTCGCCCAGGGTGGGTGCGTGAGATGAGTGCGGGCTGCGCTCCCACCAAAGCGCGAGAGCGGCCCTCCGGGAGGCGCGCATCGTCCAGCCGATGAGGATCAAGCCTCCCAACAGGGATTGGGTGAGAAAGGCTCCGACCGCCGCATTTCCCAGGACAAGAAGGACTCGCTTCACCAAGTTCCATCGGGAAGACGGCGGTGCATCGCATGGACCCGCGCTGGTAGGAGCAGGAGTGAGAGGTCGTTCAGGAGCAGCCTCGTCGGACCGCGCGGGGAGGGGGGGGCTATCCGAGTTCAACGCTTCGCGAGGTCCGGCCAGGCTCACGCGAACGCTTCCTCCAACACGGGGCCTTCGCCGAATTCAGCCTCGAACCCCATGAGCTGCCCCACCGTGGCCGCGATGCTGATTTGCTCGGCGGGCTTGTCCACCACGGCGCCCTTGGCGATGCCGGGGCCGAAGATCAAAGAAAAAATCTCCCGGGACGATCTGGAGCCAAAATGGTGTTGGCACGGGACGGCGGCGAGTGGGTTGGAATCGCGCCCACAGTCGGGAACAATCACAAACACGGTATTGTCGCGATATTCGGGATCGGCCTCGACCGTGTCGACGAGCTGGCGCAGGCCCTCATCGATGATGGAAATACCCCGAGTGTAGTGGGTCATGTTCCCCCAGTGGACATAGTCCGTATCATTATAATTCACCATCATTAACTTGGGCCGCAATTCCTTGATCCCCCGTATCGCCAACTCGGTGAGTAGGCGGTCACCACGAGGGTTCACGAGGCCGGTGTTCCCATAAAATGTTTTCCATCTCCCCCAAAAATCCTCGATCATTTTAGGCTGGCCGTCGCTCTCGGTGTTCCGGTAATCGACCTTCTCGAGCTTGGCGAGTTCTTCGCGCTTAGATTCCAGCTCTTTCCCTTTCCAGACTCCAGCCTCGATCTGGCGTCTGAGGAGGTAGGTTTTGAAACGGTAAAGGCTCAGAACGTTGGACCGGTAATGCACTCCGAAAAGGTGATGATTGCTGAACGTGTAGAATTCTTCGTTCGTTCGGTCCTCGCCGTTGATGATCAACGTTTGGTGATCGGGAACATCGTAATGCTTGCGCAAGTATTCGAAGACGGTGGGCGCCTTCGATTCGAAACGGTCTCCCAGGAACTTGCCTCCTACGTCCTTATAGCGGTCGTACTTGCCGGTGAGTATGTAAAGCGTTCCCTGGCCGTGGCTGGTTTCGACTCCCTCGAGGGAGGCAATTTCCATATTGTTGAACAAGGTGCCGCGTTTGACCAGGTTGTGGAGGAGGAACGGCGCGTAGGTGTGCCCGGCTTCGATGGTCTCTCGCCGGCGCACGCCTCCGCCGAAGCGGATGAGAATGACATTCGGCCCCGAATAAGGGCGTCTCGGAGCCGTGCTTTGGTAGGGCAGTTCGTTGCCCAACAAAGGAGGCGCGGCGGCGAGCAAACACGTTCCGGCAGCGACTTGCCTCAGGAACTCTCGTCGACGCCAGTCGCGAGAACGATGGATTAAGGCGTCTGAATGGAAATTCATCATGCTTTTGGAGAGCCTGACGCAAAAAGGATATCGCTTGCTCAGCGCTAAGACAAGGCTCAACAGGCGCCAAATCCTCGGGTCTTGTGAGGGTTCAACTGGGAGTGGATCGAACCATCAAGATGTTTCCAGCGAGGAGAGACGATGTCCCAATTGTGTAGAAAACTGTCCTGTTTTTAGATCGACAGGGGTGGGCGATCCTGACGAAAATGCAAAAGTCAATCTCCAGGAATTAAAATCCAAAGAAATACTTTTATGAAATTTGCCAAATGCGATTCGAAAACCTTTGCGATCGCGCGGAGCGTTTTGATTGTAGGAGTTTTACTCGGCTTCAGTTCAGCTCAAGCCGCATTCGTACCCCTTGGAGCAGTCGGTCCTGCGGTCACGGACTGGGAGTACGAGGCGCCAGCGGGGTTCAGCATTGCCGACGCGAGCGTGTCCATTTCTGGCGACGCCACATCGAGCCTTCTTTTCAAACTGGGAGGGACGTTCAGCAGTTTTGATCCTGTGACAGTCACGTTTCGCACCACCAAAAAACGGGCGGAACAGTACTTTTTTATGAATCTTGACATGAAAAACATGACTGATGTTCCGTGGAAGGGCTTCCAAATCGAGGTCAGTGATTTCTACGAAGCGGTTGCAGGCGCGGCGTTTCACCCAAGCTGGGCGCATGTTCACCCCGGGGCTGCCGCAAGCAGCTACGCTCCCTTCACGACACTCGTCCCGTCGACGGGCGCGGGCAAGCCAGGGGTCATTGCGAAAGGTGGGGGGACAATCGCCGTTGGAAATAGTTGGCTGCCCACGAAGATCCGGTTGCACGATGGCCCGATCGACGAATCCGCTGAGGAGTTTCTCCGCTTTGACCTCATCTTAACTCCCGTGCCAGAGCCTTCCACCATCGTCGCGGGTGGCTTCTTGCTCCTCCCTGCACTGCTTCAAGGGTACCGGCATTACCGCAACCGCCGGCGCGCTGCTTGAACAGAGGAGGAAGAGAAAAAGCGAACGGTTGGGTGATGGAACAAGTCACTTCCGGGCACACGTTTAGGGAACCTTGTTTATGGTGGCGTGAATTTCTCCGCTCACGGGCGCGCCGGCCGCGGATACAAGGTTGAATCTCACACGCATCTGCATCACTGGCTTGATGCCGGGAATCTCGAGCGTGACCGAGCGACGGTCGTCGGAGATTTTGACCGATTGTATCTCGACCGTGTCACGGGCTACTTTGTCCGGATCGGAAACGGAGTATTCCTTGGAGCCATAGTTGGCTGTCCATCGATAATTCCATTGATCGATGGCGAAGTTTTTGGAGTCGGCGGCTTGAGGGTCAAGGGCGTCCGTGAAGCTAACGCGCAGTCCATTCCGTAGGACGCGTACTTCGGCGGGGAGGTGGAGAGGTTTGCCTGTGTAACGAACTCTATGGAACGCGCCATCTTTGGCGGCGTTTGATTGCCAGCCACGCAAACCGCAGACGTAGAGCTGGCCGTCCTTGGCATGGAACCGCCCGCGCATGATCCCCGAGTCGAAGCGCAGGGGCATTTTTACAGCGGCACCCTGGATCTGTCCTTCGATGTCCTCCGCGGTCGTCAGGAAGATCGAGCACGAGCCGTAAGACAAGTGCAGCATCTTGCCTTTCAACGGTCCCCAGCGATCGCTCGTGACCCAGACTTGGCCGCTGCTCGAATTGTCAAGCTCGCGGGGCAGCCAGAAAATGGGTTTGTCGTAGTCGGTGGGTTTTGGGGTCCGGTGCGCTGTGAACACGTGGCCATAAAATCCTCCCTGTTTGACCAGGCTCACCCTTGAGCTGGGAACCCAGTTTCCTTCGTTGTCGCTGACTGTGATTTCATTGTTCGGGCCCATTCCCATCCCGTTTGGCGCTCTGAAGCCGGTGGCCACCACTTCGAGTGATTTTCCGTCCTTTGAAACCTTCATCAAGGCGCCGTGGTGGGGTATCACAGCCTCTTCGAGGTTTCCGCCCTTGGTGAAGTAAAAATTGCCTTCCGAGTCGGTCTCCAAGCTGAGGCAAAACTCGTGGTAATGAGGTGTGATCTGAGCGTCGTTATTAAAGTTCTCGTAGAAATCCGCCTCGCCGTCTTTGTTGAGGTCGTGCAGGCGGGTGATCTGATCCCTTCCGAGGACACAAACCAAGTCGTTCACAATCTTAAGGCCCAGGGGCTGGAACAATCCGGTGGCGTAGCGCTGCCATGTCAGCTTTTGGAGAGTGCCGTCAATGCCGCTCACGATCCACACATCGCCGGATACCGAACAAATTGCCGCCCGCCCGTCCTTGAAGAAGTCGAAACCGCTGGGGCGGATCCAGGATTTCCAAGGATTATCATCGGGCAGCGTTATGGTGTCGACGACGTAAGGGCCTTCGCCTGTGCCGAGAACTCCTTGGGTGACGACTGGTTGAATCCACCGCCTGGGCCCGCCTTTTGTGAATTTCGAAAGGTCGGGCAGGTTCGCCTTCGAATTGACCAACTGGCTGAATCGATTCAAATCGCGAATCGATCCCCTGAAAATGGAGACCGCGAAGGTCGTCTTCTTGGTTAGTTTAGGAAGTTTCAAGACCAGTCGTTTCCCGTCGATCACTTCGATTCTCGCGTCCTTGATTTTCCCGAGGAGGCCTGCGGCCACGCAGAAGGAGCTGGCCGCTGACTCTTGAGCGGTGTGGAGGGCGGCCGGATTGCCGCCGGAATTTCCAAGAGCTTCCGGATCCTCGCAGAGAAGCAAGTTCATCGGCTGGGTGGTGGGACTGATCTCAAAGAGGCGCGTGAAGATAGGCAGATCGTTCTCATCGTTGAAAGCGGGCAACTCGAGAATGGCCGATCCATTGATTTCATAAGAAAGAACGACTTCGCTCCCGTGAAGATAGAGTCCCCGCCAGCTTGCGATCGATTTGGGAAGAGGCTCGAAGGGCGTGGGGCGAGGGTCCTTGAATTGATCGTCGAGGGACCAGCCGGGGGCCACCGGAGTTCCGAAGGCTCTCGTGCCGGCCATTTGAGGAATTCCTTCGAGCCCATCGCGGCCGATGGGAAGCTTTACGAACCCCCCGGTCCAGCCGTGCGCCAGGCGCATCAATTGGGTGTCGAAGGAGACCGCCGCGGGGGATTCGGCGGACAGGTTGATGGCCACGCTCTTGAGCACCCTTTCTTTGGCTTGAAGCCCGCTGGAGAAGAAGGGGCCAAGATCCATTTGATCCCATTTGGTGCTAGTTGGCCGAGTTTGTCGAGGTGGCCCCTGCCGGGCTGGAGGTTCCGCCGCGCTCGTCGTTAAGAGCGCCAGCGCGGTGATCGAGAGAACTATGATTCGGGGGTTCATCGGGCGCATGAGTCAATCGGGGAAGGGATGTGGTCCAGAGGGGAGGAAAGACTTGGTTTTATGAGGGCTCGCATCGCGCCCAACCGGGCGGGTTGCGGAGTTTGTAGAGCATCTCACCGGCTTTGCGAACCAAAAGAATTCCTTCGCTTTCGCGGTTGGCGAACTCCTCGATGTCGATGGTCTTGGGGTCGCAGTAGCCCAGATTGATTTGATCGCAAACGGACTTCGGAATGGCGGTGGCGAGAGTCACCTTGGCCCTCGGAGTTTCGACCCCATTCGCAAAGGTTCCCTGCCCGTAAACGTGGCAGCTATGCGCCAGCACGCCCCATGGATGATGACGGTAGCGGTCCCATTGTTTCACAAAGAAATCGCGGCAATGATAACCGACCTGGTGGAGCACCGCGCCATGGGTGACACAGACCTCGGAGATGTGCGGAGCGTAAATGATCAACTCCCCGCCATCCGCCAGCACAGGTTCGAGCTTGTACATGCACTTGCCTCCCGTCCAAAGCTCGTCATACATGCGAGGGGCGCAGGAGAGGATGGTGTGAAATGGGCGCTCTTTGTAGATGACATGGAGCCGATCCGAAAGATTGCTGGCGGCGTCCCAAGCCGCTTCCGGCGAACCGGCAAACAACCCCGCAAGCCCGCCATTCTCGACGACGAGGCAAAAGCAAAGCTTCGGAATCGGCACCATCGATCCCGCCTTGTCCACCACGCGTCGGACCGGTGTCCACTTGTTCCCAATGATTTTTGGATTGCTGACCACCGCGCCCAGCCAGTGGAAGAAATTCAGAATTTCCGGGCCGCTAATCCCGGGGAACAAATACTTGTTGCCCCCGGAGAATCCAACCACCTCGTGCGGAAAGACAGGACCGATGATGAGCAGTTGGTCGTAATCGAATATCCGCCGGTTGATTTCGACGTTGACGTCCATGGAAAAAAGACCGCCAGAGAGCGCCTCGATTTCGTTCGCCTGAATGACGCCGACCCTCTTCAATTCGGCTGGGTCATTCCAGTTGTGGTTGAAGAACTCCACGCGGCCGTAGACGGCGCGCCGTTCCTCGACAGAAATCTCCAATCGTTTGCAAATTGCGGCCTCCGTCATTGGTTGATGGGTTCCGAGAGCTATCAGGACGTCCAACCGCTGCGCGGCGGCTCCTAGCTCCTCAAACAGCGCTTTAAACACGACTCCGATGGGAGCGGTTCTCGTTCCGTCAGGGACGATGAGCAGCACGCGCTTCTCTCGGCAGGATTCGGCCGGGCATGCTCGCGACACGAGTTCACGCACTTCTCCGGGGCCGACCTCTCCGTCGGGGCGCTCGATTTGGAACAAATGAGTGGTTTGAGGTGGGTTCATTCGGTTTTGATGTCTAGCTTCCCCGGAGTTTTGCCGCATTCAAGGGGATCATATCGTTTGGGCGAGGAACCCTCCGTCGACCCGAATATCGGCTCCAGTCACGAAGCTGCTGGCCTGGTGGGACGCCAAGAAAACAGCCGCGCCAACGAGTTCGGAGGCCACGCCAAAGCGGTTCATGGGAGTATGCGTGAGTATCGATTGGGCGCGAGGAGTAGGGGTTCCGTCGTCATTTTGGAGAAGGCGCTTGTTCTGCTCGGCCGGGAAGAATCCGGGAGTGATCGAATTGACGCGCACGCCGTGTTTTGCCCATTCACGGGATAGAAACTGAGTCAGATTGAGCACCGCGGCCTTGGCGGCGGAATAGGCCACGACTCGGGATAGGGGGATATGCGCCGAAACGCTTGCGATGTTGATGATGGAACCCCTCCTTCGGGAGGTCATTCCAGGACCGAAAACCTGGCAAGGGAGCAGGGCGCCCCCAACAAGATTCAGGTCGAAGCTGGCTTGCCAGTCGGCGAGGTCGAGCGATTCGAACTTCCGATCTCCGGCCACGGTGACCTTAGGGTCGTTCCCTCCGGCCGCATTCACGAGGATCGTGGGAGGCCCGAGTTCAGTGGTAATCGAAGCCTCGATTCGGCGCAAATCCGCGATGATTGAGGCGTCTGCCGCATGGAACTGGGCGAAACCTCCGGCGGTTTGGATTCGCTGCACGCAGGAATGGCCTCGCTCCGCGTTGCGGCCAACGACGGCGACCTTTGCCCCCGATCGCGCCAATCCCTCCGCCATCGCGCCTCCAAGCGCACCCGTGGCGCCGATGACCACGGCAATTTCTCCGGCTAAGTCGAATTCGTTCATGAATTTATTGGATCATTGTGAGGTTTCATGGCCGATGCGGGAAGTCAAAAGACTTGCTGAGGCAGGTGATGGGGATGGGTGTTACTTCCGCAATTGATCGGCTCGTGATGTAAGAGTGTTTAAACATCGTGAATTGGAGTGAGGGGTGGTGTGGGAACTCTTCGCGTATGGGGGATTGGGCGATGTCCTCCAGGGGCGTCAAAGGCTGTCAGCGGAGGTAGCCGCACATGAGCGGCCTGAGCTTCTCAACGGCACAATGCCAAGCCCAACCGTGAAGGATTGCATCTTGCATCCAGCGTGTGAATTGACTGCTCCAGCGCGTGATTCGCCGCAACGCCTGCACCCAGGGTGATACCGTTTTGCCTTTTAATAAAGCTGCCTCCTTGCGCAACTTCAGCGCGGCGGCGTACTTTTGCTCCACTTTCTCGTCCCGGATGCCTTCTTGAGTTTCCAAGCGCGCGTTCAAGAGGATAAACAGATTGTGAACAAGCACCAGGAATTCGATCTGAACCTGAGCTGGCACCGGTCCAGAACCCCAGGCTCGCTTTTCTGCCAGGAGACTCCCACAAACGCCGAAGAACTTCTCGATGTCCCACCGAAAACGGTAAAGCTGGGCGATAATCCCCGGAGGCAAATGGAACTCAGTAGTCAGGAACTGGTGAATCTCCCCGGTCTCCGGATCTTGATAGCGAATGCGTCGAAACTCACCCGGTTCCCCGAATCGGACCCTCTCTTCGGAGAGCACACCCTGGTGCATTGCGTGTTTTTTCACTCGCGAAGGCTTGGCGACCCATTGGAGGCTCAGCCCAGGGCCTCTGACAGGCTTTTTCGGTTTCAGTTTTCACATTTTTTTAAACGTCATCCTTCTTTTCCCTATTGGCACGGTCTACAACGCGCCGCACCACTTCGGTTTGCCACCTTGACGGCGCCGAAACCTCGTATGTTGGATCCCTATACGGTGGCGCAAATGACAGACTCTCTACAACTGAGCTGGATACCTTGCTGCCTTGGGTTGACCAATTTAAATTGCGCACCGCGTAACACCGATCCACTCGTTACCCTTTACTGGGCGGTTGTGGGAACGATTCTGAGTCACTGCGGCTTATGGAAAGAGGAATCCGATCGAGGTCCGCCGCAGGTTCATGGGAGGACCGCAGGCTGAAATGGTAAAAAGGAGAAGAGAATCGGTGTGCCAGCGGCAACATCGGCGAAATGTTGCGATAGCTCTGGATGCTCTCTTTTGTCTGCAAACTCTGAAAAAGAGGGCAATTCCGTTCTGAATCTACTTTCCGAAGCGGATCATGGGAGGATCGAGGTCCAGAGGACAGCAAGGCGTTCATTTCCGTTTCTCATCGTTTTCCCAACGTTCCTTCTTGCTCCAATCCATCTCCGAGGTCTATCTTGGAGGTACGATCCGAAACCAAATGCCTATCAGTCAGAATCGGGAGGTGGAGGCGAGATGGAACCAGCGCCGGACCGGCCTGCGGCGCGGTCACTGATAGAGGTTTCCTCCTCAAGCACGGATCGCAGGATATCCGGCCCGAGTTGGCCGAGACAACAAAAAAGCCGCGATTTACTCTGTTCTGAAGGAATCAGCACGCAAACAATTCGCAAGTTATGACGAAGCAAAAGCTCCTTGAAAAGGCGCAGCGCTGCCGCCCACTTCTCGAATCGCAGAAAATCACGC
>SYMW01000211.1 GCA_005805305.1 Verrucomicrobiales bacterium
GGCACGTGAGCAGGCCGACGTCCGTGTAAACTTTGGCGGTGGTCGGGTTGTAGTTGCCGGTGCTGAGGTGCAAATAGCGGCGGATGCCATCAGGATCCCTGCGAACCACAAGGCACATCTTCGCGTGGATTTTATAGCCAACGAGCCCATAGACCACGTGGACACCCGCCTCTTCGAGCTTCCGCGCCCAAAGGATGTTGTTCTCCTCGTCGAATCGGGCTCGCAACTCAACCACCGCCGTGACCTGCTTCCCCTTGCGAACCGCGTTCATCAGCGCGCCAACCACGCGGGGATCGCCGCCCGTTCGATAAAGCGTCTGCTTGATCGCCAGCACGTCTTTGTCATCGCTGGCCCTTTGCAGAAAATCCACCACGGTGTTGAAGCTTTCATAAGGATGGTGCAGCAGGATATCCCGCTCCCTGATGGCGTCGAAGAGATTATCCCGATCGCGCAACGCCGCGACGATTCGGGGAGTGAATCGCGGATAGCGCAATTCCGACAAAGGGGCCTCCTCGAGGAGTGACATGAAATGGGAGGGATTCAGCGGCCCATCAATGATATACAAATCTTCGTCCTTCAACCCAAGTGTCGCCAGGAGGTAGGATCTGATGGATACAGGGCAGTCGAGCTCCACTTCCAGCCTGACCGCCGCGCCTTTGCGCCGATTGTGGAGCTCGTTTTCGACGGCGTTGAGAAGGTTCTCCGAATCCTCCTCGTCAATGTACAATTCGCTGTTCCTGGTGACGCGGAATCTCCAGCATCCTTGAATCACCGCTCCTGGAAAAAGGTCTCCCATGAAATGGACGATGAGGGTGCCGAGCATCACGTAATCAAACACTTTCGGCTCCTTCGGCAGCCGGATCAGTCTTGGGAGAACCCTGGGCAGTTGCACGACCGCGTGCCGATGCTGGGTCCCGAAGTCGTTTCGAACCTGCAGCTGCACAATCATATTCAATGATTTGTTGGACAACTGAGGAAAAGGGTGGGCGGTGTCGATGCCAAGCGGCGTCACCACGGGCCGAACTCGGGATCGATAATACTCCTCGATCCACGCGGTGTCTTTCTGGTCGAGCGTCTTGATTTCCCTGAACCTGATGCCGTTCTCGGCGAGCGCAGGGACGAGTTCCTCGCGCCAGCAAGCGTAGAGGCGCTCCACCAGCCGTCGGGTCCGCTGGGTGATGGCTCGAAAAGTCTCCAACGGGGTCATGCCTTCAGGGCCGCGGTCCTCGTCGCCGCTCTCGATCTGTTGCTTGATTCCAGCAACACGGACCTCGAAGAACTCATCGAGATTCGAACTCGCGATGCAGAAGAACTTGACCCGCTCAAGCAAGGGATTCTTTTGGCAAAGGACCTCCTCCAGCACCCGGTGGTTGAATTCTAGCCAGCTCAGTTCGCGGTTGATGAAATATTGGGAATTTACGGGGGGCGTCATGATGGGCGATCGAGGCCGGCGTGATCACCCCGAAACGAATGAATCCTCAGCCGGGCATTATGGCGGGCGTGTTCACCTCGCGGCGGGCGGAAGATAGTAATCCTCTCGGAGCCAATCCGCCAGCAGTTCCACCGCTTGCGGTTCGATGACTTTGTCCCGCCCATAGGAGGGCATGCGGTCATTTCGTGACCCGTAGAACTTGGAGTGGGCGGGATCGGAAATGAAATCGATGAGCCATTGCCGCGACCCGTAGCCGGTGAGATCGGGGGCTGTGGCATCTTCGTCGGCTTTGCCAAAAGCATGGCACTCGGTGCAGCGCATTTCATCGCTCGAGATCAACTTTTTGCCTTCGCTGATCGCCACCGCATCCTGCTGGTCAGCGGTTCTCTGCGCGGGCAGCGCCGCCTCGGCTGATAATGCGAGCACCACTTTCTTTAGCTTTTCCTTGTTCTCGTCGTCGTATTTGGCGACGTCCCGGTTCACAAAACGGACCATTTTTCCTTCCTTGAACTTCGTGCCTCCGAAATAATGGGGCGACGCGATCCGAGCCGGATCCAGCATCCCCGCGATCCATTCTCTGCTGGCAAACCCCTTCAGATCCGCGGCCGTGACGGGATCGGCCACGGGATTCCCCATCCCATCGCCGCCGCCATGCCGATGGCAACTCGCGCAATGTTTGGCAAAGAGCTTAGGGCCACGCGTCATCGGGTCGGCTCGGAGCAAACTCGCCGCTCCCATCGCGGGGATGCCCGAGGGGGATTTGGCGAGCACCTTGACGCGTTCCGCCTCCCAGTGGGCCGCCTTGACGGACTCGAGGTACTCGGGCTTTTTCGAGTCCTCAACGACCGCGATATAAGTCAGCAACCCCGCCCCGGCGACCATCGAAAACAATAACCCCAAATTGAAACGGTGCCCCAGCTTCCAGCGTCCGATGAATGGCATCGCGATGATCAGCGCCGTGAGCAGGCCCGGAATCACGATCGCGCCGAGCACTTCCGTGCCGCGCGGAAAATATTTCAAGAATTGGAACAAGAACAAAAAATACCACTCCGGCCTTGCGGCGGAGTACTGCTCCGATGGATCGGCTGGAGCTCCGAGTTCGGCCCCGCGATTGCGAATCACCAAGAGCAGGATCGTCGCCAGAACCGCGAGGCAGGCCACGGCATCCATCAGCACTTGATCTGGCCAGAACGCGGCGTCGGCCTTGCGTCGGGGTTGCTTGGCCGTGATGCCATGGCGCCGGAACAGATAAATGTGCCCCGCCAGCAGGGCGATGACACACGCGGGCAGCACACCCGCGTGCAGCGCGAAAAACCGCGTCAGTGTGTGATGCCCGTAATCCGAGCCGCCCACGATGAGTTTCTGCACGGCGGGTCCCGCCACCGGAGTGATCGCCGCGATGCTTGTCGCCACATTCGTTGCCCAGAAGCCCTTCTGATCCCACGGGAGCAGGTAGCCGGTGAGGGACAGGCCCAAGACCAGGAACAACAAGCCGACGCCAAACCAAAAATTCACCTCCCGAGGCGCCTTGTAAGCGCCATCGATCACCACTTGCATCAAGTGCAGCACCAGCAACACGGTCATCGCTTGGGCCGTGTAATGATGCAACCCCCTCAAAAACCATCCGCCCCACATTTCATGCTGGATGTAGTAAACACTCTCCCAGGCCGTCTGAGCGCTGGGCGCGTAGGCCATCCAGAGCACCATCCCCGTCACGAACTGGATGAACAATGCAAAAGTCAGCGTGCTGCCCCAGACATACCGCCAACGAGCCCCGCCCGGTATGTTTTCATAAAGAGCTTCGTGAACCAGTTTCTTGCAGCCGGTTCGTTCATCGAGCCAATTCAACAAGGCTTTCATCAGCTCGGCACTTTGTCCTTCTTGCCGCGTTGAAAACTCTGGAAACGCACCCACACTTCGTCTTGCCGCACCTCCACCTCCATCGTATCCAGCCCCCGCGGACTCGGGCTTCCAGGACTCGTGATGGCGCCATCCAAATCAAACTTGCTGTCGTGGCAGGGACACAGAAAATCTTTCCCAGACTTTTGCAGCGTCACGAAACATCCCGCATGCGGACAAATCACGTTCAGCGCCACGATCTTCCCCGCCCCGGCCCGCCGCAAATAAACCGCGCCAATTGGAATCTCGGAGAATTTGTTCCAAGCATCGATTTTCTCCGCGACCACGGCAAATTTCGCCGGTGTTCCATCCGCGGGGATCGCGCCCAACGAAGCCACTCGAACTAAACGCCCTCCCGCATTGCCCTGCCGCTTCAGCGGGTCCAAAAACACCGCCAGACCCGCCAGCCCTGGAATGACCGTGATCACAAATCCCAAAACGCCCGCGAGAGCTTCTTTTAGAAAATTCCGCCGCGCCGGAGCTGGCACCTTCGTCATCGGATCCATTGGCTTATTCTTTGTTCGCAGCCAGACATACCAGGTTTGAAGGCCTCAGTTCAATCCATAATCCTTAAAACGGCAGCTGCTCCTGACGAATCTTCGCAAGATCCCTGGCGAGTCGAGAGATCGCGAAAATCCACCCCCGGGCGGACTGGTCTCCCCCTGAGACGCAGGACCAATCGAGGCAACGGAGCGACGAGGGTCAGAAACATGTCGAAGCACCTGCCGAGGACGTGAGGAAATCGAACCGGCTCAACCGAGCCTCCCTCTTGACGGGAGCCGCAGAGAGTTGTGAAAAAGCCCGATATTGGTACATTTTTTGCGTGCTTTCCACTCATCGACACGTCATTCTAACTACTTATGATCGTCTGGATTCTCGTCATCGGCTTGTTTTTGGTATTCGGTGCGATCGGTTACGCCAAGGGCGCGATAAGGATGTTGGTGTCCTTTGTCGGGTTTGTGATTGCCCTGATGCTCGCCAATCCCCTTTCTCCATTGGCAGCCAAACTGTTGCCGACATTGGAAGTCACCAATCCAGTTTCAAAAATTGTCATCCCTCCTCTTATCGTGTTCGCCTTGGTGAACTTGATTTTCATTGGGCTCAGTTTCTATGTTCACCGCCTGGTGCAGCTGTATTTTAAGTACAAAACGGACGGGCACCACTTCGCTTGTTGGGAACGGCTCAACTCCCGCCTCGGAGTGCCTCTCGGCTTCCTCACCGCCACGGTGTATTCTCTGCTCCTCGGATTGCTCATCTACATCGGTGGCTACGCCACTGTTCAACTTGCGGCGGGCGATAATGATCCGGCATGGCTGCGCTATCTGAACCAAGCCCGAACCGAGCTGAGCGCCAGTGGATTGGATCGCACCGTTGCCGGTTTCGACAAGACCCCCGCCAAGTTTTATGAAATAGCCGATCTCGCCGGCCTGATCTATAATAATCCTCTCGCTTGGGGGCGCATGGCACTGTATCCCCAATTTCTATCGCTCAGCGAACGCCCAGATGTTAGTGAAGTCGCCGCGGACACGGATTATTTGACACTCCTGCAAAGCCAGGCTCCCGTCGGAGACATCCTGAATCACGCCCGCACGCAGGCCCTCATCGAAAATCAGGAATTGCGACAACTTTTCGAGCAAATCGATATCAAAGACCTGACGGAGTTCATCCACACCGGAAAAACCTCAAAGTTCGAAGATCAAAAGATCGTCGGTATTTGGAAAGTGGACCCAGGCGCGGTGCTGACGACGGCAAAGCGCTCGCGGCCGGACATTACGGGCGCGCAGATGATACAAATCAAAAGGCTGGCCACGACGCTTCTCGCCGGAGTGACTTTAAAGGCGGGGACCGACAATCAGGTGTTTGTCAAATTGCAACTGAGCGAAGAAATGCAGAAGGCAGCCGCCGTCGCCGCCAGCGCTGCTGCCGCCGTCGCCGCTGCCGCGAACGCTAATTCCACGGATCCCGCGATCAATCCCGAGCTGGCTCGACGTTACGGATTGGGAAGGCCTGGAGGTGGACCACAGGGTCCCGCAGGTGGACCAGCAGGCATTTCACCGGATATGGCCCGGCGTTATGGATTGCAAGCGCCCGGCCAGCCAGACGCGCAAGCGGAAGCCGCCAATACTCGCCCCGCAACCCCTGAATCTGCGTTCACTGGCAAAGGCACCTGGGCCGAGGCAGGCGCCCAATACAAGATTCAGTTTACTGCCGACAACGGACAAACTCAGGAATTGACGGCTTCGGTTGATAGTGAGCGCATGATGTTCGCAAAAGACGGTGTCACGCTCGTGTTCTTCAGAGAATACTAACTCCGCCCTCATCCCTTTCTTCCCTTCGTTCAAGGGCTTCACAGGCTCTGCAGCAATTCTGCCCATGAACCTGATAGGGCGGAGTGCGGTTCAAGCGCTCGGCGCAGCTCGTGGGTTGGCGAGGCCTACAGGCTGCTTAATCATGGGATGGGCTTGGGTTGGGAGAAGCGGCTTGACTGATGGCAGCATGGAGCGCCAGCGCTTTCTCGGAGACAAGCTGGAAGCCATGTTTGGCGGCGAGTTTGCCCAATAGCCGACGCTGACTTTCTTCGTATTGCTGCTCGTACTCCCGCAGCCCCCGTTCCGCATACTCCAGCCCGTAACGCAGCACTCGGTAATAGAGTCCTGCCAACTTGCGAGCCAGCGCCTTGGTGGCCACCAATCCTCCCTTGCGACGGCTGATGCGTCGAACGAAGCCTCCCAGCCCCTTATCGACACTTTGGACCAGACTTCTGGCCCCAGCGCAAAAGAGCCGTCCCGTGCGGTTACACTGTCGCTTGACTGAGCCTTTGCGCTTTCCACTCTGCCGGGTGCCCGGGGCTAACCCGCACCAGGCCGTGAAGTGCTTTTCGGTCATCCAGGCACTCAGATCCGTCCCGGTCTCGGTCACCAGTTGGAGCCAGAGATAGTCCGCCACCCCCGGCAAGCTCGTGGCATCTCGACCACCACAGAGGCGAACCAGCAACGCGTGCAAATCTTGGATTTGCGGCGCATTTTTACCGGGCGGCTTGGGCGCCTGGCCTTTGGCCCGGCCCTCTTCGAGCGAACGGGGTGGCGAGGCCGGCGGCGGGCCCGCCAAATCCTTCAGCACCGACTCGATTTGCCGGTCGCACTCGGCCAGGAGTTTCTGATAAAACTCCCATACCGACAACGCCTGACCCAGAGCAAACAGGTGCTCGGGAGCCCAGACTCCGTGCAAGGACTCCAGCACCCGCTCCGACTTCTTCTTTTGGATTTGCTTGTCACACAGTTCCAGTAACCGCTCGGGCTGACGCTCTCCAGCAAGGATGGCCTTGATGACCTTCATCCCACTGACGCCGGTGAGGTCGCTGATCACGTCGTGGAACTTGATATTCATCCGCTCCAAGGCCTGCTGCATCTTCTGCACTTGGCTGGCAGCCTCCGTGATGTGATCGGCGCGCAAGCGCTGGTAATCCTGCATCCGTCGAATTTCCGCCGGCGGAACAAACCCGCCCCGCAGCAATCCATGGGCGTGCAAGGTCGCCAGCCACTGGCAATCGCTCATGTCGGTCTTGCGCCCCGGCAAGTTTCGCACATAGCGACCATTGACGACGATCACCTCCAGACCCGCCGCC
>SYMW01000212.1 GCA_005805305.1 Verrucomicrobiales bacterium
GTGAATTTGGCTGGCAGCCCGGAGCGCGGTTGTGTGCGAAGCACCAGCCGCAGCAGGTTTGGCGTGATAGCGAGCCTGAGATGCTGCTGCGACTGGCTTTCAGCACAGTCGCGCTCCACCGACAACTCGCGGATGCACCACGTCAGGAGCGCCCGGAAACTCGCCTTTAACCTCCCCATCAACCCGCAGCCGAAACCGTGACTCCGCACCCGAATCAATCGATTACAAACCACTCCATCCCTTGAGCGGGAACCGTGACGGGGAATTCAATGGTGTGATCCCTCTCCAGTTTCAGGCGCTGCCTGCGGCCGTCCCTCCCGCGCAACCTGGCAGTACCGGTCAAACCCGTGTAATAAAGGTTCACTCGGAGGTTCCTCCTCACCGATTCCTCTAGCGGATTGAACACAGCTAAAAGGCCTTTCTCCTTGAGGTTCGGATTCACGTGGAGCATCCAGTCCAAGTCCCGCGCATCCGCGCGTCGTCCGTGGATGAGGTCGCTTTCTAGGATGTCACGATGGGCTTTAAACCAATCAACTTTGGACTTGACCATCGCCTTGGTCCTCTCGGTATCGAAAAGTCGAGGGCCCCGGTAACAGGCCTGCACGCCCAAAGCGAGGTTGCACCCCATCATGCGCTCATAGTGGTCCAAGTGCCGATCCAGCGGTTCGATGGTGGCCGCGGGTCCGCCTCCATGATACTCCGTAAGCGGCACGAACATCCAACCCATGCTCGGGAGTTTCTCCCAGGTGCCATCGTAAATGTTCTGCCGCGTGTGGATGACTTGCTGGTCACGTGGGAGTGACCAGTTCACTTCCCTATAACCCATGCCCGTCTTCGACGAACCGGTGAGGAAATAGTGATCCGGAACGTTGAGATAGAGCCCCTGCGAACGGCTCCACTTATAAAACGACGAAATTTCACGCCATTGATTCCATCTCGAATCGGCTAACCCACGATGCCCCGGATGGCGCTCGCTCCCGCACACATCGCCAGGATACGATCCGTCATGCTCCAGCAGGGTGAATCCGCTGTCCCGATGAAACTCGTGGAGGCGCCGGAAATAATTCGTGCCCCAACTGCTTTCCAGGCACGGAGAATTTCCGAAAGCAGGCTTCTCTCCCTCTGGCATCACGACATCGTGCCCGCCACCCACGCGGCGCGATGCCAGCAGCGAATAACTGCCAATCTCGATCCCTTTGCTCTTCGCGTAAGAAGCCCAGTTCTGAGCCCGCTCCATCGTTGCGGTGCTTTCATTCTCCATGTCGAAACCGCTCCCGAAACTTAGAATCAACATTTCAAAGCCGACCGCCGCGCATTGGTCGATGGCGTTTGTCACGGCATCGCCGCGTGAAGACACCAAGTGCATCATGAGTGGATTCTCTGTGGTCCACGGGGCAATGAGGCGATACATCCGGCGAACCGCCAGTCCGGAGCGCTCCCGATCCGTGCTATCAAGCGGCAACACCCAAGCTCGGAAAGACTCGAACACACCCCCGGGCGCGATCTCCTGGGCGGGACCTAGATCAGGGCCCACGTCGAGCAGGCACGGGGTCCGCTTCTCATAGTTCACCTGGGTTTGAAACTCGGGATCGGGCAGCCAGCGAAACGACCGCCGATTCGCCCCCGAGGCCATCATCCCGCCAAAGGCCATCTCGGTCTCGACATGAATATTTGGTGGCGTCCGTCCCGCGCTGAGTTCGTCGACTTCCGATACCCGTTCCACCACAGCGAGCGCTTCGCTGGAATAACGGTCCAATCGCACCACTCTGTCAGAACTGTTGGAAACCCTGATCCATTTGGAATAGCACGGAATGCCATCGTAAAGCTCATAGTGAACCGAAACACGAACATCCTTGCCCGACGCCAAGGGCTCGGTTTGGGGACTCACAAAATCAAGGCGCAATGACACTCCCTCGGGCGGCCATTTCACGCCTGGCGCATGATGCCGCACCCGTTTCCATGTCAGGCGTTCCTCCGGTTTTCCAGTGGCCATCCCCACGAATCGAAAAGCGGCAGGATCCGAGCGCATCTGATCAATCCATTCCGGACGCAAAAAAGCGTAATTCGGTTGTCCTTCGAGTCCTCCTATCTCGTGGCGTTTGCCATCCATTTCGACGATCGCCTCCGGCTTCACCCCCCGCAAAAGGGATTGGCCTGAGACCAAATCATCGAGCGCGACGGTGGCGGCATTCGGCGACAAACGAATCACTCGTCGAAGCAGTCCGTTGTTCAGTTCAACCTCGCGCCCGTCCGCCCTCACTGATACCCGGGCTTTGAAAGGAGCGGCATTCAAAAGCCAGTCGGGCTTGGAAGCTGCCTCCGCGATTGTTCCAAAGAAACAAAGTCCCGCCAATACAGAGCGCATGGATCTCATGAGATCTGGAACTGCTCAAGAAATGTCCACGACCCGACGCCCCAGCACGTCGCTCTTAGGGCGGATCCCGAGCCCGGACGACGTCGAAGCCGCCATGCGGCCATTCACACGATGAGGGGCGCCATCAGCGACGCTCACCGTGACGTAACTATTGAAATCCGTCGTGCTGAATAGAAACTCCGGAGGCGTGCTTTGCGCGATGTGGGCGATAGCCGCGGTCGCGATGTCGCCCCCCCAGGAATCCTCAAGCGTCATCGCGATCCCCATGCTGACGCACAAATCGCGCGCCTGCCGTATCTTTGTCAATCCTCCGAGCTTGCTGATCTTCAGATTCACCACGTCCATTGCCAGATCCGATCGAGCCCGGAGTAAAATGCCCAAGTCGTCAATGTTCTCATCCAGCACGAAAGGATGCGGGATTTGCCGGCGCACCGCCAAACACTCCTCGTATGTCAGGCACGGCTGCTCGATATACACATCCAAATCTCGCACGGCATGGCCCACTCGGACGGCTTCGTGCTGAAGCCATCCGGTGTTTGCGTCCGCTACGAGCCGCTCCCCGGACCCAAGCACGGCGGCGACGGCGCGAACGCGGGCGATATCGACATCCGGATCACCGCCGACTTTAAGCTGGAAACGCCGGTAGCCCTCTTCGCGGTATCGGGAAACATTCTCAGCCATCTGCTCCGGAGGCTCTTGGGAAATAGCCCGATAAAGCGGCACGCTCTCGCCATAGCGGCCACCCATCAACTCACACAAAGGCATGCCGGCGGCCTGTCCGAAAATATCCCAGGAAGCGATGTCGATGCCGCTTTTCACGTAAGGATGGCCCTTGAGTGCGGCATCCATAGTGCGATTCAACTTCGCCAGTTGTGTGGGATCCTCGCCAATCAAGTGGGGTCCAAGCTCCCGAAGCCCGCCGCGGACACCCTCGGCGTAAGCCGGCAAGTAAAAAGGACCGAGCGGACAAACCTCCCCATACCCCACAAGACCGGTGTCGGTCTCGACGCCCACAATCGTGCTGTCAAAAACGGTGACGGACTTGCCCCCGGACCATTTGTAGGTGACCTCGTGCAAGGGAAGTTCAACACGGTGGGCAAAGATTCTGGCGATTTTCATGCGGAACTGTACGGATGAATTCTTTCAGAGTGCCGACCTCTCAATCCCGCGATCAGGAGCGGCGAATGATCCAAAAGAAGCAAGCGAACCGTCACAAATTGGGGGGCGGAGGGCAAGTCAAGATTCGCGGTTTCAGCGGGTCACTTCTGGGTGACGAACGCACCCCATCCGTCGAGTAGCCTGCGCCCCTCCGGCGTGCCGCGGGGGCGGCGTTCCGTGGGCGGCACGCGCATCGGGTCGAGCTCGCCAAAGTTAAGCCGGTGAGTGATTTGGAAAAACTTTATCTCCAGGATTTTGCGACAATTCGCCGTGGGCAACTGCCATTTTAAGGTTGATTGGGCATCCTGTCGTTCCTGTTCCTCCTGTCCAATTCTCCGGTGGGATGGCTATGTAATGAGTTCAACCGTCGATCCCGCGTCATTCGAGCTCTTCTTGAGCTTTCCAACCACATCGGGGCCGGCTGCTGCCGTGGCTAGTCCAGTGCCGGTCCTGGGAATGCCCTGGGCGGTGAGTTCAGGATATTCGCCAAGGGAAACCTTCCAACGGAGTTGACTGGTGTTGTGGTCGATGCAGTTGAGCGTGCCCCAAGGCGGTTTGTTCCCGGGATAATTCTCGGGATCGAGCAGCTTCGGGTAGCCGTTGTGCGTGTAGGCCGGGCGCCCCGGATTCACGTCGCTGGCGGCGAGAATATTGAAGCCCCTCTTGCTCTCAAGCTTCGCCCGGCATTCGACAGTGATAGGCCGCGCGCGATACTAAGCCTTGCCTTCCACGACCATCCCTCCACTCAACGCTTTTCCGAATGCTGGGGAGAGCGAAGACTGGCCGGCTGACTTCTTCGGCGCGGCGGGCGGCTCAGGCTCGCGCCAACTGCGCGGGGTGGGCTTTGGGCCAGCGCGTTTGCCGTCCAACTGCGGCACCAGCCAGTCGAGGCCGTCGAGGTTGTCGCGCAGGCGGGCCTCGGCGTCCTCGTCGGTGTGATTCAGAATGCCAATCGGTCCGCGCCAGCCGCTGTCACGAATCACTTTGAGCATGGCCAAATCGAGGTCACCCTGGCCGATCGGAAGAATCTTCTTTCCGCGCCTGTCCCCGTTGCGCGTCATGCCGTTGAGATTCAGCACGAGCAGGTGCGGCTTCATGGCCTGGAGCAGCGCGGCGAAGCGGTCGAGGTGATCGTGCCCGTGGTGCTGATTGTAAACGATGCCGACGTTCGTGATGCCGTCCTGCTTGAGGCGTTCGATGATCTGTAGCTGGTTCTCCGGCTCGCCGAACCAGCCGCCGTGATTGTAGAGCGCCACTTTGCAGCCGATCGGCGCGGCGGCCTCCGCGATAATGCGGATGCGCTTGGCTTCCGATTCGACCCGGGCGTGTTGTTCTTCCGGCGTCCGGGTCGGAGCACCCCCGCCGGTCACCCAGAGCTGCGCCTTCACGTCGTTGCGCTTGAGCACGTCGAGGATGAGCCGTGCTTCGTCGTTTAGCACTGCGGGAAACCACCAGGCATCGAAGCCCACACCGTGCTTTTTGCAAGCGGCAATCTCCGCGTCAAACTGCGGGATGTGCTCGGCGCGATAATCGTAGGCGAAATGTTTGAAGTCGAGCCGCGCCATCATGGCCGCACGTTCCTCCGGGCCGCGCTTCTTGGCGTCGAAGGGGACGATGCACCACGCCATCAGGTTGGTGCGGGCGAAGAGTTGATAGTCAGCCGACCGCGCGGCCGGGGTTCCGAGCAAGGCGACGGAGCCGATGAGAAGAAGCCGGGCCAGTTTGGTGTGAGTGCGAATGTTCATGCCATGATTCCTTTCGAGACCTCCGCCAGAATCGTGTCGCCTGACAGGCGGCGCACCAGCGCAAGGCCGAATTCCACTGCCGTCGCGGCCCCCGTGGCGTGACGAGATGGTCATCAATACCTCTCTCTTCGTCAGGCCTTTCTCATCAACGCCTTTGCAAATCTCCACGTCGCCCAACTGCCGTTCTAAGGTTCGATGCCTTGGGCTGGGCAGCTTGAAACAGGGCTTCGTCTTCGGGAAGTCGGGCACGCAGGCGCGGCATCAACCACCAGGCAACCATCGAGGATGATCGGCCCCACGATCTTCCAGGCCTTTTGTCAGCAAGCGCTCCCCACCGCCGTTCGCGCGCATCACCCAAAGCGCCGGGGGATCGCCCACCGCGCATCGGCAGAAAGCGACTTGGCGTCCGTCCGCCGATTCGCAGGAACGAAAATCCCAAACAGGAGGCATTTGATTAGTGAGCCGCACTTGAGAGCCGTCACCTGGATGGAGCAGGAATATTTCGGCGCCTCCGCGCGCGAGCTCCGGTTTCCAGTCTCGGTTGAAATGATCGGTGTCCGGCCGACCGGCCTGAAATTCCCAAGCCACTTTCGAGCCGGGCAATTTCCTGGAAAATAGGATCGAGCCGTTCCGTGACCAAGAAAGCATGTTTGATCCGCTCCCTCTATTCGACGGATTCCCATAGGTGGCGGCGAACCAATGCACCTGGCCTCGAGTCAGCACTCGCATCTCGGAACCGTCAGGCCTCGCGACGCACACGTCCGAGCTCTCGTGTCCGGGATCGTTCTTGAAGTGGCAATCTTGAAAAGCCAGCCACTCGCCAGTCGGCGACCAGCACGGACCAAAGTAGAGGTGGTCAGGCTTCCCCGCCACAAGGGTGCGGTTGGCGCCGTCAATGTCGCAGGTCCAGATCTCGTAACCACGGGGGCTCGCCAGATGGAAAGCGACCCGCCGCCGGTCTGGACTCAAGGTGGAGCCGTACGGCAAACCTTCGCCCGCCCGCGTGAATTCCCGCGCGTCGGTCCCATCCAAATTCATGCTGTAGACCTGCCCCACTTTGTTCCGAACGACCTGCACCAGCATGCGATCGTCATTCAGAAGCAACTCCGGTGTGTAGAACACCGCCTTTCTTTCCTTCGTGGCTATCTCGGTGAGTGAGTTCGATTCGAGATCGTATATCCAAAGATGGGTCGGGGTCTGAGTGTAATATTCGTCGAAAGGCCGCCCTGGTCCGTCCCGCCGGGCTTCCATGCTCAAAAACATCACCCGCCGGCCATCGGAGAAGAACGGTCCGGGCTGCCATGTCACTTGATCCGGTTGGTTGAACTCCAGCACCCGAAAACCAGAACCGTCAGAGTGAATAAGACAAGTCTTTCCCCTGGAAGTGAAGAAAAGGCGGTTACTCGAAGAGGGAGCCCGCGCGGGATAATGGGCGCAACCCGACGCGACCGCGCAGGAGCCGATGGCGATACCAGCAATGAATTCTCGGCGGCGCATGCCCCTTGCTGTCTTGGCTGCAAAGATCCCAACCCAGCGGTTTTTTATCCACAAGCAGCTCCTGCTGGCCATTAAGGCCGACAACTCGCCGCCGGACAACCTGAGCCGACCTTCGAGGACTGGACTTCAATCAGGGGAAATTAGGGCCGACAGTCGTCACCGAGGACCACCATTTCGCATCATTCAAAGAATCACCCGCAGCGACATTCAACCCTGTGTTCCCGGCCCTGCCAAACGTCCGAATCTTGCTTCCCTTCCATTGATGAAGCTCGGAATGGCCATCCGCGAACGACAACCCCGCCGCGCCGTTATGATAGGCCGCGGGGAAATCGATGATATTTCCGGTCTTGGCGTTCGGGAGAATAATTTGAACGGCGCAGGCGGCATCATTAATGCTCTCCGGGTGCTCGTCGATCATGACCCAGGTCTGAGTCGGGAGCACGACGTGGCCCAACCGCGAATAAGTCCTGTAAGGCGGAGCGGGCAGCCAGCCGCCGTAATCGAAAACCTGGCTCATCGATTGGCTGCGAACACGCGGAACTTTCTGTTTGTTCTCTATCCTAAAGGTGCGATCCGCGGGGCATTTCCACACCTCACGACTGTTGCCCATGTATCTCATCAACGGGCTCTTGTCGATGGTGTTCGTGGGATTGTCGCTGGCGCTGCCTTCGACGAGGAGGACGCGCTTGGCATCTTCGGGCCCGCCAGGGAGTGATTTCACGAGCAAGTCTTCGTTGTCCCCGGCGTAGAGCGTCCAGGCCAGCATCATTTGCTTGCCGTTGTTCATGCACTTGATGCCTTGCGCCTTGGACTTAGCCTTGGCCAAGGAAGGCAGCAGCATGCCTGCTAGGATCGCGATGATCGCAATCACGACGAGTAGTTCGATCAGCGTGAACCCGGTGGACGGAGACTGGGAGGCCCAGCCAAGGGAATGCCGGCGAGTAGGGTCTTTCATAGGCGATGATAGATTGGATTTCAGAGCAATTTAGGCAACCTGCAACGCGGAGTCAAAGCTATAGATCGAACTTTTTGCGGATAACGGGAGGGATTGTGGCCCGCATCGCCGCACTACCGAGGCTCCTTCGGTTGAGATTGCTGAACAACCGCGCCTCGTTGCCTCGCGGCTTTCAATCCGTACCGAATAGCTCGAAAGAAAGCAAAACGCCTCGTCCCCACGCCTGGGAGCTCCAAGGACGAATGCGATGGCCGGTATCAAGGACGCAAGTAGTCCTTCAGCCAATCAAACACGGTGTTGTGCCAGAGCTCGCTGTTTTGAGGCTTCAAAACCCAGTGACCTTCATCCGGAAAATACAGCAGCTTCGAAGGAATTCCCTTGCGCTGCAACGTGGTGAACAAGCTCAGCCCCTCATTGATCGGCACGCGGTAGTCGAGCTCATTATGGATCACAAGATTCGGGGTCTTGAAATTCTTCGCAAATCGATGCGGCGAGTGGTTGTCGAATTCAGGATTCTCCCATGGCACCCCATGCTCCCATTCGTCAAACCACAATTCCTCGGTGGCGCCGTACATATTGAAAAAATTATAAACCCCACAATGAGTGACGAGGGTCTTGAACTTGTCAGTGTGCCCCTGAAACCAGTTCATCATATACCCTCCAAAGGACGCGCCTGCCGCGGCCATTCTCCCCGTGTCGACGTAAGGGAGCTTCTCTAAGTAAGACATCCCTTTCATTAGATCCTCAAACACTTTTCCTCCCCAGTCCCGGCTGATTTCATCGGTGAACTTCTGTCCGAAACCGGTGCTGCCACGCGGATTGGGCATCGCCACGACATACCCTTGCGCCGCCCACAACCCGGGGTTCCATCGGTATGACCAACTGTCGAGAAACGCTCCCTGGGGACCGCCATGCACCCAAAACACGAGCGGGTATCGCTTCTTGGCGTCGAACCCGGGGGGCTTCACAAGCCACATCTGAATCCGGCTGCCCCCCGCCCCTTCATAAGTGACAGATTCAGGGGCCGTCAATTCAAGCCCCCTCATGAGCGGCTCGTTGTGCCGCGTCACCGGCTCCAGATCTCCCCCATTGATCTTGGCGGAAAAAATTTCGGCCGGCCGGGTCATGTGATGCGCGCTGAAATAGAGACGCTTCCCATCTCGCGCCAATGAAATGTCACCGCTGACTCCCTTTTTGATTATTTTTTTGGCTTCTCCCCCATCAATGCTCGTAATCCAGAGAGGCTTGGTCCCGGCCTCCTCGGCCTCAAACACAATCTTCTTGGAATCTGGAGTCCATTCAAAAGCCTCGACGCTGGCGTCCAAGTTCGCGGTCACCGAACGGGCCTTGCCTGTCCCAAGATCCAGCAGCATGAGCTGCCACCGATCCGCCTCAAAGCCGGGGCGAGCCTGCGCCCGATAGGCAAGATACGCTCCGTCGGGCGAGTGGCGAGGGAAGGCGTCCGCGGCAGGATTTGAAGTCAACAATTTCCGCTCGCCGCTCCGCAAATCCACCTGATACAAATCATGGTTCGTACCCCACGCCTCCTCCTTCGTCGGGTAGGGGGTCGCCGTGTAGACCAGCGAACGGCCATCCGGGGCGAAATCGAAGTCGTCCCCGGCCGAGAAAGTGGAGGAAGTGGGCACCGCGTCCCGGTCCCCTGGAGTGACATTCCGAGGCTCGCCTCCTTCGATAGCCTGGACGAACAAATGCTGTCGCTTGCCGTCCACCCAACTGTCCCAGTGCCTGTAAAGCAACTGGGTGATGACACGAGCCTTTACTTTGCCTTTCTCCAAGTCCCCCAGCTTCTTCTTGTTCGACGCGTCACTTTCCTTGAACGGCTTGTCCGAGAATTCGGGAAAAACCGCCGACACAAAGGCGATCTGCTTGCCATCCGGAGACCAACGCGCCTGGGACGCTTCGGTCGAAAGGCTGGTCAATGCTTTGGCCTCACCGCCGGCTGCGTCGATGAGATAAATTTGAAAGTCCCCGCCTCGATTGGATTCGAAGGCGATCCACCGACCGTCAGGAGACCACCGCGGATGCCTGTCTTGTTTGGAGCTCTGGGTCAGTTTTTTCGGGTCCCCTCCTCCCTTGGCTGGCGCGATCCAAATGTCGCTGTTCGTCCTATTTTCCTCCTTGTCGACAACCGTCACCACATAGGCCACGGACTCTCCGTCGGGCGAGATCTGGGGATCACTTACGCGCTGGATTCGGAACAAGTCATCGATCTCAATCGGGCGTCCACCGGCGCTCAAAAGAGATCCGCCATGCAACCACAGCATGAGCGCGGCCAGCAAAAGAAACTTATAGAGAATCATCACTTGGCCTTACCAGATTCCTTTCTAAAACGCCATCTCAAGCTTGAATCGGCGCCGCTTCGCAACAACACGCGACAGGTGTTGAGGAACTTGGATGCGACATGATTACCCTAAAAACGGCAGTTGCCCAAGGCGAGTCTTCGCACGATCCTGGCGCTAAAGTTTTTCCGAATCACTCACCAGATCCACAGGGGAACCGCCTCACTCATCGTCAAGCCTTTCTCATCCAGGCTTTTGCAAATCTCCACGATGTTCACCTGCCGTTTAAGGTTCGGAGATGAAAACAGACGCGGGCACGCTCGTTGTGAATCATACTTGAGAGTCATCCGAACGCGCGAACGAGCGCGGAGGGCACTTAATCCTTGCAAAGGAGTCCTTCGACAAAATACTCTATATGAACTTACACCCTTATTATCGTGCAGCACCATCGCAAGGCGATTGACGTGCAGAACAGAACTGCGGAGTGCCGGAGTCATGCCGGATCAATCGATCGTCGTGAAGTTCGAAGGCAACCAATCCACCTGTTTTTCCTCGAAGAAAATACGGTGCCCGTCGCTGAGTGAACCCGACGGCCGTGTTCAGTGCACCTCTTAAGAACGGTGACTTTAGTCGATAGTAGCTAAATTAAATAGTAGTACGATTACAACAAACCAAACTCGAAGGAAACGGAACCAAAAATGAAACCTCCCCTCCGATTCAATCAGAGGCCAATCCATCCCAAATTCCCTTGGGCTTGGACGTCGGCCATAGCGATCGCCTGCGCCGGCCTCGTCTCTGGCGCCGCGGCAACCTTTAACAGCAATTTCAGCACGGATCCGGGCGGCCTCGCGCTCGGGGTTGCCGAGATCGATAATGGCGTGCTCAAGCTCACGAATTTGAATGCGGACCCGCCCAAGCCTCTTCCGCAGAATGGATCCTACATTCTCCCAGACTTCAACAATGGCGCGGCCATCCAAAGTTTTACGGCCACATTCAAGGCGGCAGTCGGGGGTGGCAGTTCCTTGGGTGCCCAAGGTTTTAGCTTCGTGCTTGGGGGTGACCTGTCCACGGAAACCGCGTTCCGCGAGGGCGGCGGGACGGGAGACGGCACTGGCTTTAGCAATGGGTTGATCATTTCGTTCGATACCATCGACAACCTCGCCGGGTCCAACGCGAACGGCAACGACCCTGGCGACGCCCCAGGGATCATCGTGAAGATCGGCGGCGTGAAAGTGATCGCGAAGAGCTTCAAGGGCCTCCAAACTTACCCGCCTGACTCCCTCGCGGCGCGATTCGCCGCAGTGGAAGTGAAGCTCGATCCGGATGGCACGTTGGATATCACCTATGATGGTGTGAAGGTCTACGACAACGTCGGCGTTGGCTATACCCCCATCACCGGCGTCTTCGGTTTCGGGGCGGGAACGGCTGAACTGACGGCCGCCATCCGCAACAACCACTGGATCGATGACGTCAACATCACGACCGCAACCGTCTCGGGCGGTTCGTTCGTCTCTTCCAGGCTGCCTCTTTCCCAAGGCGTCCGCCCCGATGCCGTGGTTTCAATCGTGGTGCAGAACCTGGCATCTCCGGCCGTCACGATGACGTTTGACGGCGCCGCCGTGGTCCCCACGGTCACAAGCCAGGGCAACACCCGCACCGTAACCTATGATCCCCCAGGCCTGCTCGCCTCAGGTTCGAGCCACAAGGTTGAATTAACATTCGACGGGGCCAAGAAGTTCGCTTTCGACTTCAACGTCGCGAGTTTTGTCTCGATTCCGGCCTCCGCGAAAGCCAAGGCGGGAAGCGTCAACACCGCCGCAAGCGGCTTCAAGGCCAAGGTTCATCAAGTCGCTTCCCCAGCGCCCAGCAGCGTGGCAAACGCGGAACGGCAATTGGCCGGACTCGTCGGCCCGGATATCTCTAGCAAAGCGGGTTCCAACGCGGATGGCACGTTCAACGTTGACCACATTAACTGGGACGACAACCAAGATGGCGTCGTCGGCCAGTTCCTAGTCGATAATCCTATTCCTGGCTACCCTGGATTCAACGCGGAGGGCAATGAGGTCACCGACAACGTGGTCATTGAAAGCACCGCCTATCTCGACCTTCCCGCAGGGCTCGTCGTCCTGGGAGTGACGAGCGACGATGGCTTCAAATTGAGCGTCGGCGGGGACCCTCGAGATGTGACTTCAGCGGTCGTGGGCAGCTTCAACGGGGTTGCAAACTCCACCATTGCGTTTGTGGTGGAGGAAGCAGGACTTTATGGGGTCCGGCTTCTTTGGTACGAGGCCGGAGGGGACGCGTACTGCGAATTCTCATCGGTCAATTCGACCGGAGGCCGAATTCTGGTTAACGACCGTGCCACTGTCGGTCACATCAAAGCTTACCGCGAGCGCAGCGGCGCCTCCGCCCCCTACATTAGCAGCGCCAAACCGGCCGCCGGTGAAACGGGTGTCAACGCCAAACTGAGCATCGATATCGTGGTGACCGAAGACACAACAACACTCAACCCGGCTTCCGTTCAATTGAAAGTCAAGGACGTCGTCCTCGCGCACACCATCACGAAGAGTGGCAAACAATCCACCATCAGCTACCGCCATGCGGGGACGATTCCGGAGGGCACCTACCCTATTTCGCTGACTTACGCCGATGGCGCGGGCAATGCGCAAACCAGCACATGGACCTTCTCCACCGCTCCGGGACCCTGCGAGAACATCGCGGGACCCGCGGCCACCGGATATTGGACGTTTGACGACGGCGACCTGAAAGCCGCCATCGGCAGCGATATCGCCTACATCGACAACTCCATTGCCAGCCACTATTCTTTCGGGACGACTGGCCAAGGAGCCTTCGCCGATGTTCCTGGAATCAACGGCCAGCCGGCCAAGTTTCTGAGCATCCCTCGCAACGAAAACGGTCAGGACTTCCAAAAAACTGGTATCCGAGTGAAACCCGGCCTTGCCCCCAGCGGCGGCGGCAAGAACGCAAACACCTGGACCATGATCGCGGACATTTATTGGGGTCAAGGACACGGCTTCGGAACTTTGCTGCGAACCCACGACCTGAATCAAAACAATGACGGCGACCTCTTCTGGCGAGGATCCGACGGCGCCTACGGCAAGGGCTGCTGCTCCAATTACGATGGCATCAATCCCGCCAACAGCCATCAGCGGGAAGTCTGGGCCCGCGTGGTTCTGGTCGCCGACATGACCTCCACTCCGAAGCGATTTGCGAAATATGTCAACGGCGTGAAACACCGGGATGACCCCGGTGGCGACGGCGCGAACGTCGACGGCCGCTATTCGTTGCCGTCAGAGATCTACCTGTTCAACGATGGCGATGACAACGAGCAAAGTTCAGCTCTCGTGAGCGCGATTCAGTTCAGGGAAGGGGCATTGAGCGACGAGGACGTCGCCAAGCTCGGCGGCCCTTCGGCCACCGGCATCCCTGCCCCAGTGGCTGCTCAAGCGACCGGCGTCGCTTCGCAGTGGGAATTCAACGGAAACCTGCAAGCCAAGAAGGGCGCTTCCGTCGAATACATCGATAGTTCGCTCGCTTCCCATTACAGCTTTGGCACCACCGGCCAAGGCGCTTACGCGGATGTCCCCAACATCGGGGGGCAGCCAGCTCAATTCCTCGCGATTCCACGGAATGAGAACGGCCAGGACTTCCAAAAGACAGGCATTCGGGTGAAGCCAGGCCTCGCTCCGAGCGGCGGAGGGAAGAACGCAAACGTTTGGACGATGGTCGCGGATATCTACTGGGGTCAAGGACATGGCTTCGGGACGCTGCTGCGCACTCACGACTTGAACCAGAACAACGACGGCGACCTTTTCTGGCGCGGATCGGATGGAGCCTACGGCAAGGGCTGCTGCTCCAATTACGACGGCATCAATCCCGCCAACAGCCATCAGCGGGAGGTCTGGGCTCGGGTGGTGCTTGTCGCTGACATGACCTCCACTCCGAAGCGTTTCGCCAAGTACGTCAATGGCGTGAAGCACCGGGATGACCCCGGCGGCGACGGCGCGAACATCGACGGCCGCTATTCGTTGCCTTCGGAGATCTACCTGTTCAACGATGGCGATGACAACGAACAGAGCACGGCGCTCATTAATTCCCTGCAATTCCTGCCCAAGGCATTGAGCGATGAGGATGTCGCCAAACTCGGCGGACCTTCCGCAGCGGGCGTCGTCGAGCCGGAAACCGTGTCGCCAAACATCAAAGGACACTGGGATTTCTCCGGCAGTTTGAAAGCCACGATCGGCAGCGATATTGCCTTCATCGATAATTCCATCGCGTCCCACTACAGCTTCGGCACCAGCGCGCAGGGAGCGACCGCGGACGTCCCCGCAATCGGAGGACAACCGGCGCAATTCCTCGTCATTCCACGCAACGAAAACGGTCAGGATTTCCAAAAGACGGGAATCCGCGTGAAACCCGGCCTCGCCCCCAGCGGCGGCGGCAAGAATGCCAATGCTTGGACCATGATCGCCGACATCTATTGGGGTCAAGGACACGGTTTCGGAACCCTGCTCCGCACCCATGACCTAAATCAAAACAACGATGGCGACCTCTTCTGGCGGGGATCCGACGGTGCCTACGGCAAAGGTTGCTGCTCAAATTACGACGGCATCAATCCCGCCAACAGCCATCAGCGCGAAGTCTGGGCCCGCGTGGTTCTGGTCGCGGACATGACCTCCACTCCTAAGCGGTTCGCCAAGTACGTCAATGGCGTGAAGCATCGGGACGACCCTGGCGGCGACGGCGCCAACATCGACGGCCGTTACTCATTGCCATCCGAAATCTACCTGTTCAACGATGGTGATGACAACGAACAAAGCACGGCGGTTATCAGCACCTTGCAATTCCGAGACGTGGCTCTCAGCGACGAGCAAGTGGCTTCCCTGGGCGGACCGAGTGCCGCCGGGGCGCCTCTCACGGGCGCCAGCGCGGAAGCGTGCCTCCCACTGGGCGTGCAGCAAGTCGCCACAGAACTGCTCGCCTCGGATACGGTGACGGGCCCATACACCGTGGTTTCAGCCGCCACCGTGAACGCGGCGGCTAAAACGATCACCGTCGCGTTGCCTGCAACCACGAAGTTCTATCGCATACGCAGCGGTTCGGCCGTGCGAATCAGCAAAATCGCCGTCCAAGGCGGTAACGTGGTCCTGAGCTTCTGAGCTGACCATCCAAATCGGGCTCGCGCCCAATCCAAGTCTCACGGGGGCTGCCAATCCGGCAGCCCCCTTTTCTTTTCCCAGGAAAAGCGATTTGTTGGAAACGAATCCCCCCTTCCGTATTGAGGTCCGAGTATGGACGCGCGTCTCGACCGACGGATCATAACGGACGAGCCAGCACCACGCGGAATCCGAGGCAGTAATAAGCCAAGGCGGGAGGAAAACCGTTTCGACTCGCAGAACGGCAACCGCCCCCGACATTGCTCCAGCAACCCCCGCGGACTGAGCGGAAAAATCCGACAAACGACATTTCCGAAAGTCGCGGGTCGGTAACCTCACCGCCGGAATGGGGGCCATACCAATCCAGGCACCACTCCCAAACACTGCCATGCATGTCGTAAAGACCCCACGGGTTGGGTAGTTTTGCCCCTACACGATGCGACGTCCCACCGGCGTTAGCCGCGAACCAAGCGTAATCCCCCAGCCGGGCGTAGCCAAGATCGTCCCCATGACTGAACCGCGTCGCAGTTCCGGCGCGACATGCGTATTCCCATTCCGCCTCGGTTGGCAGGCGATACACATAGCCCGGTGGCAATAGCCCAGCCGTGCCCTCTAGCTCCGTCAGTTTCGAGCAGTAATCCATCGCGTCCACCCACGTAATCGTTTCGACTGGCATATCGCTTCCTGGCCTGCTGTTGTTGTGCGCCCCCTTCACCGCGGCATACTCCTGCTGCGTGACTTCGTATTGCCCCATCCAAAAGCCCCGTGAGACAGTCGCCTCGGTCAGCGGCCCTTCCCAACCTCGATCCATCTCTCCATCGGAGCTCCCCATGGTGAATCTCCCCGCGGAAATCCAAACGAACCCACGAGGCCTGCCCGAGGGTTCAGACCCAATGCTCAAGATCCGATAACGGCGCGCGGGCCGGGTTAATCCGTCCGGATCCACGATGGTCCTCGAAACCTCCTCCATCGGCAGGTTGGTCAAGACGCTCCATCGGCTCGCCGGGTGTTCCCCGTCCATCCACTCGATCAAAACACGCGAGCCTCGCTCACCACGAATCGACAATGTTCGAACGAGGCCTATCACGAGCCGGGAATGGGCGGCGACACTGGGAGGAACCCGGTAGAATCGATTGCCTCCGCCTGGGATCGTCAAATCCTCCACAAACCAAGACCCGCTCCTCCCGGAACTGGTGGCCAATGTATTCCAGGCGCTTGATGGACCAAGCAGGCCGCTCCATTCGATTTCTTGCGCCGCGCCAGTCCCGTCGATCAAGCCCAACACAGGCGCCGCGCCGATAGCGAAGGACGCCTCTTGGCCGAGACCGCCAACTTTTCCAAAAGCCACGGCGAGCACGATTGAGAGACGGCAGATAAGCCGATATCCGCGAGCCGAGCCGAGGCGATTCATGCAATAATCCAAATCACTCCTGAAATCGCGCATAGCCTTCAACCTTAAACCTTAAAACGGCTGCTGCCTCTGGCGAATCTTCCCAAGATCCTGGCGATAAAGTTTGCTCCGAACCACTCACCAAATCCATAAAGGATATGCCTCGCTCATCGTCAAACCTTGCTTATCCACGCTTCTGCAAATCTCCACAATGTTCAACTGCCGTTTTAAGGCTGAATGGACCGTTTATTTTGGAGAACCAGTTTTGCGAATTGACTCCAACTTTCATAGCTATAAAAAGACTGTATCACTTTGCCCACGGAAGTTTAGAGGCGGCTGCCTGCTGGGCAGACGAGTCCACTGCGGGTTGGTGAAGGTTGGTTTGCTAAAACCTAAAACCTAGGGTGCGGAACAGTTTATTTCA
>SYMW01000213.1 GCA_005805305.1 Verrucomicrobiales bacterium
GTGAATTTGGCTGGCAGCCCGGAGCGCGGTTGTGTGCGAAGCACCAGCCGCAGCAGGTTTGGCGTGATAGCGAGCCTGAGATGCTGCTGCGACTGGCTTTCAGCACAGTCGCGCTCCACCGACAACTCGCGGATGCACCACAATAGTGAGCCCCGTTGCAGGCCGGGCTCGGTATTGGCCGGGTTCCTGGCGCCCGCCGTGCTGAACAGGAAAGCAAGGCGCGGCTGATCGTGAGATGGCGGCCGCCCCCTGGGGGCGGGGAATTGCGTCCCTCTCGACGAGGTCTTGACTGAGAGTGGTCCACTCCTAAGATGCGGGGCGTTTTGGACATTCAGCAAATCTAATTATGAGCATCATTAGTGATATTAAATCTCGGGAAATCCTTGATTCTCGCGGCAACCCCACGGTGGAAGTGGACGTCGAGCTCAGCAACGGGATCGTCGGCCGGGCGGCCGTTCCCTCGGGCGCGAGCACTGGAGAACATGAGGCGCTGGAATTGCGCGATGGCGTCAAGGGGCGGTATTTAGGCAAGGGCGTCGCCAAGGCCGTGGCCAACGTGAAGCAGAAGATTCTCCCGGTGCTGCGTGGATTCGATTCCACGGATCAGTTGGGTGTGGATGGGGCGATGCTGAAGTTGGATGGCACGGATACAAAATCCCAGCTCGGGGCAAACGCGATTTTGGCTGTCTCCATGGCGAACGCGAAAGCCGCCGCCGCCTCGTGTGGGCTCCCTCTGTTCAAGTATCTCGGCGGCCCCAACGCGAAAGTGCTCCCGGTACCCATGGCCAACGTCATCAACGGAGGCGCTCACTCCGACGCGCCCATTGATTTCCAAGAGTTCATGATCGTGCCGAAAGGGTTTGCCTCATTCTCCGAAGCGCTCCGAGCCATCACAGAGATTTTTCATGCGTTGAAAAGCGTGCTGAAGAAACGAGGGCTTTCCACCGCAGTTGGGGATGAGGGGGGATTCGCGCCCAAATTAGACAGCGCCGAAGCCGCCATCGAAGCCATCCTGCAAGCGATCAAAGAGGCCGGTTATAAGGCGGGCAAGCAGATCTTTCTTGCCTTGGATGTGGCCGCCTCCGAGTTCTACGACGGCAAGAGCAACCACTACGTGTTCAAAAAAAGTTCCGGCCAGAAACGGACCGGAGAGGAGCTGGTGTCGTTCTACGAATCGCTCATCGGCAAATATCCCATTGTCAGCATCGAGGATGGATGCGCCGAGAACGACTGGGCCACATGGAAAAAGCTCAGCGACAAACTCGGCGGTAAAATCCAACTGGTGGGAGACGACTTGTTCGTCACGAACGTCAAGTTCCTCCGCAAAGGCATCGAGCAAGGAGTCGCCAACTCCATCCTCGTGAAAGTCAATCAGATCGGGTCCTTAACCGAAACGCTGGACGCGGTTGAGCTCGCCCAATGCAACCGCTACACGGCGGTCATCAGCCACCGATCCGGGGAGACGGAGGACGCCACGATCGCCGACATCGCCGTCGCCACCAACGCCGGCCAAATCAAAACCGGGTCGTTGAGCCGCACCGATCGTGTCGCGAAATACAATCAATTGCTGCGGATCGAGCAGTTGCTGGGCACGAACGCGGTCTATGGCGGGAAGTTCTAATCACGGCCTAGTGCGCCACTGAACATCCACGTCCACGAGACCACTTATTCCAATGTGCCTTCAAGATGAGATTAAGTGGCGAAGGGATTTCGACCTCTGGCTAGGCGCGAATGAGGCGCATATCCTTGAGGATCTGTAACGACTGAGCAACGACCCCAGAGGTTGGAAGAACCAGCGAATTAGACTCACCTTCAAAGCACATTGGAATTAGATTCGCCGAAGGCCCCCTAGCGGCTCTCGTCCCCCAATCCCAAGGCGATCAGATCTTTTTGGTCGCGCAGATACAAAACGCCTCCCGCGTAAGCGGGATGGGACCAGTTTTTTCCGCACGCCTGGAGCCGGCCTAGCTCGCGATAACGAGCCGGGTCGGCGGCAATCAAGATGAGCTGCCCGAGTTCCGTCAAGGCCAGCAGGTTTTCACCCACCGCCATCGTGGACGTGTAGCCGGTCAGAGGTTTTTCGCCGAACCCCGGTTGAGACCAGAGGACCCGGCCATCGTCTGCGTCCACGCAGACGAAATTCTTGTCGGCGCCTTGCCCGTACAATTGACCGCCGACCCTCACCAGGCTCGCCAAACTGATCCTGAGACCCCGATTGGCCCAGACTTCTTTGACCTCGAGTTTGGAAGCGTTGGAGGAGGGGGCCACTTCGAAGCACACCAAGCCCAAAGTATGGGAAGACACGATCACGCGGTTGCCGTGAATGATGGGTGTTACCGCGTGGCGCTTGGCGGCGGTTTTAAGCGGCGCCCGCCAGAGCAAATCTCCGTCGGCAACGCGAACCGCGAGGAGGCTGTCAGCGGTGAAAGCCACCACTTGGGGCACGCCGCACAATGTGGAGCTGATCAGCGTCGAATAAGCCGCCTCGTCGCCCTGAGATTTCCAAAGCACCCGGCCGTTCCGCTTGTCGAAACACACCAGGCTCGCTCCACTCGTGTTGCCCACCGCCACCACGATTTTTTCGTCCACGATGACAGGGGAACCGCTGTGCCCCCGACGCCGAGCCGCGGCTTCCGGGACTTCCACTTTGCCCACGAATTGGACGCCATAATCCTTCTCGAAGTTAAACCGCCACTGGGACGATCCATCCTTGAGACTGAGGCAGTGAAACTCGCCTTTGCAGCTTTGCACATAGAGCCGGTCTCCATCCAAAACCGGGGTGCATCGAGGCCCGAGGCCCCACTCGTCCGCGAACGCTTCGCCGTAAGCCCGCCGCCAAATCTCCTGGCCCGTCCTGGCATCAACCAGATGCGCTGTTTCCTGCCCCTCGTGCTCGTCCACGTACACCAACTTGCCTTCAGCTAGAATGGGAGAGGCAAAACCACCGCCCGCGGGCCGTTTCCAGATGGGTCTCAAGTCAACGGGAAGTGATTTGACCGATTTCTCCGAACTCGCCGCATGGCCATCACGGAGCGGGCCACGATAGTGAGGCCAGTCCGCCGCCATCCCTGGTGCAGCTTGAAGCGCCGCGCAGCATGCCAGCAGCGGCAAGCCATGATGTCTCATTTGCCGGAGGACAGAATTCGCGCGGGGAAACAGGTGGATTTTCATGATCGGGAGATTCTTCCCCACTCTCCGCCCCGCGTCTCTCCCGTCAAGCGATTAGTGGCGCTGGCGGCGGGGGGTTGACTGCCATGGAGGAGGGATCGCTGCCCCGCCCGGAGTCCGTTTGGAAGATCAGAGAGTGGCCGGTGAATGGGGTCTAATGCCCTGTTTGCGGGCCATGGCGGCGAGCCAACCATTCTGATTCAGCAGTTCATCGAACCGGCCCATCTCCACAACTGCTCCTTGATTCAACACGACCACGATGTCTGAAGTGGCCAGGGTCGAAAGCCGATGCGCGACCGTGATCACCGTTCGATTTTGCGAGAGACGCTCGATGGCGGACTGGACTTCGGCCTCGGATTGCGAATCCAAGGAAGCCGTGGCCTCGTCCAAGACGAGGATGGGCGCGTTGCGCACGAATGCCCGGGCGATCGCCAACCGCTGACGCTGTCCCCCGGACAGGGTGATGCCTCGCTCCCCGATCCGCGTCCCGTAGCCTGAAGGGAGTTGCATGATGAAATCGTGGGCTTGAGCCGCCCTGGCCGCCGCCTCAATGGCGTCGGGCGTGGCGCCAGGCCGGCCGCAGGCGATATTCTCCGCCACGGTCATATCAAACAATACGATCTCCTGGCTGACCAACGCCATCAACCCCCGCAGATCACCGAGGGCCACATCCCGCAAATTGACCCCATCCAACCAAATCGCGCCTCCCGTAGGATCGTAAAAACGGAAGAGCAAGTTCACGAGCGTGCTCTTGCCCGACCCGCTCTCCCCGGCGATGCCCACGCGGCTCCCTCGGGGAATGGTCAGATCGATCCCGTGAAGCACGCCCTGCTCTCCATAGGCGAAGCGCAGCGCGTCCAGCCGGATTTCCCTTTCGAATTTCTTGACGGGGATCGCGGCTCCACTCTCTTCCACGGTGGGGCGTTCCGCGAGAATCCTCATCAGACGGCCCACACCGACGCTTGTCTGCTCGAACAGGACGTGCAGCCCAGCGAGTTTTTTGACAGGCGTATAAAAGAAGATCAGCCCCGTCAGAAACGCGACCATCTCCGCCACCGCTCTTCCTTTCGCCGCGATGTAGACAATCAACAAGCCAAACCCAACCATCGAGACGGTTTCTATGATGGGGTTGATCAATTCCTTCGCTCGAATTCCCTTCATCCCGTGGTGGACCAATTCCGCCGACAGTTTCTGGAACCGCATCACCTGAGCCTCCTCCAAGCCAAAAGCCTTCACGACCCGAATGCCCGACAGCATTTCCACCAGGAGGCTCGATTGTGTGATATTCACGTGCAGGCCCGCTTTGCTGGCCCGACGAACTTTCTTGCCCAGCACGATGATGGGCACCACGCAGGCCGGAAAAAAGATCAGGGCGCCGAGTGTCATCTGCCAGTCGATCAAACATAGCATCCCAACAATCCCAACGATCGTGACCGGCTCTTTGATGAGGTCCGAAACGCCAAGGCTCAAGGATCGCTGCAAGGACGCGGTGTCCCCGTTGACATGGGTGAGCAGGTCGCCCATGGTCGATCGATTAAAAAACTCGAGCGACAGCCCGCTCAACCTTCTGAGAACATCCACCCGCAGATCATTCACCACACGCTCACTGACCCATCCCATGCAGTAACTGCTGCCGTATCCCACGAAACCGCGCACCGCGACCAGAAACGGAAAAAACAGCAATCCACCCAAAACCTGCCTCCAACCGACAGGCCTTCCCAAAGCAGGCAGCCACGGATCCAAAGCGTCGAAAGTCCAACCCTCCAAGTCCCGCTTCAACTGGCCAAGGCGGGAAAGCGGCTTTCCGGCGCTCGCGCGGTCTCGATCTGTTGTCTGGCCGGCTAGGGCCTCCCCGACGAACCCGGCCCCCCCCTGACTGGAAACGGAGGGATCCATTCGGCCTATAACCGTCTTGGTCGCCCAAACGAAACTCGCGTTCGACAACCCGAACAAGATCCCCAGCAACACGCCCGCCACGAGTCTGGGCCTGTAGCGGCGCAAGTAGGGCCAGCCGAATCGAAGCACGGACCAGAGATGGTTCACGAACGGAGCTTAACCGCTTTCACCCGGCAGTTTCAAAATAAACTGTTTGCGGCCCGGGAGGATCGTGGTTACATCCGGTTATGGATCCGTTGCTGAAATTGCTACGCTCGAACGCTTCGCTCAAACTCGCGGACTTGGCGGCCATGCTGTCCCTGCCCGAAGACGAGGTGCGCTCCAAGATCAAGAGCTATGAGGATGACCACGTCATTCTAGCCTACCGGGCGGTGCTCAATGAGGAGCCTCTCGGCTTGAATACCGTCCGCGCCGTGATCGAAGTGAAAATCACTCCGGAACGCGGGGGAGGTTTCGATCGCCTCGCCGAACGCATCGCAAAATACTCCGAGGTTCAATCGTGCTACCTGATGTCTGGCGGCTATGACTTGCTGGTGGTGGTCGAAGGAGCGAATCTGAGAGATGTTGCCTCTTTCGTGTCGGAAAAACTGGCGACGATCCAAGGAGTGCTCTCCACTGCCACGCACTTCATGTTAAAGCCTTACAAGGAACAGGGCGTGCTCATGAAGCGGGAAGAGCCCGAGGAACGGCTCGCCATCACCCCTTGACCCGGCCTGCCGCACCGCACCTATCTCGCGAGCCCGGCCCGCCGGTTGCTTAGCCCTTAAACCTAAAACGGCAGTTGCCTACGGCGAATCTCCACGAGGTTCAACAGCCGTTTTAAGGTTAACCCATCTTCCCGAGCGCCTCGTCGAGAGCCTCGTACAGGACGTGCATGCTCGCCTCTGTTTCATCCCCCATGCTCGACAGCCGAAACGTGGTTCCTTTGATCTTTCCGTAACCGCCATCGATCAGAATCCCCTGGTCCTTCACCAGTTTTTGAAGCTTCGCCGCGTCCACCACCCTCCCCCCGGCCTTGGCTCCATGATTGACGCAGGTCAGGGTCACCGACTCGAACCCGGGTTCGGGAAATAGCGTGAATCCTCGATTCACCGCCCACTCACGGGTCTTGGTTGCGAGCCTCAGATGACGCTCATATCGGGCCGCAAGACCCTCCGCAAAGAAATCCTCCAGCTTTGACGCGAGCGCATACACATGGGCGATGCTCGGTGTGCTCGGAGTCATGCTCTGTTCGGCGTTCTTTTGAAACTCGACGAAATCAAAGTAGTAGCCCCGGTCTCCAACCGTCGCCGCTTTGGCAAGCGCGGCGGGCGAGCATACGAAAACTGTCAGTCCCGGCGGCATCGCGAAGGCCTTCTGCGTCCCCGCCAGGAGAACGTCGATCCCCAAGGCTTCGAAATCAATCTCGATCGCGCTCAAAGAACTCACCGCGTCAACGATGAAAAGCACCTCAGGATATTTTTTCTTGAGCGCTCCTATCTCCGCGAGGGGGCTCATCGTTCCAGTGGACGTTTCGTTATGAATCAGGGTCAACGCGTCGAACCCCCCGCTCGCCAGCTTCCTGTCGATTTGCTCCGCCCGAATCGGCTGGCCCCACTCGACTTGAAGCCCCTCGGCCGCCTTGCCGCAACGCCGGGCCACGTCAAGCCACTTGTCGGAAAACGCGCCGCACATGCAACACAAGACTTTCTTCGCCACCAAATTGCGCAAGGCGCCCTCCATGACCCCCCATGCGGAAGAGGTGCTCAAATACACCAGTTGCCGCGTGCGCAACAGGGCCTGAAGCTGGGGCTGGATCTTGGCATACAGATCCTTAAATCCCTGGCCTCGATGCCCGACCATCGGGGAGCAGAACGCTTTGAACGTTTTCGCGCTGACTTCGACGGGTCCAGGAATATGAAGTTTTACGTGTCCCATAAACAAGTTCGTGAAATTTTTCACAAGCCCGGGCTTCTGGCAAGAGAACCTTTTGAGACGTGATCCGCCACGCCGTCCATTTCGACCTTAGGGTCAAATCTCATTCCGGCCAACGGGCCTGCTGGCAAGCTTCACGCGAGGATATCGGTCCCCGGGGGGAGTGCTGGGAACGCATTTGGGTGACGCAGCCGAGGGCTGGTCCAGAGCCATGAATTCCCATTGGCTGCGCCGCGGGACGGCCCCGCGCCGCGCGACCGGAAGCCGATACGTTCCGTCCGAGCGCAAGAACCGGGCCTTTGCCCCGTCCGCGAGGCAGACGCCCAGCAACTCGTCAATGCACCGCTGCCGGAGGTTTCCATCCAGGATGGGGAACACGACCTCGATTCGCTTGAACAAGTTGCGAGGCATCCAATCCGCGCTTCCAACGTAAACCTCCGCTTGGCACGAATTCTCGAAGTAAGCGATCCGGGCATGCTCGAGAAACCGGTCTACGATGCTGCGCACGCGGATGGTTTCACTGATCCCTCGGATGCCGGGTCTGAGGCA
>SYMW01000214.1 GCA_005805305.1 Verrucomicrobiales bacterium
CCGCCGCAGCTGATCACGGGCATCCTCACGCCTGCGGGCATTTTCAAGCCGCGCGAACTGTGGCGGCAGCGGGCGCGGCTGGGCGGCCCGGCGTGAGTGGGCGCTGAAACTTGCGCTTGCGGGCCGGCCGCCGGGCTTTTAGTCTGCGCTCCCCCAACGGATGGCGGGGTAGCCAAGTGGTAAGGCACGGCTCTGCAAAAGCTGCATTCGTCGGTTCGATTCCGACCCTCGCCTCCAATCAAAACCCTTTATTTAAAGGGGTTTTGTGCGGGTCGTGAGTCGGGGTTTCACCGGAATCTTCACCTGTTTGGCTGCCCGTTCAGAAATTGGGCTCTGCTCGGATACCGCCAGTCCACTGCTCGCTAACGCGAAATGTGCCGGGGCTTCACACTCATAACCATGAGTGAAGCGATGAAACAAACATTCGGTCTGGTCCGGCGGCCTTGGGGTATGTTCTACCTCAAAGACAAAGCCACTGGCGTTCAAACGAGCCTCAAGACACGCGACAAGCACGAGGCGCAGCGCATCCTTCAGGCGCACAACGAAACGAAAAACCAGTCATATCTGAACCTCTCCCTAGCGCGGGTGTATCTCAACGGGGCTGATCCCGGACTCGTGACGCGGACATGGCAGGCGGTGATGGAAGACATCGCGATCAAGAGGCAGGGGGAGACACGTCGGCGCTGGGAGGTCGCCATCAAGGACAAGAATTTTGACGGCCTCCGCAACCTGCCCGTTTGCGAAACCCGTCCGGAACATTTCGACCGGGCGCTGGCTGACGGGAAGGTGTCCACGAACGTCTATCTGCGGCGGATTCATAATCACGCGCTCGGCATGGAGTGGCTGCTCAAGTCGGTCATCCCGCGGCTGCAATGGCCGCGACCGGTGTTCAAGGCGAGGCGCGCCATCACGGCAGGGGAACATGCGCGGATCATCGCGAGGGAAACGAATCCGGAGCGGCGCGATTTTTACGAACTGCTCTGGCTGACGGGTGCGGCGCAGTCCGACGGAGCCTGCCTGCGGGCTGAGGACATCAACTGGAACGAGCGCACGGTTTGTTTCATCCGCAAGAAGCTCAAGTCGCGCAGCGAGAACCTCAAGCCGACGCTGTTCAGGTTCGGTGTGGAAGTTGCTGCGGTTTTGAAACGACGCCCGTCGGTCGGACAACTTTTCCCCTATCTCTGCACCGTGCGCGCCGGAGATCGGGCGACGGAGTTCAGGCAGCGGTGTGCCGGGCTGGAGATTTCCGGTGTGACGCTGCATTGCTACCGATATGCGTGGGCGGAGCGGGCATTGAAATGCGGTTTCCCGGAGCGGTTTGCGCAACAGGCGCTGGGCCACAATTCCAAAGCGGTGCATCGAGCCTACGCGAAGCACGCAGAAGTCACCGTGCCGTCGTTGGAGGATTGGGAAAGAGAATGGGGGAAAAACCCGCGATACAACGAGCAATCAAGATTGCTACCGGTGGATTTCCGGCGGCCGCCGACTGACGTTGCACAATCAAGTTTGCTCTCGACGAGCGCGGCAACTTGATGGAAACCCTGATGCTCACAAAACGCATGGCAAAGGCAAAAGGCAAAGCGGGGTCGGCGGCGAAGCCCAAGGTGAAAGCATCTAGCTGGGTGAACGAGGTGCTGGCTGAATTGGAAGGCGTGGATGATAAAAACGATCCTGATCTGCTGGGTCTGGATGAAGCACCGGAGTGGGTGATGAAAGCACTCGTGGAATCCGTCGGAGTCGCTTTTCCGAGTGGCCTACCTTCAACTGGCGAAGGATGGGACGCCAAACTTCTCGGCGAGGTTCTGGGGAGGCTTCATGTGGTGGGGGATATGGTGGAAGGCAAAATCCCACTAGGGCCGGAGACCGAGGCTGACATGAGAAAGGCTCTTGTTGTCGCGGCAAAATTGCCGCCGCCAAAAAACGGCGAAGCCTTGGAAAAAGAGTGGGTGGCGAAGCGCAAGGCGTTTCGCGAGGCGATTCCCCAGGCGACGGCCGCTGCAATGTCTGCGTCGCACGCGGATGCCGTGAATTTTCAGAAGGGGCTCTCGCGCGGCCTTGAAATCAAGCCGGACGAGATGTCCACCGCGAGCTCATTTGAACGGCACACGCACACGTACTGGACACTGGCCATCCTGTGGCGGACTTGGGTCAAGTGCCGGAGCCTCAGACAGGTTCACGAGATTCTATGCAAAGCTAGGGGCGAATCGCGCATTGGCAACTTCAAGAGGTTTGAGAAAATCTGCAAGAGGATCGGCTTCAAACTTCGCGGTCCGGGCCGTCCGAAGGCGGTCAAATAATACCCCCGTTCCGCACTTCTTCTAGGGGGGTATTAAACTCATCACAACGGGGTAATCTGCCCTCGTTGTGAATATCAATCATTCATCAAGCGCAGTTTCAGGGGGCGGGGCTCTCGAGTTCTGCGCCAGCATGGTGGCCAGTCCGGCCGAAGGACTAAAGGCAGGCTGGAACGAGGGCGTTCAATCGTCCGGGGCGAATCGCGCCTGCGGGCACGTCTCGAAGTCTCACGAGTTGCGCATCCTCAAAGCCTCCGGGCGCCGCGTGTGTCCGTTCGCCTGCGGAGATGCCGATCTGGAACAGGGCAGTCGGGTTACGCGCCAGCTTCCGAACCATTTTCCCAGCGGTTTCTCGTCATCGTTGGGGATTCCACATTCGACGAGGCAAGAGAAGGCAAACCCATGATCGGTAAGTTCCATGTGTACAAAGAAAACCATGACCGCTGGCCAGCGAAGAACGGCAAGCCGGGAGGCGAGGCGTTCAAACTGCTGTTGATGGATATGACCAAGCCACCGCAGCACGCCCTGAATGCGATATGCCAGTATCGCCTGACGGACGAGGAGAAGGAGAAGCACTGGGGCCAGTTGGAAGGCAAGGCCGTCGAAGTGGCGGTGACGGATATTCACATCGGGGACAAAAGCCCGTTGCTGCGCGGCTCCATCCTTTCAATAGGGCAGTAAGGCCATGCAAGAACGCTCTGACAACTTCGCTTGGACACTGGGACGGATCCGCTGGGATGTGTTCGGC
>SYMW01000215.1 GCA_005805305.1 Verrucomicrobiales bacterium
CAACGTTGCAAGCGAGATCGCACCTTCCCCACCTTCAGAGACTTGATGAGTCGACGCCTCCACCAAGTCGTCGCACTGGCTGCTGGATCCCTAACCCGACTTTAGAACAGCCCTGAGCGGGGAGGGGGGGGCTCTGAATTTGTTTGACGGCCTCGCGTCAGAGGCGTCAGATCTCACCATTCCATTTCGATATATCCGTTTGCCCAGAAAGGTTGGGTTTCGATGGCTGCGGTAATCTGTCCCCAATGCTCATTGGCAACTTCAGGGGGTGGACCATGTGTTCAGTCAGATCTCGGTTGCGATTCGAAGCTGCGTTTGGGCGAAGCCGGAAAGCTTTTGGCAGCGCCCGCAGATGGGTGGATCGACCATGGGAATTAGCAAGACCAAATCGACCGTTCCAAATGGAGATCGCATGATTTCAAGGATTCAAATTCTGAGGCGGATGCCCATTCATTCGAAGGCGTTTACGCTGATCGAACTGTTGGTGGTGATCGCGATCATCAGCATCTTGGCGTCCCTCTTGTTGCCTGCGCTGTCGAAAGCAAAAAATAAAGCGCAGAAAATCAAATGCGTGAATAACTTGCGCCAAATCGGGCTTGGCTTGATTCTTTATGCCGACGATTCTGCGGACACACTCCCCGGAGTTGGAGCGACTCCCTCAGATCCTAGGCCGTGGGTGATGTACAAACGGCTTATTAAACCCTATGTCGGGCTGAACAACACCAACAATCCTTCCACGAATGATCTCATCTTTCGATGCCCTGGGGACATCGGGTTCCCGTTGATTCTTGGGCTGAATGCGCCCTCGTACCGTGATCCGTTTCAAGATTTCAACAGTTATATTTTCAATGGGGTCCCTTGGGCGCCCAACATCAGCGGCAAGAAAATGTCCACCATCCAACAATCCAGCAGAACCATTCTGGCAGTTGACTACGCGGCTCACGGACCTGTGACGTGGCATGATGGCATCACAAAATTCCAACGCCGCACCGATAAGGCGAAAAGCAACGCTGTTTTCGTGGACGGGCACGCGAACTACATTCCGATTTACTACAACAATAGCGTTGGGCCATGGGAATATAACCCGCCAACCAACAGTTCATATGGTTATGTCTGGTTCGAGCAATGATCTATGAACAAGAGGGTCTTGAGCGTCGTCGCTTTGATCTCGCTGATCGGTGTATCCTGGGTGTTTCTGTACCGAACGGTGACTTCGAGTGGACTCGATCTGGATCCATATGTGGTTTTAGGCCAGGGCGCCGCTCGGGAAACATCCAAAGCGCTGCGTGGTTCGGGAAGAATCGTCATCGTGGACGCTTCCTTCGGCGAATTTAAAATCCTCGCCCCGACAACCTCAGCCCAAATCAGAGCTTTCAAAAAAGCCATACGCGGCACGGACCTTAAAGTGGTCGCCGTCGAGGAGGCGTCGATCGATCCTCCTTCGATGTCTCGCACTGGCATTTTTATGAGGCCGAAGGAACTTTCGAAACTCCTAGCCAAACATTCGGGCGCGGATGCGCTTGTGCTCTTTGTAGGGTTGGCGAACCGGGAGGATGTGGTCGCGACCAGATCGAGCAATGGGAAGCCACAGATCATGATGGTGGGGAATTTCGATCCGTTCTATAGGAACCTTTTGGCAGCGCGCGCCATCCACCTCGCCATCGCGCCCCGCGTTCAAGGCGACTCGCAAACTCCACTTTCGCACGAGTCACAGGACGAATTTGAACGCCAGCATCTCGTGCTGACCCCGGAGAACGTGAAAGAAGCCCCTTGAGCCTTAAAGCGGCACTCGAACCTCAGACCTCAGAATTTCTGAGGCAATTTGTGAAAAAGAATTGAGTGTTCGTTTCCCGCAGTACATGCCCCTCTCCCCATCGAATGGGGCGAGGGAGCTGGTTGCAGCGAGCATTTCAACCTTAGAACGGCAGTTGAACAAGTTGAACATCGTGGAGATTTGCAAAAGCCTGTGGAAGATTCGCCAGGAGCAACTGCCGTTTTAAGGATCACCGCAGTGGAGTTGGTGGGACGACACTCTCCGTCGAAGCCACTGCGTTCACGGCCAGGATGTGACACCCCACGCTCCGACTACGCGAGCACTGACCGGACCACTTCACCGTGTACGTCAGTGAGACGGAAATCACGGCCTTGGTGCCGGTAGACGAGGCGTTCGTGACGGAGGCCAAGGCAATGCAGAATTGTGGCGTTGAGATCGTGAATGTGCACGGGATCGCGGGCGATATTATAGGAGTAATCGTCCGTTTCGCCAAAACTCGCGCCAGCCTTGATGCCGCCACCCGCCATCCAGACTGAGAAGCAACGCGGATGATGATCGCGGCCGAACGATTTTTCCGTGAGCTCGCCCTGGCTGAAAACCGTGCGGCCAAACTCTCCGCCCCAAACAACCAGCGTATCCTCCAAAAGCCCCCGTTCTTTGAGGTCCAGAAGCAGAGCCGCCGAAGGTTGGTCGGTGTCGTGGCATTGATGCCGAATGCCTTCGGGAAGCTTGTCGTGCTGGTCCCATCCTCGGTGGTAGAGCTGAATGAATCGAACGCCGCGTTCCGCGAGCCGCCTGGCGAGGATGCAGTTCGCCGCGAAAGTTCCCGGCTTTTTCGATTCGGGGCCGTAACGTTCAAAGGTGGAAGTCGGTTCCTTGGAAAGATCGGTGAGTTCCGGCACTGCGGATTGCATGCGAAAGGCCAACTCGTACTGGGCAATGCGAGTTTGGATCTCGGGGTCCTGGTAATCCTCGAACTTCTTCTGATTCAATTGCCTCAGGTCGTCGAGCACGCTGCGGCGCTGGGCTGCGGTCAGCCCGGCCGGATTGGATAAGTAAAGCACGGGATCGGCCCCAGGACTGAATCGGACCCCTTGATGAACGGAAGGCAAGAAGCCAGATCCCCACATTCGTTCGTGCAAGGGTTGTGCATTGGTGGGGCCGCTCGGCCTTGAAATCATCACGACAAACGCCGGCAAATTCTGGTTTACCACCCCCAACCCATAGGAGATCCAGGCGCCAAGAGACGGTCTGCCGGCATTTTGATGGCCTGTTTGCAGGAACGTCATCGCGGGATCATGGTTGATCGCTTCGGTGTGCAGTGAGCGGATCACGCAAAGTTCGTCGGCGACCTGCCCGGTATGCGGCAGAGCCTCGCTGAGCCACTGCCCGCTCCGCCCGTGCTGATGAAATGCGAAAGGCGACGGCGCCACAGGCAATGACTTTTGATTCGAGGTCATCCCCGTGAGCCTTTGTCCCCCTCGAATCGATTGAGGCAATTCCTCCTTGAACCGTTTCTTGAGGCCAGGCTTGTGATCGAACAAATCCAGTTGCGAAGGAGCTCCGGCTTGAGTCAGCCAGATGATGCGCCGGGCGCGCGGACGGGCATGGGGCGCTGGCACTGGAAAGTTCGATTGACCGAGCACCTCCGCGCGGAGCGACGGATTCAGCAGCGAGGCGAGCGCCGCCGAACCAAGCCCAACCGCGGTACGTCCGAGAAAGCAACGGCGGGTGACTTGGAGGAGCTGTTCCTGTGGATCGTCCATATTATGGCTATTCCTTTGTGATTGTTTCATCCAGGTTCAGCAATGCGCTCGCGACGGTCGCATAAGCGGCGAGCTTGACGGGGTCCCAGGTGACATCGGGTTTCGATTCGCCAACTCCAATCATCTTGGAGGCGCTGGAAGGATCCGCCCGGAATCCGGCCTCTCGACGACGGAAGCCAGCGGTTAGAATTCCTAGTTCTGCATTGCTGGGGGGCCGTGCCAGGACGAGTTGAAATCCGTGGCGAATCCGGGATTCCATGGTCTTCCCGCCCTCGCGCATCATCCGTTGCGCCAGGGATCTGGCGGACTCGACATACGTGGGGTCGTTGAGCAAGTTGAGAGCTTGCAAAGGGGTGCTGGTGCGTGAACGCCGGACGGCACAAGTTTCTCGAAACGGGGCGTCGAAGGCGAGCATCGCCGGATTCGGCACCGAACGTTTCCAATAGGTGTAGAGGCTCCTTCGATACAGATCCACGCCTTTTCCCTGGATGTAAGTGCTGGCGGAGGATCCCGCCACTACCTGCTCGTACAGGCCCGGTGGATGGTAGGGCTTTACGGAGGGGCCGCCGAGTTTCTCGGACAACAGACCACTCACTGCCAGGGCCTGGTCGCGAATCGCCTCCGCCGGCAACCGGTATCTCGGCCCGCGAGCCAAAAGCCTGTTATCCGGGTCCAGGGCTCGCTGGGCTGATGTGGTCCGTGACTCCTGGCGATAGGTGGCGCTCATCACGAACAGTTTAATCATTCTTTTCACGTCCCATCCGGTCCGGACGAACTCCTGCGCGAGCCAGTCCAAGAGTTCGGGATGGCTGGGCGGTTCGCCTTGGACTCCAAAATCTTCGCTCGTTCTCACGAGCCCAATGCCGAAGATCGATTGCCAATACCGATTCACGATGACTCTTGCGGTGAGGGGATTGCCCGGATCGAGAATCCACCGCGCAAGGCCGAGGCGGTTCTTTGGCAGATCCGGGGCGAACGGCTGAAGGAAGCTTGGCGTTCTCATCCCCACCAATTCCCCTGGTTTGTCGTAAGCGCCCCTCATCAGCACATGGGTTGGTCTAGGCTCGGGACGCTCCGCCATCACGAGGGTGATCGGGATGGCCAAGTCGGCCGCGTCCACTTGCTTTTTCAGTTCGGCGACTTGCTCCACGATCGCGGCGTGGGCTGGCGAACGTGCCAATCTGAACTTATCAAGTGTGGCCTGCTCCTCGGCGTTGCGTTCCCCGGCCGGCTTCCGGACTAATTCCGCTAATGTCGGGGTCAGCAATAAGTCGCGGTCCATATCGGTGCCTTGGAGGCGCAGTTGCCATGTCTGGCCCTTTTCGTCGGGCGTCACGTCCAGCTCCAAAGTGATCAGAACGCCGCTTTCGTCCCTCACAGGCTCCGTGATCTCAAACACGCCCGCCGCCATGCCTTCCTTCGTTGAAGACACCGTCCAGGATGTGGCGGCCTTGCCATCGAGCGCCTTGGCGATGCTTGCGTCGGGGGCGGATTGCGCCAGGCCTTTCGGAACCAGTTTCAAGGGAGCCTTGCTGCCGAGCAGCGCCGCTGACCGGTGGAGGCGGAGTTCCTTGATCGCAATCGAGGACTCGCCGCTGTTGGATTCGCCTTGAGGCGTTTTCAGTTCGATCCTTGCGGCGGTCAATGATTTGAGAGGCAACCGTGCCACCAGATTCAGCGTTTTCTCGCCCTTGTCGATCGGGGGGATGGTGAGCCAGCTTCCCCGAGGCAGAAATTGGGGAGGGCCTTGCCCCTCGACTGAAAACGAAGCGTCCGCATCCGACCATTGCAGCTTGGCGGCATTTGCGCGCGCCGCCCAAGCCGCCCCATCCTGAAGCGCGTTGGTGGCGATGGCAGTCTGCCGGGCTTGCGCTTCCTCCAGTTCGCGCCTCAGTCGGGCGAGGGCTGCCTCCGCCTCCGGGGCCGGCAGTTTGAGAAAAGGCGGCGTGTTGCGCCGAATGTTCGCGGAGTAATCTCCCACGCCGTTCTCTGGCACGTTATGAAAAAAAGCGAGCAGGCTATAGAAATCTTTTTGAGTGATCGGATCGTACTTGTGGTCGTGACAGCGGGCGCAATTCATCGTCAGCCCCAGCCACACCGTTGCGGTGGTTTCCACACGGTCAGCGCAATATTCCGCCAGGAATTCCTCGGCGATGATGCCTCCTTCTTCGTTGATCATGTGGTTGCGATGAAAACCGGTGGCAATCCTTTGGTCGATGCTTGGATCCGGCAGGAGATCTCCAGCGAGTTGTTCGAGCGTGAACTTGTCAAAAGGCATATTGTCGTTGAGGGCCTTTACTACCCACTCCCTCCACGCCCAAAGCTCCCGATCCCGGTCTACTTGGTAACCATTGCTGTCGGCGAACCTGGCCGCATCCAACCATTCCTGCGCCATCCGTTCCCCGTAGCGAGGCGACGCCAGAAGGCGGTCTACAAGCCGTTCGTACGCGCGGGGCGATGGGTCCTCGAAAAACGCCCGCACTTCGTCCGGAGTTGGGGGAAGCCCTGTCAAATCCAAAGAAACCCTGCGAATTAAAGTGGTTCTATCAGCTCGAGGAGCGGGCTTGATGTTTCTTGATTCCAGCCGGTTGAGGATAAAATGATCGATCGCCGTCGTGGGCCACTGGTTTAGATCGATCGCCGGCAATTCGGGGCGGCCGGGCGGACTAAAGGCCCAGTGTTCACGATATTCCGCTCCCTCGGCAATCCAACGACGGAACGTTTCCTTTTGAGCCGGGGTCAATTCTTTGTGAATCTCCGGCGGGGGCATGCGAACTCCCTCCTCCTCCGAGAAGAGGCGCCGGACCAGCTCACTCTTCTCCGGATCGCCGGGCGCAATGGGAACAGCACCCGATTTTGACGGTTTGAGCGCTTCGGATCGCAGATCCAGCCTGACCCCCGCTTTACGCGTGTTCGCGTCGAATCCATGGCAACGAAAACAGGTGTCCGCCATCACGGGCCGGATGTCACGATTGAAATCAATCCGGGCTGCGGCTGACGCTTCACGCCCAGCGAAGAGCAAGGCGAAACTGATGCCGGTGCAGGCGAAGCGTCCAATGAACTCTTGTTTTGTTTGCAGGAAGGACCAACGCGACATAGGAGACAGGATACGGCATCGTCACGAGGCCAGCAAGAAGATGGGGAGCCCGAGTGGAGCGGTTCCAACGATCCTGGTTTCAGGCAATTTCGAAGAGGCGCCGCGTCAACGTTGATAAACGGGGCCGTTGAAGATCTCGTTGGGGTAGGGGATCTTGTTGATGAGCTGCCACGAATAGTTCCATTTCACGAAGCGGGCGCTTCCACTGAACAATCCGATGACGGCGCCCCCCGGCAAATTGGTGGCAGTGCCGGCCCCATTGGGGTTGGAAATGTTCCTCCATCCAGTGGCGCCCGCATGGCGAATCGAAACTCCGTTGCCAGCGTTGCCGGGAGGTGGAACGTTGGCCGCGTCGTTGAAGTTGAAGGAATCCAATTCGTTCTGCTCCCACATCATCCAGTCAGAGCCTTGGAAATCGCTTTGCCGAAAAGTCTTGCCCTCGGGAGTGAGCGACGGTTTGCCAATGTTGTTATAACCCCCGATCGTACCGTTCCAGCAGTAGGAAGTCAGTTTGAGAGGCCTCGCAATCCAGAGATCTCTGAGTTTGCCGCTCCCACGTGTAGCGACGTCCTTTGGGCACCAACAAATGCGGTAATCGCTGAGAAAGGGCCCGAGCTGGCTTATTTTGAAAAAGGCCACTTGGTTACTGAACTGAACTGAGTTGACATCCTTGCCAGCGGCTGAAGGGGGTGTTGATGGACCGCCCGGGATGCGACCGTTGTTCCGGGTGGCGTAGACCCATCCATCGGGGCCGCTGAGATCACCTCCCCAAGTTGGATGTGCATTGTAATCCTCGTTATCCGTGCCGTAGAGGTGATTGGCCATCACAATCTGCTTCACGTTGTTCAGGTCCAGAGTCAACTGGGCACGATCCTTCGCCTTGGTCAGGGCGGGGAGCAGCATTCCCGCCAGGATGGCGATGATGGCGATCACCACGAGCAATTCGATCAAAGTGAACCCGAAGCGGGCGCTCAGTTCAGTTTCGTGTAAAGTCCGATGCTTGGGCATAGGGGTAGATAGACAAGTTTGACGAGTGATGACCACTGGTTGTCCGATAAATCCAAGCCGGTTTGCCGGGGCACCCAGGAATGAACACCGGCACGCCTGCAAATGCCGGTTCCCGGAACCGTCGAAACCCACCTGTGGCAGGCGTCCGTGGGGAGCGTGCCACAGTTCTCCGCTCCAGCAGTCCGGCGGCTAGGGAATCGCGATGGTGACCTTGATTTTCTCGAAATCGCGATCGATCGGCTTTTTCGCAGGCGCGTTATACTGATGGCGTCCCGTCTCCGGTTCGAGCCACTTGAAGATTTCGGCGTGACCGTCGGCGAATGTGAGATTGGCCCCTTTGTTGTGCCGGGCTGACGGGTCGTTTTGCCAGATCTTGTTGTCGACCTGAATAGCGAAATAAGTGTCCTCGAGGGTGATCGAGCTTTCATCGATGAACACCAAGGCCTGGGACGGAGGCGGAGCAATGATGTCGCTGTATTTTCTGTTCACTTTGTATTTGGGGTTCACCCAATCCACGTCGCTGTTCATCTGGCCGTTCATCGAAAAACTTCGGACTCTCTTGAAGAGCCTGCCCTTGAGTTTGAAATCGTCCGCGGGACAAACATAAATGCCAGGGGAGGAGTTGTAGGGATACAAGGATCCCGTGATGATGGCCTTGATGTTCGTCGCGCCAGGGAGAGCATTGACATCGCTGCCGCCCGGAATCCAGGAGTTCGGGCCCCCACCAATGTAGTTCGGAACGATCCGGTCTTCGTGATCGTTCGGATACATGAACCAAGCCAGCCCCAGCTGTTTGCCATTGGACAGGCAGGAGATTGCCTGCGCCTTGGTTTTGGCTCTGGAAAGCGCTGGCAGCAGCATTCCCGCGAGGATGGCGATGATGGCGATCACAACCAAGAGTTCAATGAGCGTGAACGCAGCGCGCGCAAATCTGTTGTGGAGGGGATTCATAAAAAATCTGAACTTTCGTTGTGGTTGGATTCCCTCAAAAATGCTCCGATCCCTGTGTTCGGTCAAGTCAAGACTCATGTCCAATGGAAGTCTCATTCTTAGCCGTGACCAGACGATGCTCGGATGGGGGTAGGGACAGGGGATTAGACCTTGCCCCTACCCCCATCCTTTAGCTGAATTGTCACGGCTCAGAATCTAAATAATCTTGGAAACGCGACTTCCCCATCCAAGTGTCTGGGCAATCAGGAGCCGATGGAAGGGTTTGTTGCTGCTCGCGGATTAAAGTTCCTTGATGCGCGCATTGCGAATCATCACTCGATCGCCGGGCCTTTTCTCGCCTTCCTTCTCAAGGCGGCTGAGTTCTTGAAAACCAATGTGTCCCTTTCGTGGACGACTCTTGATCGGAGGCGCGATGGAGTTGTCGTGGCGTGTCACGACTTGCTCCTGTTCATCGAGGTTCAAGTCGTGGATGCGCACGCCATTCAGGAGAACTTTGAGTTTGGAGCCTATCAGAGTGATCTTGTAATGATTCCATTCCGTGGGTTTGTAGACCTGTTTTTTGGGCGCGATGGCGCGATAAAGACCGCCGGTCAACTCGCTGTCCTTCGCCTGGGTGTTGTAGCGGAAATCCGCCATTTGCAGTTCCATGCCGTCAAAGGCCGGATCCCCGAACATGGGAACGCGCAGGGCGCATCCGCTGTTCCCGCGTTCCCCAAGTTTGAATTCAAATTCCAGAATAAAATCGCCGTACACTTTCTCGCTCACCAGCCACGTGCCCCGGGGGTCGCTGCCCCGGAGGACGCCGTTCTCAACTTTCCAAGCGACGCCGGGCTTCGCGGGTTTGGCCAGATCACTCCATTCGGTCACTCTCCACCCCACGGGCACGCCTTCGGTCGGGAACAATGGCGAGAAGGAACCGGAAGTCCGGGGCGCCACGCACCCCGAGGTTGCGATGGCAAACGCGGCGAGGAAGAGGTGGGGAGCGAATTTCATATGAGCCTTAAAACGGCAGTTGAACATCGTGGAGATTTGCAAAAGCATGGATGAGAAAGGCTTGATGAAGAAGGAGGCATATCCCTTGTGAACTGTTGAGTGATTCGAAAAAACTTTATCGCCAGGATCTTGCGAAGATGCACCATGGACAACCGCCGTTTTAAGGCTGAATAGTGTTATCGGAGCGTATGGGGTTGAAAGGGCACAGGGGACGCGGGAGGGGGCGGGTTTGAGAATACAGGGGGCATGTTCAAGAATCCGTCAGTCTTCTTCATCCTCGGGGTCGACTTTCTTGACGACGCGCGAGGCCACCGGGTTCTCGAGGATGCCCACGGCGTCTATCTCCAGTTGAAGCGCGTCCCCGCCTTTGAGGAAAGCGGGCGTTGATCTGAATAAGGAGGTGCCGGCCGGAGTGCCCGTGCCCACGATATCTCCAGGGTCCAGGCTGATGATTTGGGAAAGTTTGCTGAGCAACGCTGGGATGGGAAGGGCCATCTCACCCGAGTTCGCTTCCTGGAGGACCTGGTTGTTTATCAGGAGGCGCAATTTGAGATCCGACGGATCCAGGATTTGGTCCACGGTGGCCACGCAAGGGCCAAGGGGGCAGAAGGTGTCGCAGTTTTTTGAAAGGGTGAGTTGGTTGGATTCCAGTTGAAGCTCGCGCGCCGTGACATCATTCAAGATGGTGTAACCGGCCACGTGGGCGAGGGCGTCCGGAGGGGCGACGCGTTTCATTCGTTTGCCGATCACCACCGCCAGTTGGATGCCGTAATCAACGTGCTTCAAACTCTTCGGCAGCTTCAACGCGACCCCTGGGCCGACGACTGCGGATGGCCACTTCGCGTAAAAAATCGGCTCGTCGGGAAGCTTGCCGCCGGGGAGTTCAGCGGCTTGGGTTTTGTAGTTCCACTCCGTGCAAAGAATTTTCCCTGGGCGCGGCAATGGAGCCAGAATGTAGACTTCCTCAAAGTTGTAAACCAACCGTTCATGGACAGGCGCTGCCGGACGCCTGGCCATGAAGGCGAGGGTGTCTCTGGCCGCCCTCAACGCGGGCTCGCCAAGGCTCAGAAATGCCAGCATGTCGGGGGGCAACTCGGGAATCGCGTCAGGCGGCGCCTTAAAAGTGGCCCGCCAAATCTTATAGGCGGAGGCGAGGTCGATCAGTTCGGCCCCCTGTTTCGCGCCCAGCCTTCTGCGGCCCTGGATCTCGAAGGTGTAAAGCTTCATGAATAAAGGGGGCCACGACCGCTTTCAAATGAACTCGTTGATCAAGTTCTCCAAGAATTCCTGCCGCCCGCTCGTGTTCGTCTTAATCTCACCCAGTTTCAAGGCGTACTTCTCCAACTCAGCGAAATCCGTTTTGCCAGATTCGATCTTCTTCCCCATGCCGGAATCCCAGGACGAGTAGCGATTCTTGACGAACTCCGCGAGCCGCCCATCCCGGCGAATCGCGGCGGCGATGCGCAACCCGCGCGCGAAGGTGTCCATTCCCGCGATGTGCGCGTAAAACAGATCCACGGGGTCGAAGCTTTCCCGCCGGACTTTTGCGTCGAAATTGGTGCCACCGGTCGTGAACCCCCCCATCTTGAGGATGGTCAGCATCACTTGAGTTGTGAGATAGAGGTCGGTTGGGAATTGATCCGTATCCCAGCCCAAAAGAGTGTCGCCTGTGTTGGCATCAATGGAGCCCAGGGCGTTGGCCGAGGCCGCCACCTCCAACTCGTGCTGCATGCTGTGCCCTGCGAGAGTGGCGTGGTTGGTCTCGATGTTCAGCTTGAAGTCACCCAGCAGGCCGTACTGCCGAAGAAAGTTGAGGCACGCGGCCGCGTCCGAATCATATTGATGCTTCGTTGGTTCCTTTGGTTTTGGTTCGATATAGAAGGGAGCACTAAAACCAATCTTCTTCTTGTAGTCGACCGCCATTCGAAGAAACAGGCCAAGATGGTCGACTTCCCTCGCCATGTCCGTGTTGAGCAGCGTGGTGTAGCCCTCCCGGCCTCCCCAGAAAACGTAGCCGGCCCCCTTGAGTTCGTGGGTCACCTCGATTGCCTTTTTGACCTGCGCCGCCGCGTAGGCGAAAACGTCCGCGTTGCAGCTGGTCGAGGCTCCGTGCATGTAACGGGGATGCACGAAGAGACAGGCTGTGCCCCAGAGAAGTTGAATGCCCGTTCGCTCCTGTTCGGCCTTCAAGACCTTCACCACAACGTCCAGATTCTTGTTGCTCTCCGACAAGGTCTTTCCTTCAGGAGCGACATCCCGGTCGTGGAACGCGTAAAAGGGGACTCCCAGTTTCTCCATGAACTCAAACGCCACTCGTGCCCTTTTTTGGGCCATCTTCAGGGAGTTAGTGCCATCTTCCCAAGGCCTGATCGCGGTGCCCACACCAAACATGTCCGCTCCCTGGCCCCTGAATGTGTGCCAGTAAGTAACGGCGAACCGCAGGTGGTCTTTCATGGATTTCCCCTCCACAAGTTCCTCGGAGTTGTAGTGGCGAAAGCTTAGAGGATTTTTTGAATCAGGACCTTCGTAAGCAATCTTGGAAATTTTAGGAAACGCCGCCGCCATAGGAGTGGTAAATGATCAGTAGTTTGTTGAGTTAGGCCAGTAACCTGCTCAAATCGAGCAGCATTCGACGACCGTAGCGAAGTTTTTTGGCTTTGCAATCTTCCAGAAATGGGCCTCTTGGCGGCGTTGGACGGCCCCCCCCCGCCAAGGCTGGCCAGCGCTTGACTTGGATGGATGGCACCGGCAGCCAATCAGCCTTCGAAACACTGCCTGGATGAATCCGCCGGCGCTCCGCCCGCTTTCTTGCGGAACCTGCGCGACGAGTCGGCGTCAAGGCAAGACTTCGCCCGGCCCGAAAAACCGGTTGAGCTCCACCGCCGCATTTTCGATGGAATCCGAGGCATGCACCAGATTGCGCATCTTATCCTCGCCCATGTCGCCGCGGATCGTGCCTTTGGGAGCTTTCGTGGAGTCCGTTGGCCCCACCAAATCGCGGATCCGAGCCACGGCGTTAGGTCCTTCCAAGGCCAAAGCCAGCACGGGACTTGACCGCATGAACGTCAGGATCTCAGGGAAGAAGGGAAAATTCACGAGGTGCTGGTAATGCTCCCGGAGGATTGCTTCCGAGAGAAGCGTGAATTTGCCGCCGCGGATTCTGAAGCCCTCAGCCTCAAATCTTTGTAAGATCACCCCCGCAAGCCGTTTCTGAATCGCGTCGGGTTTTAATATAACCAATGTCGTTTCCATTCACCGCATTTTGGTCACGCGCTTTCAAATGTCCAAGAAAATGAAACGATTAGAAAAACTTCTCCATCTCTTAACCCTTGCCCTTGGATGGCGGGTTTTTATAATGCCGCGATGTTAGACATACGGATTGTCCGTGAGGATCCCGATAAGGTTCGCGCTCGACTTGCCTCGAGAGGCGCTGGCGCGGAAGCGGACATCGACGAGGTCCTGAGGCTCGACGAAGCGCGGCGCAAAGGACTCGCGGAGGTCGAGCAGCTTAAAAGTTTAAGGAATCGGGTTTCCAAAGACATTGGGGTTTTGATGGGACAGAAGAAGCTCGCCGATGCCGAGGCTCTCAAAACCCAGACCCGGCAGGTGGGGGACCGCATCGCGCAACTGGACAAAGAGGTGGCCGAGGCCGAGTCCCAGCGCGACGATCTTCTTCTCAGAATTCCCAATATGCCCCACGAGAGTGTGGCCATCGGCCGATGCGCCGAGGATAATCCGGTCGTTCGGGTTCACGGGGCGCCCGAGATTTTCTCGTTCAAGCCAAAAGGCCACGTGGAACTTTGCGAATCGCTCAAGCTGGTGGATTTCGCCCGTGGCGCCAAGCTGAGTGGCAGCGGCTTTTTGCTCTACACAAATTGGGGCGCCCGATTGGAGCGGGCTCTGATCCAGTTCCTTTTGGATTTGCACACCCTGGAGCACGGCTACACGGAAGTGTCCCCTCCGTTCATAGTCCAGCGCGAATGCATGACGGGGGTGGGCCAGTTCCCCAAGTTTTTGGATCAAGCCTACGCCGTGCAGGAGGGCACGGACGGGAGTACACTGGGAAGGCTGTTTTTAGTGCCCACCGCCGAGGCTCCGGTGGCCAACATCCATCGCGAGGAAATCTTGAAAGCCAGCCAGCTTCCGATTCGATACTGCGCCTACAGCCCCTGTTTTCGGGCCGAGGCCGGGGCGGCGGGGGTTGGCACGCGCGGCATGATCCGGGTTCACCAATTCGACAAAGTCGAGCTGATCAAAATTGTCGACCCGGCTCAAGGGCACGCTGAGTTGGAGCGGTTGGTGTTGGATGCGGAACAGGCCCTTCAACGCTTGGGTCTTCATTACCGGGTGATCCAGCTTTGCACCGGGGACATGGGTTTCGCGAGCGCCAAGACTTACGACATCGAGGTTTGGGCGCCGGGGCAGGGCGGCTATTTGGAGGTGTCGAGCTGCTCGAACTGCGAGGACTATCAATCAAGGCGGATGCAGCTCCGCTACAGGACTGAGTCTGGCGAAAACAGGTTTCCCCACATCTTGAATGGGAGTGGGACCGCGCTGGCGCGATTGTTCGTCGCGCTGATCGAAACGCACCAGCAGGCGGATGGCTCGGTGTTGATTCCCCCACCGCTTCGACCCTATCTCAGAACCGATCGGATTTCGATCGAATCATGAAAATCCTCCTCGCCACCAGTGAGCTTCATCCTTATTCAAAGACCGGAGGTTTGGGTGACATGGTTGCGGCGCTCGCCAAGTACCTCGCCAAACGTGGCCACCAAGTGGGAGTCGTGACCCCGCTGTATCGCGGCATCCGAGAGGCTTTTCCCGACATCAAACGGTTCGACTGGGTTTTCGCGTTTCCGTTGGGGAGCGAGTTCGTCCGAGGGGGCGTGTGGACCACCCGGCCCCACCCGAACCTGACCGTCTATTTCGTGGATCAGCCTCGGTTTTTTGATCGCGATGGCATGTATCAAGGGGCGAATGGAGATTTTGATGACAACGCCAACCGCTATTTCTTCTTCTGCAAGAGCGTGGTCAACCTCGCCAGGCATTTGCCGTTGCAACCGGAGATAGTGCACCTCCACGATTGGCAGACGGGGATGGTGCCGCTGCTCATCCGGCATCAGGCAGAGGCTGCAGGCTGGGCGAATCGTCCCCATCATTGTTTCACGATCCACAACCTCGCCTATCAAGGCGGCTTCGACGCCGGGGCTTTCGCGCTGGCCAACCTTCCTCCGGCTTATTTCACCCCCGCGTCGTCCGAGTTCTACGGAGGATTGAATTTCTTGAAGGCGGGCATCGTCGCCGCCGACCAAGTGACTACCGTCAGCCCCACTTACGCCACGGAAATCGGGACCCAAGAGTTTGGCTGCGGCCTCGAGGTTGTTTTGGGCGAGTTGAGGCATCCCGTGAAGGGGATCCTGAACGGGGTGGACTACGAGGAATGGAACACGGATCGGAATCCGCGCCTGATCGCTCCCTATGATGTGCGGCGGCTGAGTGGGAAACGCGCGAACAAGCTCGCGCTGCAAAAGCAACTGGGGCTGGCTGTGAACGCCGAAACGCCGCTGTTCGTGAATGTCAGCCGATTGGTCGAGCAGAAGGGTGCGGACTTGTTGCTCGAAGCCATCCCCATGCTTATCGAACGCGACATTCAGTTCGCGCTGCTCGGCAAGGGGCATCCGGAGATCGAGGAAGGTTTCGCCGCTCTGGCCGAGGCGTATCCTGGTAAAGTGGCGGTCACCATCGGCTATGACCACGCGCTGGCCCATCGCATGGAGGCCGGAGGCGACGTCTTCGTGATGCCCTCCCGGTTTGAGCCTTGCGGACTAAACCAGCTCTACAGCCTGCGGTACGGAACCTTGCCGATTGTGCGCGCGACGGGAGGTTTGGCGGACTCGGTCACCGACGCGCGCGACGATGCGGCGAAAGTGGACGGGATCAAGTTTCGCGAACCCAGCGTCCCCGCCCTGCACAAGGCGCTTCTCAAGGCGCTTGCCGTGTACCAAGATCCTTCGGCTCTGCGAGTGCTCCGACACAACGGGATGGTCGCCGACTTCGGTTGGGAGCACGCCGCGAAGGAATACGAGGCGTTTTATCGCGAATTGAAATCAAGGCCCCTCCTCAAATGAGACCCTGATAAGAGAGCCAGAGCGCGCGGTAGTAGCGCATCACCCGAATGGGATCGGTCGAGGACGGCATCTCCGCGAGGCAAAACCCTCGATATCCCGACTCCACCAGCCGGGTCATCAGCCGCCGAAAAGGATATTCTTCCAGATACAGGTCCCGCATGTGAACCACAAACAGTCGGTCTTTCACCAGATCAAAGTTGTGGTCGAAGCCCTTTCCCTCTAAATCAGTTTGGTTGGAGTTCCAGCAGACGCCGACGTTTTTGTGGCTGGCGACGTCCATGATGGTTCTGATATGCGGCAGTTGCGACGTTCCCGAGCCATGAACTTCCAGCCGGATCTGCACTCCCAGGTCGGCTCCAAACACGCCGATCTCGCGAAGCGACTTGCCAATTTGCTCGAGGGTCTTCTCAACCGTCACAGTGTTCGGAAGCCCGTTGGGACGCACTTTCACCCCGGGCGCGCCCACGTCGTGGGCGAGTTGGATATATTCCGTGGTGGCATCGATGTCCTGGCGCAGTTTCGCCGGGTCCGGCGTGTGGTAGTCGAACGCGCTGCCAAGGCCCATGAGCGCCACTTTGGAATCCAAGAACCTCTTCTTGACCGCGTCCCGCTGCGGTTTTGTCAGGGTGACTTCGACGCCGTGGGCGTGGGTTGTGCGCAGTTCGGCGCCTTCGAACTGCGTTTGCTCGCAGTTTTTGATCAGGGTTTCAATGTCCCAGTCCTTGGCGAGGTTGTAGCTCACCGTGCCGAGTTTCATTTGAGAAGCCTTCGCCTTGAGAGGCGTGTTTGGTTTGTCTGGATCATTTTTCGGAGCCCCTTGTCCGGCGGCCGCGGCCGGGGCGCCGGCCAGGGCGCAAACGGCGCCGATTCGACCAAGAAACTCTCTTCTTGTAACTTCGGACTGTTCGGGATCCGAGATTTCGTGGAGTGGGTTCATGAATCCATTGTTGCCTTTGCGGGGGCATTGGCAAGCCTTGGTTGAGCCTTGGTTGAGAGGGGGCTCCTGCCGCCGCAATCACGATGACCCCTAAAACGGCAGTTGAACATCATGGATGATTCGCAAAAGCCTGTTGAGAACGCCTTGACGAATTGCGAGGCATATCTCGCGTGGATTCGGTGAGTGATTTGGAAAGACTTTAACGCCAGGATCTTGAGAAGATTCGCCACAGGCAACTGCCGTATTAAGGATGTCGGAGCCGGCCTTGGGATGGCGGAGGCG
>SYMW01000216.1 GCA_005805305.1 Verrucomicrobiales bacterium
ATTGGCTGCCGTGGAACTACCCTCGGCCGCCGATTCCTGCCCCGACGGAGGATTAATCGAAAACTGAGCCGGGGGGGTGGCTCCGCCGCCATCAGCGCCCCGGCGCGGAAAATCACTCCCTCCGCACGCTTGCCGAAGCAAAACGATGCGCCGCAGCCTGTTGGTGACCGGTGGGGGGGGGGACAAATTGTGACTTTGCAACGCCAAAGAATTGTATCCTCAACGTGCCTTCAGTAACGGCCAAGTTCGAAGCATCAAGCTCGAGGATGGTACTTTTCGTGAACTTCCTTTAGCCGTTGACCGGCGACGTGGGTGTAAATCTGGGTGGTTGAAATGCTCGCATGTCCCAACAGTTCCTGGATGACTCGCAAATCCGCCCCTCGCTCCAGCAAATGTGTCGCGAAACTATGCCGCAGCATGTGGGGAGTGAAGTTTCGCTGGATCCCGGAGCGTTGTGCGCGCCGCTTCATGCGAAGCCAGAGTGTGACAGTCGCGAAGGGAGTTCCACGGCGCGTGAGGAACACTGCCGCGGAAGACTTCGAGCTGACTAAGCGCGGCCGTCCTTCGCGCAGATAAAGTTCGAGCGCCCGGATGGCCTGCCGCCCCACGGGCACCACGCGCTCCTTGTTTCCTTTGCCAATCACAGTCATAAACCCCGCGTCCAAGTGGAGCTGCTCCAAGCGCAGCGAGGCCAGTTCCGACAGCCGGAGACCTGACGCGTAAGCGGTCTCCAGAATGGCTTGATCGCAAAACGATTGAGGGGTCGGCGACGCGTCCGGATTGAGCAGCGAGTCGATCTCCGACGTCGAAAGCGCTTTCGGCAGCCTTTTCCAGCGTTTCGGCAGCGAAAGCAATTCGGATGGATTCTCGCTCAGCTTCCCCTCTTGTTCGCAAAACCGATAAAAAGCTCGCAAAGCTGAAATCTGCAGGTAAACGCTCTCATTGCTGAGACGGCTTTCAAGGCTCGCGCTTCGGTTCTCGAGCGGACGCCGCTGTTCCCCCAGCAAAAAGTCTTGCAGATGGCGCAGGCCCACATGATTCCATGAAACAAGGCCACGCTCCTCGGCCCAACAAACAAACCGATCGAGCAAGGCAGCATAAGTCGTCTGCGTCTTTTCGGCCTGCCCTTTCTCATGCCGGGAGTATTGGAGGAAATCTTCGACAAGTTCGCGCATCAATGAGTCAGTGTTCTAGCTTGGATTCTAGAGGAATTGAGCCCGGGCTCATCGCATCCTCGGCTGCATCCGCGAGCAGTGCCCCTCGATAGGACGCCACCAAAGAGGCAGGACACAACCTGTCGCCCTCTACGGCAAGCCGCGAAGGAATGCCTCCAGCAAGTCCGTGCCTTTGCAAAGCGATTCCACTTCGATCCATTCATTTGCCGTGTGAGCTTGCGCGATGTCCCCAGGACCGAAGACGACGCTGGGTATGCCGCCAGCCGAGAGCACGGCCGCGTCGCAAAAGTAATCCACTCCCACCGGAAGACGCTGTCCGGCGGTCTTCATCAATCCACGCACCAGGGGCAATGTGACATCAGTTTCGAGAGCGACACACGCGCCACCGCGCATGTTGGAAAGCGAAGCCCGGATGCCCCGCGACTTGAACAGCGCCCGAAGCTCCCTGGCCACGCTCTTCTCGTCTTCCCCGGGTAGGGTCCTGCGGTCGATCGAGATGCGGCATCGGTCTGGGACTATATTCGGCTGGTGGCCGCCTTGAATAGTCCCCACGTTGATGGTTCTTCGACCAAGGAGCGGGTGTGGACTGGACCGCAGCCGCGAGGCATACGGGCCCCCAAGAGCCGCCACAACCTTGGCCATTTCTTCAATAGCGTTGTGGCCAAGCTCCGGCCGGGAACCATGTGCGGCCTTTCCTTTGGTGTCGATGTGAAGCCAGACATCACCTTTATGCGCGGTGACAACCTTTAGGCGGGTCGGCTCACCCACAATGGCCAAATCGGCTTTCCAGCCCGAAGCGGCGATAGCGCGGGAGCCCTCCTGCCCGCTCTCTTCGTCCACCAACCCCAAAAAAACGATTTCGGTATGCTCCGGCCGAACCCCTGCCCGGGAGAGGCGAGCCATGGCGGTCAGCATGGCGGCGACGCTCCCTTTGGTGTCGCAAGCCCCCCTTCCATGGACCCGGTCCATATCCATTCGAGGCGTGAGGAGGGAATCATTCGGAATGTTGACCGTGTCAAGATGCGGAGCGAGAACCACGCGGCCTGTCGATTTCTTCAAGGGCGCGATGCTCGCAAATAAGTTGTGTCGCCCCGGCATCACGGGCTTCGTTTCCACATCCATGCGGGCCTTCTCACACCAGGAGAGCAAGAAGTCGCTCACCCGTTTCTCACCGGTCAATTGAGGACGGCCTTTAAGGAACGCCGGGTTAATGCTCGGCAAGGCGATGAGGTCCAACAACAAGTCAACGACGGGCTGCATGGTCATTCCATCATCGGCTGGAAATGTCGTGCGTCAATCTTTGCTTCCGTCGCGCGTCGATGACACGCTACCGTTAGACGCCTGAAAAGGGGTGGATGGCATTCACGACCCTGGCTGCGTTTGGTCCAGCATCGCCTGGATGGTCAGCAGCGCGTTGCCTTCCAAACGATTGTTCACAAACACAAAAGTGCGTTTAGGCTTGCCATTGGCCGAAAGCCGAGACCCCGCCTCGATAAGCTTGGCGCCTGCCTGCCTGGCCGCAGGGTAAGGGTCGCGGACCTCCACGTAGGGGCTGAACATCTCAACCGCTTGAGCGTAGCCACGGCCTGGCCGCAAAAGAAAACGAGCCGCCACTCTTTCCTCCGTGGTAAAGCTTCCAGGCATTTGGATCTGCTCTTCCACCGGGGGCATCCCCTCCCAACTGTTGAACACGTGAGTGACTCCATGCTTCCGAAGCACGTCGAAATACTCCGAACGCAAAAAGGTTTTGTTCCGGATCTCCACCCCGTAAGGCCAACCTGTCGGGATCGCACCCAAAAACCGATCAAGTGCCGCCACAAATTCCCGGCCATGCGCGAAGTCCGCCCCGTAAAATCGGGAAAACTCGAACATCAAAATTCCGACTCGGCCTCTGAACGGCTCGCAAGGCTCCAAGAAAGACTTCGCAAAGAGAGCCGCATCGAGAAAATCTGGGTTCTCAGTCCCGGCTTTCAGCCCAAACCTCGGAAGATTGGGGAACCGTTTCAGGGTGATCGAATCCGTGACTTTGAAGCCGAAGAGGAACCCATCAGGTGTCTGATCCACAAGATTTTTGAGCGCGCGGGTGTCGGGAAACTTGTAGTAAGCGGCGTCCACACACACCGTGGGAAGAACTTCCGCGTACTCGGAAAGACATCGACGCTCAAAACGGCTCTCCGAGAACTTGGCCCGGTACACATAACGGCTCATGTCGTAAAGCAACCCGCGCCAGCCCGCATATTTCCATGAGGATGTACCCAAGTAGACGCCCTTTTCAGCCAGAGCCGAAACGTGGGATCGAAACAGCTCCAGCTCAAAACTCATGCGCCGGACTTTTGAAACACCACAATGCGGTTGGTGTTTGTGCCCTTCGAATTATTGCCGACCCCCCAACAATTGGCCGTCTTTGTGAATTCCTGATCGTTGATCATGACAAGCCGAGGCATGAGTCCCGCGCTCAGGCCGCACGGGATCACCGCCTCCTCCAGTTTGATGGTCCCCTTCCGCACTTCTCCAACTTCGAAGGCCACATGCCCTCCAGGCTTCAACACTCGCCCCAGTTCGTGAAACACCTTCGTCATCACCCCAGCCCAGTCAGCCACGTTGGAACTCATGGTGATCGGGACTGATTTCGGGTCGATCCCCGAGAACCAACACCGCAGCCAGTTGTCTTGTTCATATTGAACAATGTCCAAGAACGGCGGGGACGTCACAACCAGGGAGACGGAGCTTGAAGGAATCCGGGGCGTGAACTCGGCCGGACCGGTGAGGAGAATGGCGCGGTTCGCCAAACGTTCCAGTCCAGCCCGAAGGCTCTCATCACATTCGGATAACAATTGCCGCGACTTCTTGAGGATCACCGCCCGCACATCCCGCCGGTCCGGGACCTGACCTCTTTTCTCGTTGATCCGCCGCTGCGATTTCACCGAAACCGCTTGATTCGGAGGCAGGGTGTAGACTGAGAAGAATCCTTTGGAGTGCCCCGTCAAGCGGTTGAGAGCCACAAGCCAGATCCATTCGTCGAGACGGTCGATCTGCCCGCTCTCCTGACGGCGCAGGAAGTAAGCGCGCAACGCGACGATCTCCCTGAGTGTGTCGGGATGAAAGAAAACGAGCAAGTCCTCGGGGGCGGGCTCCGAAACCGCGAGATCGATCGAGGCCAATCTCTGCGCCACCTCACTCTGCGCCGGTGGATGGAGCCGGGGCTTGGTCATTAAAACGCTCAAGGGGTTGATGTCGCAACCGAGCGGGACCCGCCCCAGCAGAGCGGCCTCCAGTGGAGTCGTGCCACGTCCCATGAACGGATCATAAACCCAATCTCCTGGCACTGTGAGTCGCTCGATAAAAAAGCGTGGCAATTGCGGCTTGAAACACGCGCGGTAGGAGATTTCTTGAAGCGAGTTGGCCTGCCTTTGACGCGCCGTCCAAAACTCATTGATGTACGTGGAAATCTCCAGCGAGGCGCCTTCGATGGAGTGCGTGCGCGTGACGTCGATCCGGGTTTCCAACCCAACCCCCGCTTCCCGGAAGTCCTTGAGTTGTTGCTCAAATGAAGGAAATGAGGCAAGCCTTCCGGTCTCGCGCCGCCACTCCGCAAATGCTTCCCGGGCTTCCGGAGTTTCCCCGCGGGACGACGGCTCGGCTACGAATTCAAACTCGAGATGATTTGGTTTAGCCATCCCTTCATCGTGCCGCACAAAGTATGGTTCGGCGAAGAAAAACGACGCCTTGGGTCACGAAGTCATTGAGTCATTGAGCGAGGAGTTCATTGACGAGACGCGACCACCCCACATCAGGAAACCCAAATTGGAACGTTGAACCCGAATTCAGCGGTTCAACCTTAGAACGGCAGTTGAACATCGTGGAGATGTGCGAAAGCCCGAATGAGAAAAGCTTGACGAAGAGGGAGGCAACTCGCTTGTGGATCAGGTGAGTGATTAGGAAAAACTTTATCGCCAGGTTCTTGATAAGATTCCCCAGGGGCAACTGCCGTTTTAAGGTTCAATGCCCGAAGCGCGGCGGAGATTGTTTGAGTAGAAGTTCGATGCCTGACTATCCTTGCGGCCTCGAGATGACAGCGGATTCAAAATGACGTTCCATCGCTGCATTTGATGACGCGAGGCCGAGCAGATGCGCCAATCTTGGCGCCGCCCGAGACGGAGATCGAGTGCCCCTCCGCGAACGGCAAGCCCGACGCCGACCCAACCGCCTTCGATGACGCCTCAGGTCTTGTCACGGACACGGGATCCATAGTCCATGAACTCACGGTCCAGTCGAGCACTTCGATCGTCATTTTATTGGGCTTCATCTGCCCAGACTAATGACCCGAAAACCGAAAATTCCTATCCGTACGACATGGTATATTGCCGTGGAGAAGGCCCGTATTCTGAGGTGCGAGCCCCTAAGCGGGCCACAAAGCCGTGACCATTCAGCTAAAGCTAGGGCTGCGCTGCCGCGCAGCCCTGCCGAGAATTGCATCGTCGCGGCTAGGAGATCGAACTCTACCAACCGGCATTTGCAACAGGGGCATCTGCCGTTTTAAAGGTTGACTCATCTCCGCGCCGACGATGGACGGGCCTCAGGATCTATCTCAAAAAGCAACCGGGCTGCTCGCTCCCGATCGGCGTCTGGCGCACTGGCATCCTCCATCACCTCGATGAGCACGGGCACGACTTCCGAGGTCTTATATCCAATCCCTTCGAGTGCGAAAGCGACAGCTCGACGCACTCTTGCCTGCCCATCCTTTAGCCCCACGATCAATCCTTTCGCCGCCCCAAAGCGAGCGCCCGGACCCACGGAGCCGATCGCCTCCGCCGCGATCTCCCTCACGACGGCATCGTCATCATTCAAACCCTCCAGAAGGTCCGGAACCGCCGTCACCGCTGGCGAATCCCCGTATGTTCTATCTGCCAGCAGTGGTCGTTCGGCTTGTCGGCGCAACGAGGAAACGGCAACTCGGCGCACGAGGACGGACGGATCCCTGATGGCTTGTCTCAAAGAAGCGATGGCGCCAGGATCGCCTTTTATACGACCCAGCGCCCCCGCAGCCGCACTCCTTCCCCCTTCGGAGGCCGTTCGTAATTGCTTCTCCAATTCGGGCATGGCGCGGGGCCCGATCGCCGCCAGCGCATTGGCCGCCTCGTTGGCAACCAAAGGATTCGGATCGGACAAGGCGTTGGCTAATGGCGGCAAGAGAACGGTTTGATCCGGCGCGATTTGAACTGAAGCCCTGACGGCGGCGACTCGCACCTCTGGAGCCTCGTCGTTCAGGGCGCTCAACACAGCTGCCAAGGCGGGAGAGGAACGACGTCCCAAACGACCAAGTCCCGCAGCGGATTGGGCTCGAATGGTGGCAGCGGTATCCGACAGACAGCCCATCAGCAGTCCTATGCCGAGTTCGAAGTCCGGTTGGGTGCTGGACCAAGCCAACCCACCGGCGAGCCGAACCTCCGCGACTGGGTCGGCCATGAGAGTTCTAAGACCGGCCCGCAGATCTTCCCGATGGCTCTTCAATCCGGACAACAGGTTCCCCAACGCCACGCGAGCTTCGGGGGTCGAACCCTCCAAAGATCCTACTAAAAGCTTCGCGGTTTGTTCCTGATCTTGCGGATCCCCGGGGAGTCGGATTGCGGAGACAGCCAACTCGGCAGTGGGCCCACGGCTCCTCTTGAGCACCGCCAGGATATCAGGCAATCCCCCCATCCCGACTTGCCTCAATGCAAAAGCGCAAGCCGCGCCTACATGGTTGTGTCCAGCTTCATCGGGGCGGCTATTCTCGAGGGCTCGAGCAAGCGGCCGGGCGCTGGAAATTGCCGATGAACCCATCAAGCCGAGCGCGAAAGCAGCACCTTGCTGGACCTCTGGATCAGCCGATTCGAGGAGCCTGTTCAGATCCTCGATGGCGCGCGGGCCCAATGCCGCGAGCCCGTTCACCGCATAGACTCGGAGCGCTGGGAGGGAAGGGCGGAGCAACACTTCCAGAAGCCGTTGGAGAGTGGCGGTCGACTCGCCATCCAGCGCCGCCAGAGCCAGGAGCGCTCCGGCGTGTTGCGAAGTGTCTGGCTCCTGGAATAATCGCAACACGGACTCGGTCCCTTGGCTTCCAAACTTCTTGAGAGCTCCGATTGCAGAGGATCCCAGGCCATCCGACTTGAGAAGACGAGGCGCCTCCGTCAAAATACAGGAGCGGCCGGCCGGATCGTGAATGAAAAGAGGTCGTGAAATCGACGGAGGATCCACCTTCAGTGTCGCGATGGCTTCGTCCAGCCCCAATTCCCGAATTGAATGGGCAGCGCTTTTAAGCCCCAACTTTCCTCCATGATCGCCCTTGATGCTAGATACGCGCTCGGGGCCATCGCAAGAGCATTGGAGGATGGCCACACAAGCTAGTCCGGCCAGGATCCACGAACGCCTCTCAGAGTGTCTCAATGGTATTCTTGGATCGTTTTCACCCCGTACCCTTTGCGTTTTAGAGCTGCAATGCCTAATGCCGCCGCTCGAGCTCCGCTCAAGGTGGTCATGATCGTCGTGCCCATGTAAACGGCCGTGGTCCTGATCTTGACCTCATCTGCCCTGGGGACCTGCCCCGATGGGGTATTGATGACCAAAGTGACTTCCCGGTTCTTGATCAGGTCCAGGGCATTGGGCCGACCTTCCGAAAGTTTGAAAACCCGCTCCACTTTCAGGCCTTCCTTTTCGAGCACAGCCGCAGTTCCGGCGGTGGCAACAATCTCGAATCCTAGATCGGTGAAGAGCCGCGCGATTTCCGCCGCCTGATTCTTGTGCGCTTCACTCAGGCTGATGAAAATCCGGCCCTTAAGCGGGAGGGGCGAGTTAGCCGCCATTTGGGACTTCGCGTAAGCGATGCCTAAATCCGCGTCCAGCCCCATCACTTCACCTGTGGATCGCATCTCGGGGGAAAGCAAAATGTCCTGCCCCAGGAACCGGTTAAAAGGAAAAACCGACTCTTTGACCGCCCAATAGGCCGGCCAAATCTCCTTGGTAAATCCAAGCTGGGCCAGGGTGCTCCCGGTCATCAACTTGGCAGCCAACTTGGCCAGCGGCACGCCAATCGCCTTGCTCACGAATGGAATGGTTCGAGAGGCTCGCGGATTCACTTCAAGCACATACACCACTTCGTCCTTCACCGCGTACTGCACG
>SYMW01000217.1 GCA_005805305.1 Verrucomicrobiales bacterium
GCACGGTCTTGCCCAGTCCCATGTCGTCCGCCAAGCAACCCCCCAGTCCGTGGGAATGGAGATAGTCGAGCCACTTCAAGCCGGCCATCTGGTACGGACGCAAGTCCCCGGTGATGGGAGGCGCTGGCAGTTCTTTGTCCGCCAGGGTGTTGAACCCGAGGAAAATCTCCCGTGCCTTGGAGAACTGCGTCTCGGCGGAGTTGCGGTCGATGAGTTCCTCAATCAGCGGGAGGTCAAAGAATGAGATGCGAACGCCCTCTTCATGCTTGCGGAACAACCGGGCCAGCTTGGCCAGGTAATCAGTATTCATCACGGCATGGGTGCCGTCGCTCAGGGTGATATAGGAGTTCTTGCGGTGTTGCGCCAATACTTCCATCAATGAGAAATCCTGGCCGTCAATCTCTAGATCGGCGGCGCCGTCGAGGAAGTCGATGCCGAACCCCAGCTTCAGCTTCAGCTTCAGCTTGGGCATGACAGGCTTGATCCGGTAGGCACGCAGCTTCTCCGCCCCCAAAAGCGCAAAGCGCCGCGCCAGTTCGCTCAATTCGCGACCCAGGAAGAGACTCGCCAGATCTTTGCCGACAATGAACCCGCTTTCGTCGGCAAAAAGCATTGTCTCGGCGCTTTCGCCCAGCTCCTTCTGGTAGCGGTTTAAGGTCCGGTTCAATTCCAGACGCTCGTCGGCCAGGGACGCATAAACCACCTCACGCACGACAATCGTCTTCTGGGCCTCGTTGACGACGGCCACGCGGGCAATGTCGTAATTGCGTGCGAAATCGACCGGAAAACGCGGCAGAGTGTGAATCAAGTCAAAATGCAGATCGCCGGATTGGTCCACGCTTTGAAACAGGATCGATGCCCGGGCGTGCAGCGGCTCGCCGAACGCCGTGGCATGCCCTTGGTAACGAACGGTGATGCCCGTGAAGTGGGAAAACAGCAAAGAAAGGCAACGCTCCAGCATCGTCTCAGGGAAAGAGCTGGCGAAAAGCGCGAGGCGTCGGAAGTTCTCGCCCAGGGGCGGTGTTTCGTAGATCTGACGTCCCGCCAGAACGTGGGTTTCGTTCAAAAATCGGAACTCGTTGGCCTCAGCAAGTGTCTCTCCGTCGCGAACCAGGAGCAACTTGCCAGTCAACCAAAGCGGTTCCTTATCGTGATCGGCGACGAGGTCAAGCACGATCCCCACGCTTTCAGGAACAAACGCGAGGGGCTGCAGGTCTTTGCCCACCAGCGCCTCGCATTTCCGCAGAGGCCACAGCAAGTGCTCGTGGTGATGCAGGTAGATTCGCTCGGCGCTGCCCTCCCACCCCACCAACTCCTGTTGCCGACGCTGGATCAAAGCCATCGCTTTGAGCACGTCCCTCAAGGCGCCGTGGGCGGGACGGTGGTCGATGTCCCGCAGTCGGCCCTTGCCATCAACGATTTGCAGGTAAGCGCCGTCGTCGTCGAAGCACAATTGAACGGACATGCCACCGCTCGCGCCTTCGCTGACCACCGCTCGTTCGTCAGCGCGTTTCAGTGCGGCGAACAGCGGCGGCTCCTTTTCCGGTGCAATCTCAGACGTCATGCGGGAGTTCTTCGGTCAAAATCACGGACAGAGTTTTGTCAGGGTCCACGACCGCTTTCAATGCGCAAACCGAGAGAACGATCTATCACCGGCTGTCGAGTCACCAAACCTCTCTTTCTTCGGCGCCGTTGGTTTAGCCGTGACAATTCAGTGCAAGGCAGGGTTGCGCTGCCGCGCAGCCTGGATGGCAGAGCGCTGCGGGTCATTTCGCGGCCTCTCGTTTTCCTCACGATCCCGTGGCGATTGAGAACTGGGCAAATCTTCAATTTGACTCAACACAGTCACGGCTGGGGGCAGCGCAGCCCTGCCGAGTGTTGCTTAGTCACGGTTTAGGGTCGTTTTACGGATTCCCCTGGGACAGACAACTAATTAGGAAAAGGCCTTGAGCGCGGCTATCGGGTTTGTTTAAAGAAGGACGTGAGGGAAGCGAGGTTGAGTTTCCGAGTGAACGAGTCTGCGAGTGCCACCCCCAGGTTCTAACACCCAAAGCCGATGGCCCCGGAGGGGGGATGGATTTGTCTTCGTCTTGCGTTGACAAGTCCCTTCTGCGTGCCAAGAGGCCATCAAGGAGATGGCATGTCCATCAAAGAATTGGAGCCTGCATTACCATCTGGTTTTCAGCAGCAAGGAACGTCGCAACCTCATTCCTATGCCCTTCCAGGGCTAAATCTCATTCCAAAACCGACCTGACGCCGCGCTCTCGGACTCACTGGCACCTGGCTAATTTCGTCGCCCCTTCCGGGGCCGAAACGCCTGTCAAGCCTCAACGGCGCAACTCATTCCACTGAAAACAGCGAAGAACCATTCGCCTTGGGCAACTGCCGTTTTAAGGGTGACTTGTGGCCTCAGCTTTGTCGTGCCGTCAGACCTCAGAACTTAGGGGCAATTTGTGAATAAGAATTGAGTGCTCGTTTCCCTCAAAACAGCCCCTTTCCCCATCGGATGGGGCGAGGGAGCTGGTTGCCGTGAGGATTTCAAGGAAATGGAAAGCGATTTGTTGGCAACGAATTCCCCCTTCTTTTCTGAGGTCTGACCGTATTTTTCGGGGGAACCTCACCCTGCGAGTTCCAGCTTGATCGGAATTCTGTGCCAAAACTGGGTGAAAATTCGAACGAGCCTGATTCTGCCGGGAAAAATGGTGCGCGCTGCAGGTTTCGAACCTGCGACCCCTACCGTGTGAAGGTAATGCTCTACCACTGAGCTAAGCGCGCGCGCGCTGATGAAAGGCTTCAAGCAGGATGGACTACACACCAGACAGCCTTCCACTGGTTCGCTTGAAAATTTAAGCGATTGGAAATGGTCACCTGACTCACAACCTAGATCAAGCCAAAAGTCAGAACCCAAATCGTGGTCGTGAAGGAAGGAAATCGTTTTCCGACAGCAACACGGGCGATTCACCGAGTCCTGTTGGATGGCTTGCTTGGAAAAGAACGGCTGGGCAGGGTAGTCGCGCATGATCTCGGTTGAAGTCAGGGGTCTTTCGAAAAGTTTCGTTGGTTTGAAGGGCGCGGCATCGCTGGCGCTCGATCGGCTCAATCTGAACGTTTGTCCTGGTGAACACTTGATCGTCGTCGGCCCTTCTGGCAGTGGCAAAACCACGCTTCTGCGATTGATCGCGGGTCTCGACACACCGGATGCGGGGGAGGTCACTCTGCGCCATGCGGGACAGAAAATAACGGCTTCGGCAGGCGCCCAATCAAGTGCCGAGGTGGCGATGGTCTTTCAGGATCCTGCCTTGTATCCGCATCTGACCGTGCGCGGTAATTTGGAATTGGGCTTGAAAGTGAGGCGTCTCGAAAAGAGTGAGATGGAACGACGGGTGGTGGAGGTTTCCGGGGCATGCGGGATCAACTGCCAGTGGTGGAACCGCATGCCTGGCGAGCTTTCGGGCGGCGAAAAGAAACGAGTGGCGCTCGCCCGCGCGCTGGTGCGGCGGCCTCACCTGCTCCTGCTCGATGAACCGCTGTCCAACCTGGATTCGCCCGCGCGCTTCGAATTTCGTGAATTGATCCGCCAACTTCCCGGCCGGGAATCCATGACAGTGCTCCATGTGACTCACGATCAAGCCGAGGCCCTGAGTTTAGGGGACAGAGTGGCCGTCCTCCACGAAGGGCGGCTTCAGCAAATCGGCCCCCCCAAGGAGGTCTATCGGACGCCTTGCAACCTCGTCGTGGCCCGATTCCTGGGACATCCTCCGATGAATTTGATTCCTGGAAGAATCGAGCCTTCAGAGCACGGCATCCGAAGATTTGTGGCGGATTCGCCCGGCGGAGGGTTCAGCGTGGAATTACCCGGCGCACACCGGGCAAACGAAGGGGCGCCCGGAGGCGGAGAGTTCGGCGAACCCCTGCTCCTTGGCTTTCGACCAGAGTCCGTAGTGAGTATCAGGCCCGGGGCAGCCGATGGGTGTTCCTTTGCCGGGCGGGTGGTGTTCGTCGAGTTTTTGGGCGCTGAAAACGTCGCGCGAGTCGATGTGGGCGGCATCCCTCTGCATGTCAAGTGGCCCTGCAGTCTCGAAGAATTAGAGCAAGGGCAGACGCTGCGGATGCGGATCGAGTGGGGCCATGCCAATTGGTTCCACGCCGAGACTGGCGCTCGTCTTCAATTTAAACCTTAGATCTCCGGGCTTGCCTGGGTCATGAAAATCCCGCACGGTTGGGAAATCATGCCCGCCATTCGCCCAACCAATAAACGGGGCTGGGTTTCTTCCATCGCTTGTGTTGTTCAATCCAATCGGCTGGAGTTCACTGGATGTGTTCTCCGAAGGGGTTTTACCCTTATTGAACTTCTGGTGGTGATCGCGATTATCGCCATCCTTGCCTCCCTGCTGCTCCCCTCCCTGGCAAAGGGCAAATCCCTCGCCAATCGTGTTCGGTGTCTGAACAATCAAAAGCAGCTCGCCATCACTTGGTCGCTGTACTCGGGGGACAACCTCGAATCACTCGTGGGGAATGGCTCCCAGGAACTCGGGCAAACCGGCCAAGGCCTCCTATGGGTCATGGGCGCCTACCACAATTTCGTCCAAGCGTTCACGAACGAACAACTTCTCATCAATGCCAAATACGCCGCTTTCGGGCCGTATGTGGCTTCGCGGGCGACTTATAAATGTCCGTCCGACAAGACTTCTTTTATCGTGAGCCGCGGCAAGCCGATTCCTCAAGTGCGCAGCTATTCCATGAACCTTTACATGGGACCGACTGCCTCCATCGCGAATCGGCTCGCCGCCAAATATCTGCCGTTCCGAAAAGCCACGGACATTCCAGCTCCGTCAAACTTTTTTGTATTCCAGGACCTCACCCCGCAGAGTCTTTGCACGCCCGCGTTCATTGTCCTCATGCCCGGCACGGCAACAGATCAGTATTTTCATTTGCCCGCGACGCACCACACCCGGTCCAGCGGTGTGGTCGCGTTCGCGGACGGCCATGCCGAGGCGCATTCTTGGCGGGATCCCAAAGTTTTTAGCACCTCCTCCCAAGGCACCCGCATCAACCACAACCTCAGTTCTCCCAAAAGCCGGGACCTTGCTTGGATCCAGGAGCGGACAAGCGTTCTCAAGTAACCAGAACCGTTTTCGACGCGCTCTGCCCCTGAAAACCAAATTCGGCGGTGCCCGGGATCTTCGCACGGTCCGCGGATGTGGCGAGTCCGGTCCAACGCCCCGCGGAGCTGATCACTGTTTCTTCATCAGCGCCAGCTCCAGGCAGACCGCTTCGCGATGATTTCGAACCAGAGCGAGCGGGCTGGCGAACGCATGCGGGTTCCATGTCTTTTCCTTGAGAACAGGCACTCGTCCCAATTCACGCAATGCCTCCGGAACCGGATCCACCAACACCAGCTCCCCGGACTCGGCCATCACCAACAGCAACCGGCCCACGAGCAACGTCTGACCATGGCCATAGCGCCCGTCTTTCCAACGCAACTCGCCAGTCTTCAAATCGAGGCATGCCAAAATCCCGTCGTCCAACCCGTAAATATGGTCACCCTTCCGCACCGGATTTGTGAACTTCGCCTTGAGTCGGTTGGATTTCCAAACCCGCTGGACCGATTGAGCCTTCCCCTCCCCCGCGGATAATTCGAGCAATTCCGTTCCGTACCCGTAGCCGCTCGAAACCAAAATCCGATTGGTTTGAATGATCAACGGGATGGCCACATGAGGATGCCCGGTGGGCCAGGGATAATTCCAGCGCAGTTGACCCTCCGCTAATGCGTGCCCGGCGACGCCCGAGGCGTGGAAGATCACCACTTGAGGTTCTCCAAGAAACACTGCCCGCGCTGGAGAGCTGTAACCCACGCCATAATCACCGGCGGTCCAGAGTGTCTCTCCTCGCTCCGTGCTCAGGGCCGCGGTCGCCTTCCCACTCGGACCACCCGTGCACACGACCACGGCATCCCCCACGACCAAGGGAGAACCGCTCATCCCCCAGGAAGGCACCCCACCCCCAAACTCACGCATCAGGTCCTTCGTCCAAACGACCGCCCCGGTATCGAGCGTCAAACAACTCAAGATCCCGGTGGCGCCCACGGAATAAACTCGCCCTCGCTCGACAGTGGGGGTCGTGCGAGGCCCTTCACCTCCGAGCACGGACGAATGGAATGCCGGATAAGAATGCCCCCAAATCAACGCCCCATCCTTGAGCGAGTAACATCGAACCCATTCGTCCCCTCCGCGCTGCTCCAAAGTGATCGCGCGATCTTGGGTCACCGCAAAACCAGACCAGGCGCTCCCAACATCGATCCGCCAACGCTCCTTGGGGGGATGAGTCTTCCAGTCAGGCTCCAAGTCCAGGCCCGAAATCGTGCCGTCCCTGTTCGGACCCAGGAATTGAGGGAAATCCCCGGTCACCAAGCCCGTCGCCGAAACCGCACTGCCGACCGCCGCGGGACTCGACATGGGAGCCGAAATGGCCGGGTCGGATGCCAATCGGCGCCCCTCACCGAAACGAAATTCGAATATGGGCAAAAAGTCTCCGGTGACCTCGCGCAACCGGAACAGCCCAAGGAATCCGCCCACGAGACCCACCAATGTTCCAGCGGAGACCAGGCGGTGCCGCCACGCCAGGCGCGACAAGCCAAGCAGCCACAACAAAGTCCAAACGTAAGCCACCACAAGGACCAGAAAGGTCTGGAGATGCCGGTCCTGCCTTTGGGCCTCGTGAATGATCCAAATCCAGATCAGTGCAGGCACCGCGAGCGCCAGGCCGCCAAGATACAACCGCCAGCGAACCGGCCGCGAGAGCGGAACTCCGGAATCTTCTGTCTGTGGATCTTTGCCATTGGTCGTTGTTGCGGAGCTCATAAGAAGTCGACACTCAATCAAAGGCCACGATGGATCATGTTCAACGTCAGGACGGCATAGGCCGTTACCAAGGCAGGATCTCTTTCAAGCCATCGAGCAGTGTCGCTCACCCACGAACCGTCTTTTTGCTGCAAGTTCAACAGCCGGTCGCCAAGCTCACGGCGCCAGGCGACTTTCCTGCCGCCCGGCAGGTCCAAATGCGCCGCCCCGTATATGGTGAGTGCTTTCGCCATGGTATGGAAATAATAATAAAGCCCCTGCTGTCCCATGCCCGGATTCTCCTGGAGCGTGTAATTCTGGCGCAACCAATCGAACACGGCCGTGACTCTTGAATCGTCTCGTTTCAAATCCGCGTACAAATAGCTCATCATTCCGGCGTAACTGATGCTGCCGTACGATCTCAGGGCCACACGACCCGTCACGGAATTGGTCTCGCCTCCCGCCATGCTGTGCCCTGGATAATAAACGAAGCCCCCTTTGTTCTCCGGGGCGTCGGACGCCCAACGCTCCTTGTTGTGGCTCGGGAGATTCTGGCAGCTCTGAAGAAAATGAACGAGGGCGTCCCAATCCAAATCCTTGGCGCCAGCCAAATCCTTGTCACGCAACAATCGTTTGCTGAAATAGAGAGCCTCCAAAGCCTGCGACGTGTTCCCCATGTCGGAATGATCGTACTTGCTGCCGTAGCCAATCCCCCCATCGAACGGACTATCCGCCTTGCCCGGTTCACCGAAGTCGCGCTGCAACCCCACCAAAAACTGGCGCGCCCTCAGAATCACGGGCTCGTCATGCGCGCGATCCGTGGCGAGCAGCGCCAGCATGCTGATCGACGTGTTATACGTCACCAAACTCGAACGATGAATCCCCCCGTCCGGACGCGCACAACTCAGCAGAAACGCGTAGCCCTTCGATTGGACCGGAGAGTTCAGATTTCGATGACGATCGCCAGGAGCGCCCCTGAACGCCAAGAGCGCCAGTGCCGTGATGGCGGGCTGATCAGGGGTCGACCACCAGCCATTCGAGTTCTGATTCGAAGCCAGCCAAGCCAGGCCTCGTTCGATGCCCAATCCCAGCTCGTTCCGATAGGACACATCGTGAGCCGATGGCAAAGGGATCGCGGGAGCCGAAAGGAGTTCCGAGGGCGAGGCGGCCGACATCCAGCAAACAAGAGTCACAGCCAGGACGTTTTCAAAACGTCTGAAACTTCGCCCATCCTTGCCGTGGCAAGGGATGGCGGAGATCATTGGATTCACCGGGATGAGCTTCATGATAAACTGTAACAATTCAGCTAAGCGCAGCGCAGCTGGCCATTTCGCGGCCGCTCGTGTTCCCCGCGATCCAGTGGCGATTGAAAACCGGGCAATTCTTCATTTTGACTCAGCACAATTACCGAGCATTGCCTGGTCACGGACAAGGGATATCGACAGATCCGGGACGGGAGCCGTGTCTCGAATGTTCGGGATCATTTCGCCCCGCCGTTCTCCGCGAGCCTGAGTATGACGCGCACGCTGCTCTTGACCGGAGGAACATTGGTCGTGTTCACGGCCCACACGTCATCGTTGTCATACCCAGGCGCTCGATTATTGATCAGGGCGTCCGGATCCGTGATGAGCGAAATCACAGAACCGTAAGTCTGGGCCATGAACACCCCGCTTTGAATTCGGGACCCATTGTAGACCCATTGTCCGGACTTCTGCCTCGCCGACCCCGCCTTTTCATTCACAAAGAAAGTGGCGCCATCGCGGCGCACACTGCTCGTGCCTTCTGTCCAGACCAGCTCGATTCGCACCGAATCGCCGGCCAATTGCAAGGCCGCGGGCTCTCGGATGCCTCCCTCCGACTCCAACTCCGGAGACGGCGGGGCGGGGGCGGGCGCCGTGGCCGCTCCAGGCGGGGAACCAGCTCCCGACAACGAGGATTTCGCGCCGAGAAGCAGGAGCGCAGATTGAATATGAAGCGGCTCGGCTTCTGTCACGAGGATACTCTCGTGCCGTTTTCCACCTTTGTGAACCAGCAAATACTCGATCGGGCCGTCATCCATGTTCATTTCCGCCGGAAAACTAACTTCCCTCAAGGCCTTGTCGAGCCGCACGGAGCCAATTTCGTACACGCCAGGTCGAACGAGACGCAAAATGGCATTCGTAGAACTTGGCGCTTCCAACGACTGGGAGTCACCGCGGGCTGGTTTTTCCTGTTGAGGAACCTGGCGAGGATTTTGACCCTCAACGCTTTCATGCCCCCCTAAGGCGAGCAGCAATCCCGCGAAAGCTAACAGAGGCGGGCGAGCGACCCTTGAGCGATTTTCGTTGTGATCCATAAACGCACGCGCCGTCCGCCCAACGATTCAAGAACCGGGAGCCTCCAACGCTTTGACCGCCTCCCGAGAAATCATGGTGTCCTCCGGCCAGTTTCTGACTTCGTCTCGGCACGGGAAACGGCGGGCGAGAGGCCCTCGTGGTGACGTGTTGAGAAGCATTCAGGCCGGGCCCCAAACGGCTGCTCGCCAGCCGGGCCAGCGGCGTACCGCCGGAATAAACAGGCGCGCTCCAACCGCCGCATTTGAACTCGACGCATCTCTTGTTTGTCCCCCACGAACCGCTTAAACTCAAGACGAATTGGCTCGTGAGGTGCATGTCAGGACCAAATGTCCTGACAAGATCGAAAGTTGATGCCATCTTTTTGCCATTCGCTCCAAGCCCCATGCAGGCAGCAACTCGCACGATGGTCACCCAACGCAATAGGTACTCCTGCCCATCCAGAGCGACGCAGGCGGGCCACCCGAGGCGACGACGCTTCACTGGGCTTTGCCCCCTTCTCTGACTGCTTTCCGGCGTGTTCAGCAGTGTCCTCCTCATCGGGGAAGCCCTGGCCGTCCAGGCGCCCAAGAGCCATCCGACGTCCGATGGACATTGGTTCTACCGCCCAATCCAAAAAACGCCGCGGCCCCCAATTTAGGATGCCAAATCGCCGCGCAATCCCATCGACGATTTCGTGCTGCGCCAGCTTGAGCAGGCGCGCCTCAGGCCATCCCGGGACGCGGACAGAATCACGTTCCTGCGACGGGTGTGGTTGGATCTCACTGGGCTGCCCCCAACGCCTGAGGAGGCGGACGCGTTCCTCCAAGCCAAACGGCGGCTGGAAACCGAGTTGCTGAATTTCAGCCCCCGCCTGGGCGAATGGGAGCGGCACTTGCAGGACCGGTTGAAAGAGGCACGATCGCGCAACCGCAAGACGCGGTTCCAACCATTCCCGGACGCCGCCTGGGCGGTGCGCAGCGCGGGCGGGGCGATCAAAACCAACTCCTGCATTCAGATCCCGGCTTTGCGGCAGCAACCGGAGCGATTCCTGGTTCGCGCCGATTCCTGGGAAGGCCAACTCCTTTGTTGCTCGCCTGCCTGCCGTAGCCGCCCCGGCGCAGGCAGGTCAGTTACAGCCCCACCTTGGGGGATGCGCCTTCCTCGCGCCTAGCTGAATTGTCACGGCTCAGTTCGGCGCGGGCGGCCGCAACGTGGCTTTCTCAGGTTCCAACACCAGGTAGCCTTCTTTTCGGCTCACACCCAATTCACGATCCAGATTGTGGGAGAGAGTGTCCTCGCCTTTCAATCCGAGCTTCGCCCGCACCTCGCGACGCAGCCACCAAAAACCGGAGTTCCAGGAATAAAGATGGTGGCCATGCGGTTTGCCGTTCAGCGTGCTGATCGATTCATGGAACGCGGGCATGGTGGCCAACTCCTTTTGCAACCTCCACAAAAGCCTTTCGTTGACCCACTGTTCATCCAACCCGTGAATCAGGCCCGCGAGATAATTTGCGGCATCGTTCAGAAACCAGGAGCCGCCGAAGACATACACGCCGGTATGGCCCTCGAGCAGATCCCCGTTGGCCTTTGAGATGACCCTCATGCCGTATGGCGACTGCACGCGCAGGCTTGTTTCCAGATGCCGCTTGACCAATGGGTCAGGCAGCAGTTTGCGGCCGAAAACGGCGTACGTCAGCACCGCCCCGTACAAACTGTCCTGACCAATGTGATGCTGCTGTTTCAAGCTCGTCGCGAAGTAGCCTCCCGCTTCGTTGAACATGCGGCGGCAACCCTGGGCCGCCTTTTCAATATCCGCTTCAGTCACTGCAAAACCCAGTTCCTTGGCGGCCATGAGCGCGCCGCAATGAAAACCCTGATTGGATGACGGAGCGTCGTCATCGTCGTACGGAAGCTGGTCGTGATAGGTTTTGGCGATGTTCTTGTCCGGTGTCAGGCGTGGTGGCACATACAACCCGTCCTGCTCGTGATTGCGAATGAAGTGATACGCCCGGCTCACGGTTCGCGGGTCGAGCTCTCCGCCGGCCCGCTTGATGATCGCCGACCAAATCAAGTAATACTGCGCATTATCCTCGTAATTGATCCGCTCAAAAAACACGGCCGCCTGCGCCGCCTTGTCGAACTGCGGATCGTCCAGACCTCGGCTCATCCAAAAACCGTCGCTGACCCATTGCTTCCATCCGTAACCCACTCCGGAGATGAACAGATAATCGCTCTCCGGGCGCAACAAGTTGCGCCTTAAAAGCAGATACGACGTGTTGCGCAGAATCGCCTCAAGGCCCGACTGATTGAAGCCTTTGGCGTTCGCGAGGGCCAGATGGGCGGCGAGCTGCGCGTCATACAGGGTGCGAGCCGGCGAGACAAACAACCACGTCGTGAAACTGGCGCTTTCTCCTTTCTCCAGGTGCTGCCAGCCGTCGAACCGAGCTCGGTAGACCGTGGTGGCATCGAGCTCCCGCGGAATCTGGATCAAGCGCTTCGCCGACCCGTCGCCGGTCGTGAGCGAGAATTGGCGTTGCTCAAGGTCGAACCGCATGAAGCTTCGGTTCTCCCACAAACCGGGAGTGTCGCCCAGCAAGCCGTAAAAAGTGCCGCCATCGAGACGCCCCAAAAGAGGAAATGTCTGCAGCGCGCGCGAATGCCCCGCGAACTCAGGCCCCGAACAACTGACACTGTAGTCCTTTGTCTCCTGCTCCTTGCCTGTGAAGGAATAAAACTCGCCCGGCCCGGGCGCCTTCCAACCCAAATCCAAATAATACCTTTGATCCGCCGTTGCAGCCACCCGCACCACACGCTCGATCAGATCCTGGTGGATCGAACGAAAAGTCTCCGTGATCGAGAGCCCAGGCGCCGACCCACCGGTCAATGTCGCCACCCCATTCTCGCGCTTCACCTCGGTGTGGCGCACCAGCATCCTGCCGGCGGGCGTGACCACGACCAACGAAGCATTGGTCGCTAACGGCGCAAAAACAGCCTGCCCCGCGTGCATTGCCCTCGCCGCAATCCCGTCCGCGCTCTGAACGATTTCCAACTCCAACGCCAGCCCCCTCACGGAAATCCCTTCCGCGGCAAAAATTGCGATGAGACACAGCGCGGCGGCATGAACGAGCCCAATGCTCATTGCTCCCCGCAACCGGGGCATAGGCGGAACCATGAACCGGGAGAAAACCGCCCTTCTGGAAGGCATCGGCAAGCGCATCACAATTTTCGGCCCAAAGCGCGGCGCAGCAGATTATGAGTCATGCGTTGAACGCGTTCGTCCGGGCCATGCGGGCGGCTCCAATGCGACCAAGGCAGTGTGTGGCCGGGCGGTCGAGATAATCCTTGAGCCCAAAAAATGGTCGCGGCGTTGAAAACGAAATTCTCTTTCGGCCCCGGATAAATCGTGGAGGCCCATTGCTGCGGTTGGTCGCCACCCACCCAGGCGGTGCCCGCCCCAACGATTTGCAGCCCAGGAATCGGGGCCGGTCGCCCATGATACTCCCAGCCTACAAGTCCTGGGATGCGATCGCCTTTCTTCATGCCCGCGCCCGAGAACAGCCAGTGATCCGGGGCGGTGCATATCCAGTCGCCTCCGCCATTGATGGGCTCGATGTTGCGCGCGCCCATGAGGAAACCTTCGTCGGGTCCATGCTCCGGAAATGGCCCGTGATCTTTTTGCCGGTCTTTGGCGTAATCCTGATCCCCGCCATAAGGCCCCCCGCGGAAGAGGATTCTGTTCGGACGGCCATCCCAACTCGGGCGAAAGGGAGATACCCAGCATACGGAATTGCCGCAAAGGAACAGCAGATTGACCCCGGCATCGCGCATCTTCTCCACGCTCCGAAACTGGCGGATATCCCAATACTCGTCGTGACCAACGCTCAGAAACGCCCGGCACTTGAGGCCGCGATCCGGCGTCAGCATGTCGCTGTTCGCGCAATAAGCGACATCATAGCCGTGCTCCTCCAGCCAGTAGGCAAGCGGAAATTCGAACGGAAGGAATTCGCCAGCCCCGACCGTCAGGGGATCGTTGACGATCGCGTCGTACTGAGCCTCGCGTCCATACGGCCGGTCAAAGCTCACATCCGCCCACGGGCCTTGGCCTCCCTTGGGATGAGTGTAAACGGAATAATTGTTTGGCCACCGATTGTAGGCCTGCCAGGTGTTGTCCGAACACTGGAACAAAATGTCCGCCGGACGTTCGTCGCGCACGATGAAAACAACATAGCTCTGCCAGTAGGCTTCCAAGCCAGTTTCGGGAATCGTGGTCATGCGCCCGAGATAAACCCCGCTCGTCCAGTCGGCTGGAATCTTCAGTTGAGCGGTCGTTTCCCAACGGCATTCGTGAAGATTCTTCTCCTCCGGCCGCGGGATGGGCTGCGGACGGGCGGAGTAAACGCCCAGATCGGCCATCAACCGCGCGCCGCGTCCCCCGTAAAAGCCAAGCCGAAAAATCTCCAAATGGAATTTCCGCGCTGGAGTCGCTGACACTTTGAACTCGACCGTCTCGCCCGCCAGCAGGCTTTGTCGGGAGCAATAGCCCTCGATCAAGGCGGAGCGAAATCCGTCCTTGTCGGGCCGCACCCTGGTCAACTGCCAGTCGCGCGAGCCCGGTTTTGAGTTCTCCTGGCGAATGGTGGTCGAGGGCCGAGCCGCGGCGGCCTCGATCACCGGGGAGGGCCGAATCGCGGCGCCCGCCACCACCGCCGCTCCGCCTTTCAAAAACTGCCGGCGAGTGTTGACCCAATCCACCGGTTCCGGGGGGCTGGGATTCGATTTCTCGGGTTCGCGGTCAGTATCCATATTCAGTCTTTCAGCGTAGGACATTCCAGAGCGGCGATTCGGATCGTTGAACGGGTTCAGGATAGGCCAACCCGTCGACGGGCGGAAGGATGATCCATCGAAAGCAAAACACGAAGAACCGCATACCACCGCGCCAAACCAGCACCACTTCACGAGCCGAATGATGGCTGCCATCGGCGAGGAACTCCAGAGGGCGAAGATGGCGGGCGGAATTCAATGGACTGGATTTTATGCTCGATCTTCCATGCGGCAAGCCTCGTTTTAGCCTTAAAACGTCAGCTAAACCTCGTGGAGATTTGCAAAAGCCTAGCTGAGAAAGGCTTGAGGAAAAGGGAGGCATATCCCTGGTGGATCTGGTGAGTGGTTCGGAAAAACTTTATAGCCAGGATCTTGCGAAGATTCGCCATGGGCGACTGCCGTTAACAGGATTAAGGATGTTCCGCGGGACTCGCCGAGACTCCGCTGCCACCGCAGGGGAGTGCATGAATTTGAGCAGTTGAAATCGTGTCGATCTCTCTCCATACTGGCATTCCCGATGAACGCTGTTGCAGTCAATCCGCGAAAACGCGAAGTCGTGCTAATTGATCACCCGGCGCCGGAGATCTCTGCGGGCACCGAAGTGAAATTCCGCACTCTCGAAGTGGGGATCTGCGGCACTGACAGGGAGATTTGCCGCTTCGATTACGGGGATCCGCCGATCGGTGACGACCACCTCGTGCTGGGACACGAAGGGCTCGGGGAGGTCACGGAGGTCGGCTCTGATGTCCACCGCATCAAGCCAGGCGACTTGGTCGTGCCGATGGTGCGGCGCCCTTGCCACCACAGCCACTGCGTTCCCTGCCGGAAAGATCGATCGGACTTCTGCATGACCGGTGATTTTGTCGAGCGCGGGATCAAGCAATACCACGGTTTCATGACGGAATACGTGGTGGACCACGAGCAATACCTCTGCGTGGTGCCGCCCGCGTTGCGGGACGTCGCCATTCTGATGGAGCCGCTGACGGTCGCGGAAAAAGCGTTGATTCAAATTTGGCAGATTCAGAAGAGGTTGGATTGGGAATGCCCCGTGGTCGAAGGCAAAGCGCCTGGCCACTGCCGTCAAGCCGTGGTCCTAGGCGCCGGGCCGATTGGAATACTCGGCGCCATGGCGTTGAAGGTCGCGGGATTCCAAACCACCGTCTACTCCCGTTCCAAAGTGCCGAATCTAAAGTCGGAACTCGTGGAATCATTTGGTGTTCGCTACATCTCCTCGGAATCGACCAGCCCGGAAGAGCTGGCTCGGATGCTCGGGAACATCGATGTTGTTTACGAGGGCGTCGGGGGCGCCAAGGTCTCTTTCGACGTCCTGAAGGTCTTGGGATTGAACGGAATCTTCGTGTTTACCGGAATCCCAGGTTTCCCGCTCCCCCATATCACGGTGGACGGTGAATTGATCATGCGAAACATGGTCCTGAAAAATCAGGTCGCGCTGGGCACGGTGAACGCGGGCCGCGACGCCTTCGAAGCGGCGATCCACGATCTTGGCATTTTCATGCAGCGCTGGCCGGGCACGGTGCGTTCGCTCATCACGGGCCGTTTTGGCCTGAAGGATGCCAGGGGGCTGCTCTTGGGCGCGGCCACCGGCATCAAGAACGTGCTGGATGTGGCCTGATGACAGAAACGCGCGCCGCAACGGAATCGGACGGTCCGCGATCAATGATTTGGACCTCAAAGCGCGCCGTGGATTCCTCGGGCCTGTCATTCCCCGCCGCATCCCGGGCCGGCCCTGGAAAGGCCTGCCGCCCTTTTGAATGAAACCCGTGCTTCTAGGAGTCATCGGGTGCGGCAATGTGCTGGGCGCTTACCGGTTGAGCATTGATCAGCTTCGATTGACTGGAGACGCCGAGGTGACCGTGGTGTGCGGCCGTGAGAATCAGCGGCCAAACGCCGCCAAAATGCTCGGGTCGGCACGGTTTGCGACAGACGAGCGCGAGGTGCTATTTTCCCCGGAAGTCGATGTCGTGATCCTACTTACTTCAATGGCCCAGCACGCCCCGCTGGCCATCAAGGCGCTGAACGCGGGGAAGCACGTGTTGGTGGAGAAACCATTCGCCACGACGCTGGATGACGCTGACGAGGTCCTAGGCGCGGCCGCTAGAAATGAGAGGTTGCTCGTCTGCGCTCCGTTCACGGTCCTGAGCCCCACGTTTCAAACCATGGCGCGGAGGATCCGGGATGGGAGCATTGGAAAACCCTGCCTGGCCAGGGCGCGTTACGGGTGGTCTGGACCCTGGTGGAGCGAGTGGTTCTACAAACCTGGAGGAGGTTGTCTCTCTGACTTGGCAGTCTACAACCTTACGAGCTTGACCGGGCTGCTTGGTCCGGCCCGCCGAGTGACGGCCATGAGCGGCGTCGCCATCCCGGAACGGGAGGTCAACGGGACGAAGCTCGCCGTGGAAGCCGAGGACAACGCGCAAGTTCTCCTGGACTTCGGGGAGGGCGCCTTCGGAGTCGTCACGAGCGGATTCACGATGCAGCAGTATCGTTCGCCCGCGATCGAGATTTATGGGAGCACGGGGGTGATCCAAATGCTCGGGGACGATTGGGATCCGGATGGCTATGAACTGTGGCAAAACAAAGTGGGCGCGTGGCAGTTATTCAAGGAGACGGACCCAGATTGGCATTGGACAGCGGGCCTGCCCTTGTTGGTGGAGTCCCTTCAAAGGGGGTCCATAGAACCATTGCTCCGCCCCGAGCACGCGCGGCATGTTTTGGAGATTCTGGTGAAAGCCCGGCAATCCGCGAAGGAGGGACGCACTCTACCCATCGAAAGCACCTTTGAACCTCTCAAGCTGGCCGCGACGGAAGCCCAGGAGGCGGCTCATACGATCCACGACCGTTCGAGGAGTCATGCCACATGATGCACGGCACCGAACCGGCGCGACCCCGGACCTGGCTTCCTCCATGGTTGCTTTGGTCCCTGCTGGCCGTTCTGAGCTGGGGAATTTGGGCAGCTGTCTCCAAACTGACCGGGAGCGAGCTTTCCGCCGTGCAAAGCCAGGCTCTTTCCACCCTGGGCCTGCTCCCGGTCATTGGCATTCTCATCGCGTTGAGGCCAGCGCATTCCCCCGCGAACACGCGGCGAGGGTGCTGGCTGGGGTTCGGCGCGGGCGCCCTGGCGGCGGGAGGCAACATCGCCTACTACCACGCGCTGAATGTCGGCGGAAAAGCCGCGACCGTCGTCGCCATCACGGCCCTGTATCCCTTGGTGACCATCGCGCTGGCGGTGGTTTTCTTGAAAGAGGACCTGAACAGAGTCCAGTTGGGGGGCATTACCCTCTCCCTGGCCAGCATCGTCGTGTTCAACGTATCCAGCACGGAGGGGATATTTTCAGGATGGCTTGCCTTTGCCATGATTCCGATCGCCATGTGGGGAGTGGCCGGGTTGCTGCAGAAAATGTCCACAAACCATGTCCCTGGAGAGTTATCCACGCTGTGGTTTCTGGCGGCGTTCATACCCGTGGGTCTGGTCTTGTACTCGATGGCCCCCGCGGCCGGTGTGATCAGCGCCCGCCATCTGGCGGTTACCTTGGGAATGGGGTTCTTTTTCGCGCTCGGAAACCTCGCGATTCTGTTGGCCTTTGCCAGGCACGGAAAGGCCTCCATCATCACGCCGTTGACCGGGTTGTATCCCCTCGTGAGCATTCCCGTCGCGATCGTCTTCCTTGGTGAGAGAGTGACTTCGCGCGAATGGATCGGGATCACACTGGCGCTTCTCTCGGTCATCGCGCTCGCCTGGGAAGGCACGGACCCTTAGCACTCTATGAAATCCATTGTTGAATTAATGAAGGAAGGCCCCGTCCTCGGGGACGGCGGATATTTGATTGAGC
>SYMW01000218.1 GCA_005805305.1 Verrucomicrobiales bacterium
GACCTAGCAGCCACCATGTAAACAGGGCTGCATCGTTCAACCGCCGTATGCGGAAAACCGCACGTACGGTGGTGTGGGAGGGTGCCGGGGCGCAATCCCCGGCACCCGACCCGATCACCGACAACTCGCGGATGCACCAGGATGAACCGAAGAACTGGAGCCACGACGGCAAAAGCCGCTTGCTTTGCGGAGGGGGCCCATGGAAGGATTCGGAACTCCACAGCTTCATGACGAACGAAACTTCCCGCAGCGCGCTTGTCTTTCCGGCTTGTGTCGCCGGCGCCGTTGCCTTGGCGCTGGCCCGGCCGGCATGGTTCGGCAGCTATGGGGGCTTCGATCTGAAAGGGCTGATCGTTCCGTGCATCCAAGTCGTCATGTTCGGCATGGGAGCAACTCTCTCCATCGCTGATTTCGTTCGCGTGGCGCGGATGCCTTGGCCGGTCATTGTTGGAGTGGTCCTTCAGTTCACGATAATGCCGCTGGTGGCTTGGCTGCTGGCGAACTCCTGGCCCTTCGATCGGGAGGTCGCCGCCGGGATCATTTTGGTTGGTTCCGTGTCCGGCGGAGTGGCTTCCAACGTGGCCACCTATTTGGCCGGTGGAAACGTGCCGTTGTCCGTTACGATGACGCTCTGTTCCACGCTGGCCTCTCCGATTGTGACACCTTGGCTTATGAAATGGCTGGCTGGAAAATTGGTGCCAATTGACGTCGTCGCCATGATGTTCTCGATTGCGAACATGATCGTGCTTCCCGTGGTGATTGGGTTGGTGGCTAATGGAGTGCTGTTGGGAGAGTATGGCTGGAATCGCCGGAAAGGGCCGCTCGCGGCCTTCGGCCTTGCGGCGTGCTCGTTGGCGGCAGTATTGGCCCTCGGGGGCGGCGGCACGACCGGGATTGCCGCCGAGATTCGGCTTGGATTGATCCTTGGTCTGGCGTTTTTGTCCGTAGTCGCGTTCACCAAAGCGTGGTGGACCCTCGCGCTGGGGCACTCCAGCGATTGGTTGAACCGATTTTTGCCAGTTCTCTCCATGGCGGTGATCTGTCTCATCATCGGGATTATCACCTCGCGGGCGCGCGAGCAGTTGCTTGCCGCAGGGCTTTCGTTGTTCGCGGCCGCGGTCCTGCACAATCTCGCCGGCTATGCATTGGGCTTTTGGAGTGCGAAAGCGGCTCGGCTAAGCGAGCGCGACTGCCGTACAGTCGCCATCGAGGTGGGCATGCAGAACGCCGGCATGGCCACTGGCATTGCGATGAATGTGCTGCAGAGCGCGGCCTCGGGGCTCGCGTCGGTCATCTTCGGACCGTGGATGAATATTTCCGGGGCCCTGCTCGCCGGATGGTGGAAGCGCCGGCCCCCGAAAGAGCCGGCCGAAGAACTTGGGATGCCGCGTTCATGACGAGGACCTAATCGCCCGGGAAGTTGCCTTGGGCCACGGCGCCCCGATCGGCGTACCCGGAGTGAATTTCCAGAGTTCTGATTCGCCGTCGGAGGGTTGGAACCGTACAGTGGTAGCAATGACTGACCAGACACCAGCGCCAACTGAACAATCGACGGTCGGAATCAAACCTGAATCAAGCGCCACTCCTGGGACTCAGAAGTCCGTGGAGCGCTTGTTCCCCTTTGTATTGAAGTCGAGAGGATTGATCGTGGGGCGCGATTCGCTGTGGCGCAAACGTTCCAAACTCCAGTTTGTTCTGATCACGACCGATCTCTCCGAAGGCAGCCAAGAGCGGATTCTTCAGGATTTCGCGCCTTATCCCATTGTGCGGCATTATGAGGAGGCCGATTTGCTTCACTATTTTGGAGTCAGAGGAGCCAAGGTCTTGGGGTTCGTGAAGTCAGGGCTCTCCAAGTCGATTTATGCCGCGCTCAAGCCCTATCGATTGAACAAACCTCCCCTTCATCCCAGGCCCCAGGGGCAACCAAATCCGGTCGAAGCCATCAAATCGTCCGCAGGGTAGCCTCGCGTCTTCTTGATTCCTCCCAATCACAAACTACTATCGCCTCCTTATGAATCCCGCGCTCTTGACCGCCTTTGTGGTTGTCGTTTTAGTTTCCGCCGCCGCAGGTTCGGCCGGCGCGCATGAATCCGCGCTGCCTCGAAGCACGCCCGAGGCGCAGGGGGTATCCTCGTCGGCGATGCTCGCGTTCGTGGAGGCGGCCGACCGGCAGATAGAGGGGTTGCACAGCCTGATGATCCTGCGTCATGGCCATGTGATCACCGAAGGCTGGTGGGCGCCGTTTGAGCCTAAGAGCAATCATGAGTTGTATTCGCTGAGCAAGAGCTTCGCATCCACCGCGGTCGGCATGGCGGTAGCGGAGGGCCGGTTGAGCGTGGACGATCCGGTGCTGCAATTCTTTCCCGAGGAGGCGCCGGCGGAGCCTTCGGCGAACTTGAAGGCCATGCGTGTCCGCGATCTCCTTGGCATGGTGGCAGGGCATCAAGACGAGACTTCTTCCGCTGCCGACAAGATTTCCTCGAAAGCGTTTCTGGCTCATCCCGTGCCGCATAAGCCCGGCACCCATTTTAAGTACAACACCCCCGCCACATTCATGTTGTCAGCGATTGTTCAGAAGCAGACTGGTCTGACTCTGTTGGACTACCTCCGTCCCCGGCTTTTCGAGCCGCTCGGTATCGAGAATCCGGTTTGGAATACTAACTGGCAGGGAATCTCCCTTGGCGGCTACGGACTTCGCGCGAGAACCGAAGACATTGCAAAGTTTGGACTTCTCTATCTGCGGAAAGGGGATTGGGGCGGGAAACAACTCCTTCCGGAGTCATGGGTGGAAGCCGCGACGGGGCGACAGGTGTCCAACGGGAGCAATCCGAAGAGCGATTGGGAGCAGGGCTATGGTTACCAGTTTTGGCGCTGCCGACACGGGGCTTATCGTGGAGACGGGGCTTTTGGACAGTACTGCATCGTTCTGCCCGAGCAAGGCGTTGTTGTGGCCATAACAAGCGGTTTAAAAGACATGCAGGCGGTTCTGGATTTGGTCTGGAACCAATTGCTGCCGGCCGTTCACCCACGTCGACTCTCGCCGGATCACGCTAACCGGAAAAAACTCAGCGAAAAGCTCGGCAGCCTCACTTTGAGTTTCCAGGAAGGAAGCCGGACGTCACCCGTGGCCGCGAAGGTCTCTGGTCGGCAGTTTATTTTTCCCTCCAACAGCGAGAAGCTCGAGTCGGTGAGCTTGTCGATCCACGAGGGCGGCGGGGGGGCCACTTTGATCTCTCGATCGAACGGTGTCGAAAGCCGCATTCTCTGTGGGTATCGGGAATGGAAGAAAGGGCGCGCCCCGTTTGGCTCTTATTCAGACGAGCCAGTGGCCGCCTGCGGTGCCTGGGTTGCGGATGACACCTATGCCCTGAAGGTTTGCGCGTTCGAGACTCCTTACACCGCCACGCTGAGATTTCGGTTTGCGGGCGATCAAGTGTTTCGCGATTCGGAAACGAACGTGGGGTTTGGCGCCACTAAACGGGCCCAGTTGGTTGGGCAAGCGAACTGAGGGCGCGAGGATTTTAGACGGAGGACGGCAGGGTGGCTGTTCGCGATTCCGGAGCCAGGGGTGCCGGCGGGGCAGGGCCAATGTTTCACTGGGGCCGTTGCCAACAGGGTGAGGGGTGATCCTTAAAACGGCAGTTGAACATCGTGCAGATTTGCAAAAGCCTGAATGAGAAAGGCTTGACGAAGAGCGAGGCATATTCTTTATGGATCTGGTGATTGATTTGGAAAGACTTTATCTCCAGGATCTTGCGAGGATTCACCGTGGGCCACTGCCGTTTTAAGGATGATAGGAACTATTCTCAACATCATGAGCATTGGGGCGGGATCGCTCTGGGCAATCAGAACCCAGCGCGAGCCGTCGCCGGCCTTTCAGCAAGCGGCCAAGCTGGGTCTCGGCGTCGCGATTGTTTGGGCTGGTCTCGAGGTTTGTTGGGATGGCTTTGGAGGCGGGTTCGGGCGGGTTGTTGGACAGTTGGGGATGTTGTTGCTGTCGTTGACCCTTGGCCGCATCACCGGGAAGACCCTCCGCCTGCAGAAGGGCTTCAACGCGCTTGGTCAACGGGCGCGGAGCCATTTCCAAAAATTGGCGAGCCCAGGCGCGAACTCTATTCGCGGGGACGTGGTGGCCACTTGCTCGATTCTTTTTTGCGCCACGCCTATTTCAATATTGGGGGCGTTGATCGAGGGGTTGGCAGGGAACACAAAACCAATGATCGTGAAGGCCGCCATGGACGGATTGGCCGCGGTTTCGTTCACGAAGTGCTTTGGGCGTGGAGTGTTGATCAGCGTGGTCCCAGTTCTGGCGTTTCAAGGAACTGTCACTTTGGCCGCCAAGTTGATGGCGCCGTGGCTGCTTCAAGGCGACTTTGTGGATCCCGTCATGCGTGTCGCGGGGATTCTCTTCTTTTGTGTCGCGTTGGTGGTGCTGGAAATCAAGCGCATCGAGATAGCCGACTATCTTCCCAGCCTGATTATCGCGCCGGCAATTGCCTGGCTGTTTCGCTGAACCGCCGGCCCCGAGGATCTGGAGTGACCTTGTTGGTGACACGGATTCAGATCGTCTCGATTGTGAGAAGACCCATCCGCGATTCTTCCGGAGCGCTTCTAAGAATTGCGCAACATCGACGTCGCGCTTTGGCTTTGTTTGAACCTGAAAACGGCAGTTGGCCCTGGCGAATCTTCGCAAGATCCTGGCGAAAAAGTTTTTCGAATCACTCACCAGATCCGAATGGGTTGCCTCCCTCTTATTCAAACCTTTATCATCCAGGCTTTTGCAGATCTCCACGATGTTCAACTGCCGTTTTAAGGTTGAACCTTAAACCCGCAGTTCGAGGTTTGCGAACAAGTTGGCGCGGGGATTGCATTGACGATCTCTGGTTGAGTCCAGTTGTGATGACTCCATGGATCGAGCCCTAAGATTCATGATGTGTTCTGAATGGGGAGTGCGCGTCGGCTGGAAGTGGTTGCTTCCCTCCCCGCCTTTGGCCGCGCGGCTCCCCATTCATTCAACCTTAAATCGGCAGTTGCCCAAGGCGAATCTTCGCCAGATCCACGGGAAATATGCCTCCCGTTTTGTCAAACCTTACTCATCCAGGCTTTTGCAAATCTCCACGATGTTCAATTGCCGTTTTAAGGTTCAAAACCCGCGATTAGTTTCTTTGCCGCGCTTCGTTTCTTGATCTTGCCAGTCGATCCATGGGGGTGGATGATTTGCCAATGGCATCACGACTGGCAAACAAATGGGTTTTAATTACCGGGGCGTCGAGTGGATTCGGTGCTGCAGCGGCGCTGAGGTTCGCTCGCGAGGGGTGTCATCTTCTCCTGGGCGCCCGGCGGGTTGACCGGCTAGCCCAGGTGGCGGCCGATGCGATGAAAGAGGGGGCGGGCACGGCCGCAGTTGAGGCCTTGGATGTGAGCAAAACCAGCAGCGTGACCTCCTTTGCCGCCTGGGTGAGGTCGCGGACGGCTGCTTTGGATGTGCTCATCAACAATGCGGGAGGAGCGCTCGGATTGGACACCGTTGCCGAGGGCAAGGATGAGGATTGGGAGACCATGTTTCAAACCAATGTCCTGGGTGTTCTGCGGATGTCGCGGGAGATGATTCCATTGTTGGCGAAGGCCGAGGGAAGCGTGTTGCTCAACGTGGGATCCATCGCTGGCCGGGTGGCGTACGAAGGGGGGGCGGCCTATTGCGGAGCCAAAGCGGCGGAGCTGCAGATCACCCGAGCCCTTCGATTGGAACTTTGCGGAACTGGCATTCGAGTAGGCACTTTGGATCCAGGCATGGCCGAGACGGAATTTTCGATCGTTCGTTTCAAGGGCGACGCGGAGCGCGCCAACAAAGTGTACGCGGGAGTAAATCCTTTGACAGCCGAGGATGTGGCGGACGCGATGGTCTGGATGGCGAGCCGGCCGCCACATGTCTGCATCGACGAAATGATCATCAAAGCCACCGATCAGGCCGCGATACACAAGGTCCACCGGCGCCCGCTGAGGTAAAATTATATAACCGATCCGGCGTTTCTTCCCGCACCGAGCCGAAACGAACCCCGTCGATTCTTATTCATTGGGTCTTGCCACCCAAATCCTGGCTCTATATACGAAGACGATGAAGATGAATTCATTGAAGAAGTATGTTGAGCTGCGGGCCGCGCTGCTGAAGGAAAAAGCGGAGCTTGAGGCCCGCCTCGGGCAAATAAATAGTGCGTTGGGAGATGAAGAGTTAGAATCGGCCCCCGCCTCAGTGCGACGGAGGAACAAAGCTCCGGCGGCGATTTCGGCGCCCGCCAGCGGCGCGAGACGGGTTCGGAATCGGCTTTCGCTTCGCCAGGCCATCATGCAAGTGACGCAGAGCACGCCGTTGACCAAGGACCAGATCCTTGTCGCGATCAAAAAGATTGGATATAAATTTGGCGCCTCGAATCCCTTGCCCTCGTTGAACGCGGTGCTCTACGCCAAGCCGAAGTTCACGAATCATAACGGGAAGTTTAGCCCTCCCACCTAAGCCGTGACTAGGCAATACACGGTAGGGCTGCGCGGCAACGCAGCCTTGATTGTGTTGAGTCAAATTGAGGATTGACCCGGTTTTCAATCGCCACTGGATCGTGAGAAGAACGAGAGGCCGCGAAATGACCTGCCGCACTGGGCCGTTCAGGCTGCGCTGCAGCTCAGCTTTGCCGTTATCTGAATTTTTGCGGCTAAAAGACTTTGGGGCGCCGCCGCTCTGGCTTCCTGAAGGCGCCTCGAGGAATCGTGCTTTTATCTCGCGCCACCCTTCGTTGGTATCGGTATATATCTTATTGAGCGGCCGCCGAGATTTTTGTCTTGCCGACTGCGGCCAGTGCGCGCCGATGGTTTCACTGGATCTGCTGAAGGGCGTCCGCGCCACTCCCTACCTATGCTCGCAAAACGTGTGATACCGTGCTTGGATGTCCACGCGGGACAGGTGACCCGTGGCGTTCAGTTTGGCCGTGCCGAGGCGGGGGGGTTGAGGAATGTAGGGGACCCCGTGGAATTGGCTCTTCGTTACAACGATCAAGGCGCTGATGAAATGGTGTTTTTCGACATCACCGCCAGCGCGTTCGGCCGGCAAACCATGGTTTCTGTGATCGAACGGGCCGCGGAGCGGTGTTTCATGCCCCTGACGGTTGGAGGGGGGATACGGTCGGTGGAGGATATGCGCGCGATGCTGAGGGCTGGAGCGGACAAGGTCAGCATTAATTCCGCCGCGTTGTCGAACCCGGATCTTGTGCGAGCTGGGGCCGAGAAGTTCGGGAGCCAGTGTATCGTGGTGTCCATTGATGTCCGGCGCGTGGGGGAGGGACGATGGGAGGTTTTTTCCCATGGCGGGCGCAAGGCGACTGGGTTGGATGCGGTGGAGTGGGGCGTGCGGGCCGTTCAGTTGGGCGCCGGGGAAATCGTTTTGAACAGCATTGACGCCGACGGCACGAAGGCGGGTTTTGATTTGGAAGTGACGCGGCGGGTCAGCGAATCCGTGGGAGTTCCCGTCGTGGCGAGCGGCGGGGCCGGCAGTCTGGAACATATGGCGGAAGTGCTGCTCCGGGGCAAGGCGGACGCGGTGCTTGCGGCAAGCATCTTTCACTTCGGGGATTACACGGTGCGCGACGTGAAACAGTTTCTGGCTTCCCGCGGCATCGAGGTTCGTCCTTAAACCTTAAAACCGCAGTTGCCTATGGCGAATCTTCTCAAGATCCTGGCGATACAGTCGTTCCAAATGACTCGCCAGATCCACACGGGAAATGCCTCGCAATTATGATGGAGTCAAGATGGCTTCCTTTGTTACTGCTGGTGGGGTCAAATATTTTCATGACTTTCGCCTGGCATGGACATCTGAAATTCAAGACGCAGCCGCTGTGGTTGGTGATTCCAGCGAGCTGGGGGCTCGCCTTTTTTGAGTATTTGCTCATGATACCCGCGAACCGATGGGGCAGCGCGAGTTATACGACCGTGGAACTCAAGGTGATCCAGGAAGTCGTGACCCTGCTGGTCTTTTCCGGGTTCGCCGTCGCTTATCTTGGCGAACGGCTTCGTTGGAATCATGCCGCTGCTTTCCTTTGCCTTCTCGCGGCGGTCGCCTTTACATTTCTTCCCCGCAACGCGCCATGAACACTGGATTCATCGAGAAATTGAAGTTTAACGACGACGGACTGATTCCGGCGATAGTGCAGGACTCAAGAAACGGCCGCGTGCTGATGATGGCGTGGATGAACCGGGATTCCGTTCTGAAAACCGTCGAGACCGGGCGAACCGTTTTTTGGAGCCGTTCGAGGAAAAGTTTTTGGATCAAAGGCGAGATCAGCGGGAATGTTCAGCGAGTGAAGGATCTGGCGTTCGACTGCGACGGAGACACGCTGCTCATTCAAGTGGAGCAGGAAGGGGCCGCCTGCCATGAAGGCTTTCGCTCCTGTTTCTTTAGGTCGATCCGGTCCGAAGGAAACGGTGTCGAGGTCACGGAGCCTCGTTTGCAAGATCCGGAGAGTCTTTACAAAAGGAAATAGGATGGCCGGAGTTTCTGTTCCCTTTGGGAGCGATGCTTATTGGATGCTGCTGGTGCTGCTGGTGCTGGCCCGGGGCGCGGATTTTTTGAGCACTTGGATCGCTACTCCAAACCTGGTTCTTGAGGCCAATCCGGTGGCCCGGTTTCTTGGCTGGCGGGGAGGCTTCATCGTGAATCTCGCCGTATGCTGGGTGTGCGCTTTGTGGCCTTTGCCAGCGATCATGCTCGTGACCACGAGCTGCCTGGTGGCGACGCGCAATTTTCAGTCGGCTTGGATCATGAAAACCCTTGGGGAAACTCAGTATCGAGCCTGGTTTTCGGCTCAGCTATTCCAGGCATCCAAGGGATTGTTCATAGCCTGCACGGCGGCTCAAGTGGTGTTGATGTCCGGTTTGGGGGCGCTGCTGGTTCTCTTCAGCGAGCAGCAGGTGGTGCCGCTCGCGGTTGGCTTGGGCATGATCACGTTTGCCGTGGCCGTCCTCTTTTTTACAACCCTTTCAGTGTGGCGCCGGTTCACTTCGCGCGCCCATCTTGATTGAGCCTTTTCTTTGCGGCGCAATCAGGAGAGGATGCCTCTTTCGATCATGCACATGTATTCGCCGACTTACGCCGAGTTCGAAGCGTTGGCTCGACAGGGAAACCTGATTCCCGTGACACGCCGGCTTCTGGCCGACTTCGAGACGCCTCTGTCCGCCTATCGCAAGATGAGGGGCCAGGGAGAATCTTTCCTTTTCGAATCAGTGGAGGGAGGGGAGCGCCTGGCGCGATACTCTTTCGTGGGAAGCCATCCACGCGCGGTGATACGTCAGACGGAAGGCCGGGTTGATGTGTTGCAGGGGGGGCGGGTGGTCGAGGAATTTGTGATCGATCAATCGGCTCCGCTCGAAGATCCGCGCCGCGTTCGGGATGGGCTGGTGGTGGTGGAGCGAATGATGAATCGCTTCAATCCCGTAAACCTGCCGTCGTTGCCGCCATTCACGGGCGGCGCTGTGGGGTTCATCGGTTATGAATTCATCCATGACATTGAACCCGTGGTGCCGAGACCGCTTCGCGATGACCTAAAGACACCGGTTCTCTACTTTCTGATTGCGGATCAATTGCTCATTTTCGATGGGGCGGCCCACACGATCACGGCGCTCGTCAACGCCGTCGTGAACCCGGCCACTGGGGTTTCGGAAGCTTACGAAAAGGCGACACGGGAGCTCGATCGGCTGGTTTCCTTGTTGAACCAGCCTTCTCAGCAATCGTCCGTGAGCCTTCCTGCCGAGGTGCCGCCGGTGCCCTTCGTGTCCAACGTGGCTCATGATCGCTTTTTGGAGAATGTCGAGAGGGCGAAAAGCTATATCCGTTCGGGCGACATCTTTCAGGTGGTTGGCTCGCAGAGGTTTTCCGCCGACGTCAAGGCCTCATCAATGGACGTTTACCGAGCGGCGCGCACCATTAATCCATCTCCCTACATGTTCCTGTTGGAACTCGACGGTTTTTCGCTGGTGGGGGCGTCCCCGGAGATTCACGTGAGGTGCGAAGGTCGAAAAGTGGAGATACGGCCGATCGCGGGAACGCGGCCGCGCGGCAAGACTCCCGAGGAAGATCAGAAACATGAAAAAGAGTTGCTCGCGGATCCCAAGGAATGCGCGGAGCATGTCATGCTGGTGGATCTCGCCAGGAATGATCTGGGCCGCGTGTGCGAGTTTGGATCCGTCGTGGTGCGGGAAATGATGGTGATCGAGCTCTACAGCCATGTGATGCACATCGTTTCAGAAGTGGAGGGGGCCCTTGCGGCGGATCGGACGCCGTATGATCTCATGCGCGCCACTTTTCCGGCGGGGACGCTCTCAGGAGCGCCGAAGATTCGCGCCATGCAGATCATTTCCGAGCTGGAACAGACTCAGCGAGGCCCCTACGGAGGCTGCGTCGGATATTTTTCATTCAACCACAATCTGGACTGCTGCATCACGATTCGCACGGCTCTCCTGAAGGATGGCAAAGCGCATGTTCAGGTTGGCGGAGGGTGGGTGGCCGATTCTTCCCCGGAAGCGGAGTATCAGGAGACCGTGAACAAATCCAAGGCCATGCTCAAAGCGGTGGCGTTGGCCGAAAGCTTTTCCCAAATCGGGAAGTGCGCCCCGTGACTCGCACCGGGAATTGAGCTTGAACGCGGATTGCCTTGGCGGCTTGACCGCGGTCCTTGTTTCTCAGCTTCCCAATCGGTTCAATATGGCGTCGACATCGTAAACGCAGCCCCCCCAAGTGCCTCCCCCTTGGTGCTGGAGGGCGGCCCACAACCGCGTTTCAGGGGGTAGTTGAGGATGGGGGGCGAGGTCAGATCGACGGGGCCTGGCCGCGAGTTGAATCGCACCTGCCTCGGCCGAAATCCTTTCACGGGGAGTTCCCACGAAATCCACTGTCCCGGTAAGTCGGCGGGTGTCTACCACGATGCTGATCAGATCGCCGTCCTGGAGTTTCCCGATTGGACCGCCGGCGAGGGCTTCGGGGCCTACGTGCCCGATGCAGGCCCCTGTGGAAACACCCGAGAAACGAGCGTCCGTGACCAGAGCGACATGCTTGCCGAAGGGCAGGTGCTTGAGGGCCGAAGTGAGTTGATAAGTTTCCTCCATTCCTGTTCCCATGGGCCCGCACCCCGCGAGCACGAGGACGTTTCCCGCGCGCACGATTCCTCGTTTGATCGCCTTGATCGCGTCGCTTTCACTGAGAAACACGAGCGCCTCTCCCGAGATTCGATAGATTCCATCCCCGTCCAGCATGGACGGATCGATGGCAGTGCTTTTGATCACAGAGCCTTCGGGCGCCAGGTTGCCCGATGGAAACGTGACCGTGCTGGCGAGGCCGGCGGCGCGAGCGCGGTCCGGGGAATAAATCACTTCATCCGGCCTGACGCCGTCCAGTGCTTGAAGTTTCTCCCGAAATCGAGAGCGACGTTCCGAAGTCTCCCATTCGTTCAGTTCGTCGCCCAGGGAGCGGCCAGAGACAGTCATGGCGCCCAGATCCAAGACCCCTAATTCGCGCAGATGCAGCATGACTTCGGGCACGCCGCCCGCGAGGAAGACTCGGATGGTCGGATGATGGACGGGTCCATTGGGAAGCACGCTGACGAGCCTGGGAACGCTTTGGTTGACATGGATCCAGTCGCGCACCGTGGGCCTGGGCAAGCCGGCCGCATGGGCGATGGCGGGAATATGGAGGAGCAGATTGGTTGACCCGCCAAACGCCGCATGCACCGCCATGGCGTTGCGGATGCTGGATTCAGTCAACAGATCGCGGCCCGTCAGGCCGCGTTTCTCGAGCGCGGCCAATGCGCGCGCCGACCGCTCCGCGACATCCAGCCACACCGGTTGTCCGGAGGGCGCGAGGGCGGAATGGGTGACGGCCATGCCGAGGGCTTCGGCCACGACTTGCGATGTGGCGGCGGTTCCCAGGAACTGACAGCCTCCTCCGGGACTCGCGCAAGCCCGGCAGCCCATTTCAGAGGCTTCTTCCAACGAAATGAGGCCATGAGAAAAGCGGGCGCCGATTGTTTGAATCTTTCCGGCGTCTTCGCCGTGTTCCGGGGGGAGAGTGACGCCTCCCGGCACGAGGACGGACGGCATGTTGCGCGTGCCAGCCAGGGCCATCATCATCGCCGGCAGACCTTTGTCGCATGTGGCAATTCCCATGACCCCTCGGCACGTGGGGAGCGAGCGGATCAGTCGCCTAAAAACCTGGGCCGCGTCATTTCTGTAAGGAAGGCTGTCGAACATGCCGTGAGTGCCTTGGGTGCGCCCATCGCAGGGATCCGAGCAGAATCCAGCGAATGGGATGCCCCCTCGGCGCCTGAGCTCCTCGGCAGCGGCGACGACCAGCAGGCCGATTTCCCAATGCCCGGTGTGATAACCGAGGGCGATGGGCGCGCCATCAGGCGCCCTCACGCCGCCCTGAGTGCTCAGAATGAGAAACTGGGTTCGCAACAGTTCGGCCGGATTCCAGCCCATGCCCGCGTCCTGGGTTAAGCCAAACAGATCTCCGCTCGGCCGCGTCCGCAGCATTTCCTCGGTCAACGGCAGCCTTCCGGCGGGACCCGGAGCCTTCGATTTGATGTCGAAAATATTCATGCCAACCTCCATAGAGGGTCAAAAGGAATTCTGGAAAACGCTCGACGGAAGCCGGCAGCTGCCTCCGGTTCGGGATGGCTCGCTACCACAGGAAAGAAGTGCGTTCAGCCACCTTCTGATCGCCTTCAAGGATCGTGACCCTCCAAGCGATGACATCGCTTGCCTGGCGATACTTCTCACCGTCCAGGACGATGCGTGACCAGCGCGATCCATTTTTTTTCGGAGAAACTTCCTGCTCCAGCGCGACGAGTTTGGAACCCGAGGCATTGCTGACTCTCAACTCAAGCCTGAGGGCCAGTTTATCCGCGGTCGTGGAACTCGCTTTCCACTGAATGTCGAACCGCATCCCTGAAACCCGTTGTTTCTCTTTCCGAAGAAGGGCCTGATAAGCATCGCGTTCGTAGAGGCTCGGCGATAGCGCGTGGCGCCCCTTCAAGTCGATGTAGGTGGGCAGCACCTTGATGATTTTGGCTCGGGCCGGGGATTCCGCGGCCGCGAGGGCGGGAAGGCCCGCGACCAGAGCCGCCAAGGCAATGAGCGAGAGAGTGAGACATCGCATTGCGAGCAGTTTAACCTTGGGCAAAAGGACGCTCAATGATTGTTTTGCGCCATTTGGAGTTCTGGGTCGGAGCGGCGGATCCTCCGTTCGAACTGGGCGGTTTTCACCCGCCTTTTGACGGTTTGGAACCGGCTTCGAGGTTTGCCGCGACTTGACCCGCAAGTTGAGCCACTTGCTTTTCGAGGTCGCGCATCCGCTTCAGCATCTCCGGCAATTGCTGCGCGCCGATCCATTGTCGTTTTGTCTGCCTGTCAGGAAGCGCGGGAATTCCGAGCACGGTCTCCTTCTCAGGCACATCCCGCATGACGCCTGACTTGGCGCCGACCACGGATTGATTGCCCAGCTTCAGATGGCCCGCGATTCCGGACTGGGAGGCGACCACGCAATAGTCTCCGAGTTGAGTGCTGCCGGCGAAGCCTGCCTGGCCCATGATCAGGCAGTGCTTGCCGATGATCACATTGTGCGCGATGTGGACCAAGTTGTCGATTTTTGTTCCCTGCCCGATGCGAGTGGCGCCTAACGCGCCTCGATCGATCGCCGAGTTGGCTCCGATTTCGACATCGGCTTCTATGATCACGTTGCCGACTTGGAGGATCTTCCTGTGGTGGCCCGTGTCGAGCACATATCCGTAGCCGTCAGAACCGATGACGGTTCCGGCGTGGATGACGACCCGATCCCCGATCTGGGTGTGGTCGTAGAGAACGACATTCTGGAAAAGGCAAACATCGTCCCCCACGCGGCAATCGCGGCCCACATGGTTGCCGCCCAGGAGTTTTGATCGGGCTCCAAGGTGGGCGCCGGAGGCCACCACACAGCCAGGGCCCACATGGGCCGTTGTGTCCACGCGGGCATCAGGCGCGATTGAAGCGCTTGGATGGACCCCGGGTTGAAGCGTGTCAGGGGGAAAGAACAACGGGAGCACCCGTGCCATCCCGACCCGCGCGTGCGCGACGCGGATCAGAGTTTTTCGAGAAGAATGGAGATCCCCAGACACGATGATGGCGGCGGCTCGGCTGTTCTCGGCGGCCCCGAAATGGCGGGGCCCCTCGGCGAATGTCAAGTCGCCCTCCTGGGCGCTGTCCGCAGGCGCGAATCCGGTCAATTCGATTGAAGGGTCGCCTTCGACGAGTCCTTGGACTTGTTGGGCAATGTGGGCCACTGTGATGCGCATGGTGGTCTGAGGTCTGTGTGGTCGGTGCGCCGCGGTTGTGTCTCAATTCACACCCCGCGCGCATCCGTTGGGTGTCGTCGTCAGCCTTCTGTTTCGGCAACCGAATCTCGTCCGGGAAGGGGTTCTACAGCTGATTGAGACCGATCATTTTTTGAGAGGCGACATCCCAAACCTTGAGGCGCAGGCAGCGGGCGATTTCAAGCGGATTGAGGGAGGTAGTTCGCGGGTTTTGCAGCTCGGGGACTTCGCGAAGCGCTTCGGGAAGGCGATAAAATGGAATTCGAGCGTTTAGGTGATGGATGTGATGGTAGCCGATGTTGGCGGTGAACCAGGCGGCGATGCGGCCTGTTTTCATGTAGCTGGAAGACTCGAGCGCGGCTTTCTCGTAAGTCCAGCCCGCTTTGTCCCTGAAGGCGACCGAAGGGAAATTATGTTGCGCGTAGAAAAGGTAGCTGCCGATGCTGTAGGCAATGAAATGGGGGATCGTTTGGGTCAGGAGGAGAGCCCCCCAGCCGGAGTAGAGGAACAGGGAAAGCCCGATCCCGAGGTGGAGGGCGAGAGCCAGGGAGCAGTCGTAGTGCTTGCGCGGGCTGTTGAAGAAAGGATAAAGACACATTCCGTGGAGGAACACGAAGATGTAGCCGAAGAGAATCGTGAGCGGATGGCGCATGAACAGGTACTTGAGCCGTTTGGCTCTCGGAGATTTCAAGTAATGCTCCTTGGTCATGATCGGGAAGGATCCAATATGAGCGCTGCGAAGGTTGGAGTTGTGTTTGTGATGGTAATTGTGGGAACTCCTCCAAATGCTGCTCGGGCTGAGGGCGTACAATCCGAAGCAGCGCATTAGAACCTCCGCCAGTTTGGAATGCGACAGAATCGCGTGGTGCTGCTGGTCGTGATAGATCACGAAGAGCCTCAAAATCAACAGCCCGGAAAGAACACTGCACGCAATCTGGCCCGCCAGGTTGAAATTCCAGATAGTTCCCGCGAGAGAGAGCAGGAGCAGGACGCTCGAGGAGATGAAGTGCCACCAACTTTGTTGGGGGTATTCCGAGGCAAACCGTTTGGCTAACGACGCGAGTTCTTGTCCGGTACGCATGAAAAGTTGATGCCTCCCTACACACTGCATCAGATCTTGACGGTTGTCGAGTGCCCGAAACAGCGGTTCCGTATGATGGCCCACGGCATTTGGTGAAAGATTCCCAAGTTGTTCGGGGGTGTGAGTTTAGCGATTTTTATAGACACGAGCGGCACAAACCCCCATCTTTGAATGGGATGAAGACTCAAAAACCGGAGGTGGACAAACCGGGCCCATC
>SYMW01000006.1 GCA_005805305.1 Verrucomicrobiales bacterium
AGCGCGACTGTGCTGAAAGCCAGTCGCAGCAGCATCTCAGGCTCGCTATCACGCCAAACCTGCTGCGGCTGGTGCTTCGCACACAACCGCGCTCCGGGCTGCCAGCCAAATTCACCGTCAACCTGCGGATGCACTGGCCAATAATGGCAGGGGTTATGCTGGTTGACTCTCTGGAGGCCCCCCGGTAAATTCCTAAGGACTTTTATACCCATGCTGTCCGCCATCGAAAACTTGTTGATCCTTCAGGATCGAGACCGAAAGATCCTTCGTCTGAAGGGGGAGATTGGGAAAATTGAGCCAGAGCGAAAAATGCTGGCCCAAAAATCATCCGCCGCGCAGGCGGCGCTCGATCAAGCCAAGGCCCGGGCAATGCAAATCGAAAGCGAGCGGAAGCGGTTGGAGTTGGAGGCGGAGGCCAAAAAACAGCAAATGGGCAAATACTCGACCCAACAGCTCCAAACCAAAAAGAACGAGGAATACAGGGCCTTGGCCAACGAGATCCTCAATTGCAAAAAGGCTATCAGCGATTTGGAGGATCTGCAGCTAAACCTGATGGAGCAGGCGGATGCAGCCCACCAGCTGGTGGTGGAAGCCACCAAAGCGGCGGCAGCCGCCAAACAAGAAATGAGCCGACTTCTTGGGGAGCTCGCTGCCCGCGAGCAAGTTCTGACGAAGGAGCTGGCTGATCTCGAAATCAATCGGGGCCAGTTGACCTCGGCGGTGGAGGAGTCCGCTTTGTCCCGCTATGAACGTCTTCTCAAGCAAAAGGGGGAAAATGCCGTCATGGGCGTCGAGCATTGCGTGTGCGGCGGTTGCCACATGAAGCTGCCCACCCAAGTCGTGGTGACTGCCAAAGCGCAGCAAGAATTGGTGGCCTGTCCGAACTGCGGCCGCCTCTTATATTTTCATCGCGCGATGGATATGACGGTCGTCGACTAGGCGAACCTTCTCGTCTGCACGGGCAGGGCCGCTATTCGATCGGTGGCCCGGCTGGAATGGAAGAGAAATCCCCCCACTTTGTGACGCGCGACGATGCCATGGAGCTTCTCCGAGCCTTTCGCCGAGGCGACCTCTCAGAAGAGCGGCTGCTGGACAGGCTGAGCCTGGCGCCGGTGTTGGATCTTGGATTCGCTCAAGTGGATGCTTCACGGGCGTTGAGGAAGGGATTTCCGGAAGTGATTTTTGGCGCTGGCAAGACCGCATCCCAGATCGTGGGCATCGCGCGGTGTTTGATCGAGAATGAGAAGAGAGTTCTCATCACGCGCCTGGACCCGGCTCAGGCGCAAGAAGTGATCAAGGCGTTTCCCGGGTGCGCCTATTCGGAGCCGGGACGCTGCATCACACTGACCCGTGGCTGGGATCGCCAAACACATGGGCGCATCGCTGTCGTGTCGGCGGGAACCAGCGATTTGCCTGTCGCCGAGGAAGCCGCTGAGACGGGACTTGCGATGGGGCATGAGGTGGATCGCATCACCGACGTGGGAGTTGCCGGTTTGCACCGAGTGCTCAGCCAGTTGGAGAGAATTGCCATGGCCCACGTGGTCGTGGTCGTCGCTGGCATGGAAGGAGCCCTTCCCAGTGTCGTGGCGGGTCTGATCCCAAAGCCGGTGATCGCGGTTCCCACCAGCGTCGGCTACGGAGCGAGCTTTGGAGGACTCGCGGCGCTCCTCGGAATGTTGAACAGTTGTGGCAGCGGGGTCACCGTGGTGAACATCGACAATGGCTTTGGAGCGGCTTACGCGGCCAGCCAAATCATTCGCCTCATGGAGGCGCCCAAGCACGAGCCCGGTCGTTAGGTCTCACTCCTCGCGTTGCCAGGCTTCGGGAATTTTGTGAAAACTCTTTATCTCAATATCTTTAGTGGAATGAGCGGGGACATGTTCCTCGGCGCCATGTTGGATCTGGGCTTGGACCTCGCCAAACTCGAGGCCGAGCTGAAGAAGTTGCCTCTCGAAGGATACCATCTCCACGCCAGGCACTTGGTTCGCGGGGGAATCCAAGCTGTCAAATTCGATGTCCACGTGGGCTCTCAACACCACGGACAGGCGCCTGATGAAGGACACGAGCATGACCACGAGCATGACCACGACCAGGCTCATGGGCACGAGCACGGGCATCACGAAGAAGAGGGTGTTCATACTCATAACCATGCTCATGATCATGAGCACGACCACGCGCGCGACTCAGCGAGAGGGTTTTCAGATATCGAGCAATTGATTCGCGCAGGCGGTCTCTCGGAGTGGGTGAAAGGGAAAGCCGTTTCGATCTTCAGGAGGATAGGCGAGGCGGAAGCGAAGGTGCATGGGATACCGATCGATCAAGTGCATTTCCACGAAGTGGGAGCCATCGATTCGATCGTGGACATCGTCGGAGCGTGCGTCGCGCTGGAGATGCTCGGCAAGCCGGAGGTGAGGGCTTCAGAGGCGGTGGAAGGCCAAGGCTGGGTGCGGTGCGCTCACGGACGCTATCCCGTGCCGACCGCTGCGACCTTGGAAATTCTTGGGGCGCGCGGGATCGCGATCACGCAGTGTGACGAACCGGGAGAGTTGATCACCCCGACCGGCGCCGCGCTTCTGGCGGAGTTCTCCGCCACGTTCTCGCCGATGCGCAACTTGGTTGCGGAAAGGATCGGATATGGAGCGGGTTCGAGGGAGAACAAAACTCGTCCGAATGTGCTGCGGGCGATTCTCGGGAAACAGATGACCGAGCGTCAGCCGGGGGATTCGGGATGGGATGAAGATCGCGTCGCAGTCCTGGAGAGCAACCTCGACGATGTGTCCTCGGAGGTCTTGGGGCATTTCATGGATGAAGCGCTTCGGATGGGGGCGTTGGATGTTTTTTACGTCCCCATCACGATGAAAAAGAGCCGGCCCGGGGTCATTCTCTCCGTTCTCTGCGCCGAATCCGAGGCCGATCGGTTTTCAGAGATGATTTTGTATGAGACGAGTGCCTTCGGATTGCGGCGGACCGTCTGCGAACGGCGCAAGCTGAAGCGGGAGGTGCGGCATGTCAAGACACCGTATGGCGAGGCGGATGTAAAGTTAGGCTGGCTAGGGGATCGTTTGGTGCATGCGAGCCCGGAGTTTGAAGTGTGCAAGGCCCTGGCGAATGAGGCGGGTGTGCCTGTTCGTGTCGCGATGGAGGCCGCTCGCCTGGCGGCTTTCAGTCTTTTTGGTCCTCGTTTCGCCGAGGTTGGAGACTCAACGTCCTCTCATCACTTATGATAGATGCCCAGCTTCTCGAGATCTTGTGTTGTCCTGAGACGCGCCAACGCTTGACCGTCGCCCCTGAAAGCGTCGTGGCCCAGTTAAACGAGCGGATTGTCTCCGGGCGCCTCACCAATCGAGGCGGAAGGTCTGTCTCCGTCAAACTGGATGGAGGGCTTATCCGAAAGGATGGGCGCTTCTTGTATCCGGTTCGGCAGGACATCCCAGTGATGTTGGTGGATGAAGCCTTGGCGTTGGGAGATCCCTCCTGAAGTGAACGCAACGTGGGAAGGCGCCTCCGGGCGCTCTCCTGCCGCTGGCTTGAGATTGACGGTTTCCACAGGTTTCTAGGCGATGGCTCTCAAGTGTGCCGATTGACGGCGACTTCAGCCTGGGCGCCGTCTCTCGGTCTTGCGAAAAAGGCGGCAGGTTGGCACATTGATCCTGATCAAACCGAATTAGTCGTATGAAAAACTCCATCCATTGGATCGCCGGAACCCTGGCCGCTCTGTTGTTTTGCGCTGCAGGACGATCTCCTTTGATGGCTGCAGACCCCGTTTTCAAGGCCGGATTCGCTGAGCGGGACATCACGCCTGATATCGGCATGGAAGCGCCGGGAGGCTACGGGAAGGATTATCACAAAACATTTCACGATCCGTGCAAGGTGCGGGCCGCGGTGTTTGACGACGGCAAGAAACGCGTGGCGCTGGTCGGAGTCGACCTTCTGTTCGTGACTCGACATCTGGTGAAGGAGGCGCGCGAGGAGATTCGGCAGCGTTGCGGGATCGCGGGCGACAGCGTGCTCATCGGGGCTTCGCACTCCCATTCATCCGGGCCAATCGGCATGGGCGAACCCGGGGATTTTGACAACGCCTCGGACTTGGTGAAGGAGCTCGTGAATGAAAAATCGATCGTTTCCAATCCCGGATTCTTGCGGCTTTTGAAACGGCAGATCGTGGAGGCGGTGGTGCAAGCCGACGGCTCTCGCGTCGACGCGAAGCTGGCGGTGGGTTATGGCCATGAAGACAAAGTGGCTTTCAATCGGCGTCTTCGCATGAAGGGCGGTCTCACATTCTCGCATCCTGGCGCCGGCAATCCAGAGATCGTGGGTTACGCGGGTCCGATTGATCCGCAAGTGGGCACCGTGGGTGTCTGGGATTTGAAAGGCTCGCTTCTCGGTGTGGTGGTCAACTTCGCTTGTCATGCGACCACTAATCCGGGAGGCATCTCGGCCAATTGGATTTGGGCGATGGAGAAGACTTTGCGCGGCGCCACGGGCCATGCGGCGCTGCCCGTGGTCTTCCTTCAAGGAGCATCTGGTGACATCACGCAAGTGGACAATTTGACGCGGTTCCAGAATCCGGGTCCGGAGGAATGGTGCGAGCGTGTCGGAGGGCGGGTGGGCGCCGAGGCTTTCAAGACGCTTCTCCTCGTCCGGCAGGGCGCGGGCCGTGACATTCCTTTGGACACGCGCCAGCGGGTTTGGCACGCGAAACGCCGCTTGCCTTCAGCCGAGAAATTGAAGCGTTCATTGGAATTGGTTCTGCAGGGGCCGGAGAAGGCGGGATCGACCGAGTGGACGTTCGCGAAAGAGATTTTGCTGCTCGACGCGGCGGCGCGGGCGCGGCCCGAAGTCGAGGTGGAAGTGCAGGCGATCCAGGTTGGCCCGGCGGTTTTCATCTCGAATCCCGCGGAATATTTCGTGCAGTTCGGGTTGGACATCAAGAAGGGCAGCCAATTCCCGTTCACGTTCCCCGTGGAATTGGCGAACGGCATCGTCGGCTACGTCCCTACTGAGGAGGCGATGGGGCCCAATGGCGGCGGTTACGAGACCCGGCTGAGTGCCTACTCCAATTTGGAAGTGGCGGCCGGCCGTCAATTCGCGGACACGGGCATTCGGCTCGCCAACGAAATGACGCCTGGCAAAGTGCCTCTCCCTCCGGCCGCTCCTCCATTCCGGGCGGCTTGGGCCTACGGCAACTTGCCGCCCGAGCTGAAATGACGGTGGCCAACCGGTGGAATCATGAGCCAAACGCGAATGCTGATTCTTGCCAGAACACTCCAGGCGGCGTGCTGGATCGCCCTCTGGTTGGGGGGCCTTTGTTCGAATTTGGAAGCGGCTTCGGCGCGATCTCGGGATCCGGGGCGGGAAATCTATCGCCAACAGTGCGCCCGTTGCCATGGTAAGAATGGCGAGGGCGTGCCCGGCGAGTACAATGAGCCGCTCCAGGGCGATTGGTCGGTCGAGAAACTCGCCCGCGTCATTGAACGAACCATGCCCGAGGACGCTCCTGAGAAGTGCGTGGGAGCGGATGCCGAAGCAGTCGCCCGCTACGTGCATCAAACATTTTATTCGCGCGAAGCCCGCGAGCGGAAGAGGCCGGCGCGCGTGGAGGTGTCACGGCTGACAAACCGGCAGTTTTTGGCCACCGCGGCCGATTTGCTCAGATCCTTCGGACCTGAGGATCCCTCGGTGGGGTCTGAGCGTGGGCTGCACGCGGTCTACTACAATGCGCGCGGGTTTGATAACGAGCGAAAGGCTTTCGAGCGGGTGGATCGACAGATTAATTTTGAGTATGGAACGGGCAGTCCCGAAAACTCGCACATGGGGTCGACCGAGTTTTCGATGCAATGGCGGGGGTCCCTGCTTGCGGACGAAACGGGGATTCATGAATTCGTGCTTGAAAGCCCGAACGGGGTGCGGCTCTGGTTAAATGACGACGATCAACCGGCTGTGGACGCGTGGGTGGCTTCTGGCGGCGCCGCGGACCATAGTTTCAAGCTGCGGTTGATCGGAGGCCGGGCTTACCCGTTGCGCCTTCACTTTTTCAAGTTTAAGGACAAGAGCGCCTCTGTCCGTTTGCTTTGGAAACCGCCCCACGGTGTGCTTCAACCCATTCCCGCGAGGAACTTGGCCACGACCCGGTCCTCGCCCACGCTGGTGTTGTCGACCTCGTTTCCTCCCGACGACAGCAGCGTCGGTTATGCTCGCGGAGTCTCAGTTTCCAAGTCATGGGATGAGTCTGTGACTCAGGCGGCGATGGAGATCGCCAATCACGTTGTCAAAAATCTGGACCGACTGTCCCGCAGCCAGGCCGAAGACAAAGACCGCCTGGCCAAGGTGCGAACTTTCTGCCAGGAGTTTGCCCAAACCGCTTTTCGCCGCCCCCTCGACGAGAGTTTGCGCCGTTCGCACGTCACGGACCACTTTCAAACAGGCCGCAAGCTGGATGATGCCGTGCGGCGAGTGGTGCTGCTCTCGATCAAATCTCCTCGATTTCTCTATCTTGGACTCGAGGGCGCCTCGGAAGCGGGTTACAACGCGGCGTCCCGGCTTTCATACGCCCTCTGGGACTCGCTGCCTGACAAGCGACTCTTCGAAAAGGCCGCTAGAGGTGAGCTGAACGGAAGGGAGAACGTGGTCGCGGAATGCCGGCGAATGCTCGAGGATCCTCGCGCGAGGGCTAAAGTTCTCTCGTTCCTGCATCATTGGCTTCAGATGGATCATCTGGAAGATCTCGCCAAGGACCCTCAATTGTTTCCGGGGTTCACCTCCGAGTTGATCGCGGATTTGCGAACGTCTCTCAATCTGTCCTTGGAGGACGCGGTTTGGTCGGAGTCGTCCGACTACCGTGATTTGCTCCTCACCCCCAGTCTTTACATGAATGATCGATTGGCCCGGTTTTACGGGGTGGGAGTCAATGCCACGGACGACTTTGTGAAAATCCCATTCGACCCCAGGGAACGTTCGGGAGTCGTGACACATCCCTACTTGTTGGCGGCGTTCTCTTACCCGAAATCGACTTCCCCGATCCATCGGGGCGTGTTTCTGACTCGGCACATCGTGGGCCGCGCATTGCGGCCTCCTCCGATCGCCGTCGCGTTCAAGGATTCCGATTTTTCCCCTGATCTGAGCATGCGTGAGAAGATCACGGAACTAACACGGCCTCAATCCTGCCAGAGCTGTCATTCCGTGATCAATCCGCTCGGATTCAGTTTAGAGCACTACGACGCCGTTGGCCGGTTACGATCGTTCGATGGGGACAAGCGCATCGACGCGGCCAGCGACTACGTGACAGATGACGGGGAAACGGTGCGGTTGACGGGCGGGCGGGATCTGGCGGAGTTCGCGGCTGCGAGCGGGCAAGCCCACGCCACATTTATCGAGACGCTGTTTCACCAGTTGGTAAAGCAACCCATCGCAGCCTATGGGCCTGAAGTTTTTTCACGATTGCGCGAGTCGTTTCTTGCATCCGGGTGCAATATGCGGCAACTATTGATAGAAGCGCGCGCCGTGTCGGCTCTTTACGCTCCTGGCAAGTCGGCCGCCACTGCCTCGAAACCCAGATCATGAACGCAATCCGCCGCCGCCAATTCATCCGTCAGTTGGGCGTTTCCACCGCCGTCCTCCCATTCCTCACCGGATTGCCGAGCCTCGGGCTTGCCAGCCCTGTGCGCCCGCGGCAGCGGCTCGTCATTGTTTTCACGCCCAACGGCACCATTCCCGGGGCATTCTGGCCCTCGGATCAAGGGCGCGATTTCAAACTCAAGGAAATAGTCGAGCCGCTCGAGCCGTTTCGTCATCGAACTCTGTTCTTGAACGGGCTGGCCAACAAAGTTCGCGGAGACGGGGATAACCACATGAGGGGAATGAGCTGCCTGCTGACCGGCATTGAACTTTTTCCCGGGAACATTCAGGGCGGATCCCATACGCCGGCGGGCTGGGCTAGCGGCATTTCCATCGATCAAGAAATCAAGAATTACTTCCAAAGCCGTCCTGATTCCCGAACCCGGTTCGGATCGTTGGAATTCGGAGTTGGCGTCACGGACAGGGCGGATCCATGGACGCGAATGTCCTACGCGGGCCCCAACCAACCTGTGGCGCCTATTTCGGATCCTTATCAGATGTTCTCGAAGCTCTATGGCCAAATGAAGGACAAGGAGAACGTTCAGGGCATTCTCGATGAGGTTCGGGAAGATCTGAAAAAAGTGCGCAAGCTCATGAGCGCCGAGGATCGGAAGCTCCTGGAGCAGCACGAATCCTTGGTTCGGCAAATGGAGAAGGAGATGAGTGCTCCCGAGGAGCGCAAGCTTCGCGCCGTGCCGCCCTCCTTTGAGGAAGGAATCGCCGATCAGAACGACAACGTGCCTCGGTTGAGCCGCATGCAAATCGATTTGCTCGTGAACAGCTTCGTGAACGACATGGCCAGAGTCGCCACGTTGCAGTACACGAAATCCGTCGGACAAGCCCACATGAAGTGGCTCGACATCAAGGACGGGCATCATTCGTTATCCCATGAGCCGGACAACGACAAGGTGGCCCAGGAAAAGCTCGTCAAGATCAACAAATGGTTCTGCGCCGAGCTGAGGTATTTGCTGGATCGTATGGCTTCAACCCCCGAGCCGGGAGGCGAGGGATCTCTCTTGGACAATAGTTTGGTGGTCTGGACAAACGAACTCGGGAAAGGGAACTCCCACACTTTGGACAACATCCCATTCGTGTTGGTGGGCGGCGGCTTTGGCTTCGACATGGGACGATCGCTCAAGTTCGAGAGGGTGGCGCATAACAGGCTGCACCTCGCGCTCGCGCATGCGGTTGGACATCGCATCGAAACCTTCGGGAAAGCGTCTTTGTGCGACGGAGGGCCGCTCAGCCTTGGCTGACGCGCGGGTTGTTTGATCCTTGTGCGCTGCTGTTTGTACTCCTTCCTGGCCTGTTTCCAGTTCCTTGCCTGGTGTTGTTCCGCCCAGCAGCCATCCCCCGGTTCGCAAACCGTGTCTTTAGCCGCGAATGCCGTCAACGCCTTCGGTCTCAAACTGCTCAAGGCCCATACCGCGACCCTCTCGGCCGCGCCCGCCGTTGATTCCATCCCCAGCAACGTTCTCCTCTCGCCCTATTCGATACAGACGGCTTTGGCGATGACCTTCGCTGGCTCTGATGGAGTCACGCGCGGCGAGATGGCCAACACCCTGGATTACGGAGCGGCAGGGAACGACATCCATGCGTCGTTCGCTGCTTTGCATCTGGCTTTGGACAACTCAGTCCTGAGCGCCTCGCGAATGGTTCAGCCAGCGGGTAAACAGCCTGGCTCCAGCTCATCGGAGCCCTTCGTTCTTGCGACCGCCAACCGGCTTTTTGGACAGAGAGGCTACGAGTTCGAAGCGCCGTTTCTGAAACTGACTGAGGAAGCTTACAAAGCTCCCTTTTTGACGCTTGATTTTGCGCGAAGTCTGCCGGCTTCGATCCGGTCGATCAATGATTGGGTGGAGGAACAGACGCGCCGCCGCATTCAGCAGTTGATCCCGCCCAATGGTCTGGACACGGACACGATCCTCGTTCTTGTCAACGCTCTCTACTTCAAGGCGCCGTGGGCGGTTGAGTTTAACGAGTCGAGGACCAAACCCGAAGTTTTTCACGTGAAAGGCGATCGGCAAATGGATGTCCCCACAATGGTGAGAACAGGTCCGATGGGGTATGGCGAGCGGGTGGGGTTCGAAGCGGTGTCATTACCCTACATGGGAGGGGATTTTCAGTTCCTGATTCTTTTGCCGTCCAAGTCCTCTGGCCTGGCCGCCCTCGAACAGGGACTCACATCGGAGGAGTTGAGAACCAACGCCACCCTTCGGACCCGCGAGATCACTTTGCACTTGCCCCGATTCCGGCTTGAGCCACCCCTGATGAGACTGGGTCCAGAATTGCGCGCCCTGGGGATGAAATCAGCGTTCGATGAACCGCGCGGAAGCGCCAATTTTCTGCGGATGGCGGCGCCGAAACCGGACCATCGACTCAAGATTTCGGAGGTTTTCCACAAAACGTTCGCTGCTGTGGACGAACGCGGCACCGAAGCCGCCGCCGCAACCGCCGTGGCCATGGTAAAGACCACAAGCCTGCCCGCAAGGCGGCCCGAACCCTTGGAGGTCCGAGTGGATCGGCCATTCCTTTTTGCCATCCAGCATCGATCGACTGGCGCGTGCTTGTTCCTCGGGCGTCTCGTGAATCCGCGTTAACCTAAGAAAGGGAGAGGGGATTCGTTGCCAACAAATCGCTTTCCTTTTCCTTGAAATCCTCAGTGCAACCAGCTCCCTCGTTCAACCATCGAGTCGACCGAACCGCCGCTGAGCCTCGCCGTTTTGTTGCGGGCTGGGGGAATTCGAGAGATTATCTGGACGGAGTAGCGGAGCTGACAGCGGCGGTCGGTCACTCGTGTCGTTAGGCGGCGTGAGCACACCTTGCATTCTATGGCCCAGTGGACAGACAAAACAAAGTTTCTGAGCGTAGGACGCTCTGGCCTTCAGTATTGCACGAGCTTCGCCTGTTCGCGCTCAACGGAGACTGCCGAACACCTCGTCACAGAGTTCTATCAGGCGCGTCGCGCGGCTCTCAGCAGCAAGAGCGGCGGGCACACCCTGACGTTCCCGCCGTTTCTGAGTTCGTGACGTCAAAGGAGGGAAGCAATACGCTACAAGGTG
>SYMW01000219.1 GCA_005805305.1 Verrucomicrobiales bacterium
CAACATCGCCTGGAAAGTTCGCCACGCGTTGAACCTCGACACCTTGCCGGGCGGCGTCAGCCTGACCGGCGATGACAACATCGTTAACGACATCGCCCCCGACGGCAATGGTCATCCCGGAAGCGCAACCGGTTGGGGACATCCCTCTTGCAGTCCCGCGGCGAACGCCATCGCCGCGGCACTTCCCGTGACGCACCCGGTGGGTCCGACTCCGTAAACGCTTGGTAAAAGCAATTCATCGCGCGCCCGACGGTTTCAACCGAGGGCGCGCTTTTTTTTGCATTGAGCAGACACAGAAAGGGAAAAAGGGGATTTCGATCCGTAGCCGGACGATAGGCCGACCTGTTTCCCTCAGCAGATCGAGTCGTTGTGCCAGACACTCCCGCAGGCGGCCCGGTGATGGATTCGCGGCGTCGGTATGCCGGCATAACCCGCGCCTGTGATGGACCTTTCGAAGATTGATTTCGGCGCGGTCGCCGCGCAGTTCAAAGACTCCAAGTGCAGCGAAGACCTGGGTCTGACGGACATTGAGGCCACGTTTTAGGACGCCCTCGCCACGAACAACGCCGCCGTGCGAGTCATGGGCGACGCGCAGCTGACAGTGATCTCCGCCGAGCGGATCTCGCAGTTAAAGAGGAGCGTTACCACCGACTGGAGCTGGCGGGGAGCGGCGGGCGCGGGTTCATGGTGTGCGCAGTTTGAGTTGGGATTCGAGCTCGGCAATGCGGGCTTTGAGCGGGGCGACGGCGGCTTCGACTTCGGGGACGGTGAAGCGCGGGGTAATGAACTTGGGGCAGTTCCAGTCGTAGGACAGAACGTCGATGACAAAGATGCGCTCCACCTTCGCGGCATGGCCGCCGGGAGGCGCCGTCTTCGCGACGAGATCGGTATGCTCGCGGGCATCCAGCACTTTGGCGTGACCGAGAATTTTCAATCGCTCGCGCGCCGGGTAATCCATGAGGAAGAGGCTTACACGTCCGTTCACCGCAAGGCTGCCGACGCTGATCATCTGCCGGTTGCCCCCGTGATCGGCGAACATGAGTTCGTTCGGCCCGGTGACGCGAAGGAAGCCTTGCGCGCCGCCGCGATGCTGGACGTAAGGCCATCCGCTCTCCGTGATCGTAGCCATGTAGAATGAGTCCCGCTGCGCGATGAACTCCGCCTCGCCGGCTGTGAGAACATCGCGTTCCGGCGCGGCGTCGAAGGCGGGATAGGTGCGCCCGTAGTAGTGACGCTCCGCCGCGAGGACGGCGGGCGTGAGGACAGTGTGCATGAAGCGGTCGGCCATGAGCGTGATGCAGTGGAGGTTGATTTCAGGCAGTGCCGCCGAAGCTGACATAGTCGTCGAGGTCGAGGTAATCGAAGGTGCCGCGCAGGTCTTCTCGCGCCGGGTTGAGTCGCTTGACCTGATCGGTGAACCACTCGCGCATCTCGATGTCGTGGAAGGCGACGGTTTCCGTCCAATTGGACCACTGATCGATTTCCAGCGCGGTGCGCTTCAGCGGCGCGTGCTCATTCACCCAGAGCAGCATGTCCCAGTCTCCGGCGCCGGATTTCACCTGAGCCATCAGCGCGTCCGGAGTCAGGCCGGTGAAGCGGAAGAAGTGGCCGTCGTTGGGGTTGTTGTATTTGTATTCGCCGGCGGTGCCGGCGATGACCGCGCGCGCCTTGTCGAGCAGGCGAGGCAGGACGGTGTAACCGCCGAGGCGGACGCGCGGGCTGCGGGGGGGACGTTGAGTGAGGTTCGGTGCGTTCATGGGTCCCCATCCTGCGCGATGCGATGCCGGCCCGGTAATGCCAGTTCGACGTTGCGGTTATGCCGGATCCACATATCCTAGGCATCATGATAGAACGCATCCGCGCCCTGCTCACTGTGATCGATGAAGGCAGCGTCAACCGCGCCGCAGTGCGGCTGCGCATCACCCAGCCCGCGCTGAGCCGCCAGATGCAGGCTTTGGAAAATGAGATCGGCGGCAAACTGCTGGAGCGCGAGACCAGCGGCGTGAAGCCCACCGGCCTTGGCCACGCGCTCGTGAAATCCATGCGCCGCGTGGTCGCGGACTACGAAGCCGCCGTGGCCGAGCTGCGCCGTCAGGCGCGCGGCGAGCGATCGGAGCTGCGCGTGGGCTATCTCATCTCCGCCGCGCAATCCGTGCTGACGCCCGCGCTTGCACGGCTGCGCAAATCTCATCCCAAAGTGAAACTGAAACTGCACGACCTCTCGCCGCGCGAGCAGATCGACGGCCTGCGCGCCGGCGAGCTGGATGTCGCGCTCATTGGTCAGGAAGGCGCGATGGCTGCGCGCGAGTTTTACAGCGCCAAGCTCGGCTCGCTCGGCGTGTGTGTAGCGGTCGCGGATGGTGGCGAGCTGGCGGGGCAGCAGAAGATCGCCCTCAAGGAGTTGAGGGGCCGCGACTTCATAGGCGTCGACGAAGAGCAGATGCCGGGTCGCAATCAATGGATGTCGGGGCTCTGCAGGACCGCAGGCTTCAAGCCGCGCTTCTCCGCCGTCGTCGATGGCATCACCAACGTGCTCTCGCTCGTCGCGTCGGAAAACGCCGTGACGCTGCTGCCCGGGTATTTCCAAGAGTTCAAGCATCCTGGGGTCGTGTTCGTGCCAATCCCAGACCCGCGCGCGAAGTGGGATTTTACCGTGCTCTGGCAGCGCGGCAAAGTGCCCGCCAGCACCCGCGCTCTGGTGCATGAGCTGGAGGAATCAGCCGCTCGTTTTGCCTGAGAAACACAACGCTCCCCTCAACCCCGCGCCTTTTGACTGGGAGCCGTGAGCGAGGAAGCCGCTGAGAGCCACGACGACGTTTCCTTTTGCCAAGCCCTGCAATTCGCACTTCTGCATTCGCACTTCCTCCGATTCCCGCCGGCCAGGAACACATTTTGGATCGAGCGCCAACGGCGCGGCGCTTGCCAGCCTGGGCGTTGCCCCGGGCTGATGTATCACGCCCCTTTGGGGCTGAGCGCGCGATGAGCACGATGCGGGTGTTCGAAGAGGTTCCTCGCTGTTTTCAGTGGAAGACGGAGATATGCCTGCTTCTTCGTCAAGCCTTTCTCATCCAGGCTGTTGCAAATTGTCTGGAGGTTCAACTGCCGTTTTGAGGATCACTTGTTGGCGACCCTCGTGGGCCACGCCTCAGGCCTGCCGGCTCAAGGTGCCTCCGGCGCCGCTTGTCCACGCCTTCGGAGCAGACGTCAACCGGCAAACCGGAGGTCCGCCCCGCGGAAGTTGAAGCCGCAATAATCTTCAACAACCTCGGGATGCGCCAAACGGAATGGATTCTCAAAGAGATTACTTGTTCTGGATTAAGCCAGTAATTACTTTTGGCTCTTGCGCCAGAAGCAAATGAACGGCTCGATTCCAGATCATTTTCCGGGCCGTTTTTTCACCCAGTGCGCCTGCCATAGGCAATTTTATACAAAGCGGCTCCTCAATGCCGCCAGCTTGTCGCCATCGGTACTAAACCAGTTATCGTGAGCTCGTTGTCCGATGCTTTCATCAGTTACAGCCGCAAAGACGCGAGCTTCGCGCATCGGTTGTCCAATGACTTGGCCCTCGAAGGAGTGAGTGTTTTTTCAGACTTCACCGGAACCACCCTGGGAGGATCGTTTCCACGTTCCGTTGAGTTGGCGATTTCCGCCTCCAAACATGTCCTCGTCGTCATGTCCCCGGATTACTTCGAGTCGAAGTGGACGCGAACAGAGTTGCAACTGGCTTTGGAATTAGAGGCGGGGTCGGGGGAAGAACGAGTCATCCCACTTTATCTGCGCCCCTGCGATATTCCCCAAAGCCTCCGGGATCGAGGCTTCACTGATTTCAGCGGAGAAAGCTCTTATGACTCCTCTTTTCTCAAGCTCCTGGGATTGTTGCGCGGCGGAGAGTGTCGAGCCACGGCAACAGCGATTCCTTCTTGTCAGGGATCGAGTCGAGTCGTGAGTTCGGAAGAGACTCGGGCCACTTTTCGGGAGGCGGACGCTGCCGCCGCGGCGCTCCTGGCAACTCCGCTTCTTCCAAATCAGTTTCTTTGCAGGTCCAAAACCGTTCAGGACGCCAAATTGTGCTTCGCGGCGATGCCTTTCGGAACAGAAGATCAGGAGGTGGTTTATGAAGACTTTGTCAGGCCGGCTCTGGAGGCACACTGCCTTCTCAAGTGCGAGCGCGGCAGGGATCTCCACGACCCCCATGGCAGTGTCGAGGAGCTTCGGACCCGCATTGAGCTGTCTCGAGTGGTGATCGCGGATCTCACCGGCCGAAATCACAATGTGTTTTACGAAATCGGGATCGCCCATGCTCTTGGCAAACCCGTTCTGCTCCTGGCCCGATCCCTCCATGATGTTCCACCGGATTTGCGACGGAATCGGCTTCTCATTTACGATTATTCCCCCCGCGGCTGCAAACGTCTTGAAACCGCCTTGGTGGCCCACGTGAAAGCCATCCTGGCACTGACACCGATCGACTGAGGGATTATGGAAGCAGGGGATCTGCTCTGACTTCGCAGGCCGGAGCCGCTCCTGGCTGGCTTCGTTGTCCTCGACGGCGCTCTCGCCACCACGAATGGTCTTCATTCCGGGTGACGGCTGCTTGAGTTCTGATCGAGTCTCCTCATCTGTGCCGGGTCTTACGGGCCTGAAGAGGCCTTCGGATTTAGCCGCGACAATGCAATATTCGGTAGGGCTGCGCTGCCGCGCAGCCGTGGTTGGGTTGAGGCAAATCGGAGATTGACCCGTTTTGCAACGGCCACTGGATCGTGAGAAAAAGGAGAGGCCTCTAAATGGCCCGGCACGCTGTGCTTTCCAGGCTGCGCGGCAGCGCAGCCCTTGAGCTGAATTGTCACCGTTTAGGCTGGGTGGACCTCGGTTTTTCTTCGTGGATCAGGAGCTGTCTTTTGACTATCTCTCCGAAGGCGAATCCAGTCAGTTTTCCATTGCTTCCAACCACCCGGTGGCAGGGGACGATCAACGCGATCGGATTACGCGCGATGGCGCCGCCCACGGGACGGGGGGCGCTCCCCAGCAGGGTGGCGATGTCGCCATAAGTTCGAGTGTGTCCGAATGGAATCTCTAACAAAGCCCGCCACACTTGTTGTTGGAATGCACTTCCTTGAGGTGCGATGGGCAAGTCGAAACGTTGCGCTTGCCCATCGAAGTAGGCTTCGACTTGGCGCCGTGATCGCTCCGTCAGTGACGAGTTTAACCTTAAATCCAAGACCTTGAATCGCGACCGGAGGGCAGCGGCGTCTCCAAAGGCCGTTGCGAGCACCCGTTGATCCGCATCCACTGCAACGGAGAATGGGCCCACGGGCGTGTTGAACGTCTGAAAGTAAGCGATCATAGTTTCGGAGGGGTGAGGTTAGGGCTGTTCGTGCGCGCTTCGCCAGAGATGGGCGGTTGCCAGGCTTCGATAGGGTGAGAAAGGGGCCATGAGCTTTTTAGCCGTCTTTGGATCAGGTCTTTCAACTTCAAACAGTCGCTCCAATCCGGATGCGAGGCCGGTGTCCCCAACGGGAAGGCAATCGAGGAAACCCAGTGAGCGCATCATCACATAATTCACTGACCAAGGCCCCAACCCTTTCAACGAGAGCAGGGTTCGCATGGCGCGAGTGGCGGACATCTCGGAGAGGCCGTTCAAATTCAGTTCGCCCGAAACGATTTTCTTGGAGACCTCGATGAGGCATTCCGCTTTCTGCCTTGAGAACTGAGCTTTGAGTAGCCTCGTTGGAGCCAAAGCGGCCACCTGTTCAGGAGTTGGCGGCGCGAACAAGTCTTCGTGAAACGGCTCGCCGGCGAGCTGGGTGAGGCGTCGTTTCAACATGCCCGCGAATGAAAAATTGATGTGCTGACCCGCTATAGCCCAGATCAGTCCATCGAACACGGAAGGCGTTTGGGCGATGCGGAGGCCCTTTCTTCCGGCGATCAAGTTTGGCATCCTGAGTTTGGCCACCAACTTCTCGAACGGTCTTGGATCTTGTTCGAAACCTAAAAGCCTGGCCGCCAATCGATGCAGCTCGACGGATTCGCCCCGGGAGGCAAGGACTTCGATCGTGCGCGAATGAAGCTTGAGACGGAGCAGGCAAGGGCCGTTTGATGTCCGCACCACCGCCGAGAAGAGATCGTTTTCCCAACGTTCCGTGGCGCTGTGAGCATCCCGGCTCAGCGCTTTCTTCAGGCAGCCGAGGTCGTAATCTCTTGGCAATTCGAGGGTGAAGGTGGCCTCATCGTTCAGCCGCCGATAAGCGGCCGGGCTCAAGCCTGTGCGCGTTCGGAACTGCTCGTGAAACGTGCTGAGAGAGCGATACCCTGCGGATTCCGCCGTTTCCGAGATCGTGGCGCGATCATCGATCAACCTCTTCTGAGCGGCGGCCAGCCGGCATCGCAGTAAAAACTCCCCTGGCGTCATTTGGTAATGCTGGCGAAACAACTCGAACAGCCTTGTGGGTCCGAACCCGCTCCGGCGCACCAGCGAGGATGGATCCGGGAAACGGCCTGGGTCTTGGCGGGCTTCGCGGGCCAGGGTTTCGATCTGCATCAGCAAGGGATCCAGACCCTTCGCGAAGTCATCGGGGTGGCATTGCCGGCAGGGACGGAGGTTGGCGGTTGCGGCGGCCTGGACGCTGGGAAAGAATCGCACGTTTTTGAGCAGAGCCTTGCGGGCGTGGCAGGAGGGAAGGCAATAGATTCCGGTCGTGAGGACGCCGACCCAAAACTGGCCGTTGCACGTGGCATCGGACTCTTGAAATCGGGCATACATCTGTTCGTCGCTCCACTTCATGCCGCATCGTAACACGGAGGAGAGCCCTTGTCGTCCGGCTGGTTTCGGCACAATTCGGCGCCTCGAGCTGCCGAAGTTGAAGCCAATCCGATGTTTCTGGGCAAAAGGCTTGAATTTTTGTGGGTCGGCTTCCATTTTCCCCGGGTGAAGCCATTTTTAATGTTCGGCCTGGCTTGCTGGTGCCTCGCCGCCGCCGCTGCGGAACCCGAAAAATCCGTGATCCAAATCATGACGGCCGGGCAGCAGCCCGTTTGGGACGCGCCCTGGCGTTCTGAATCCGTGCGGCGCGGATCGGGGACCGGGTTTGTGATCTCTGGAAAGAGAATCATGACCAACGCCCACGTCGTGAGTTGGGCGCGGCAGATCCTGGTGCGACGGTATCAAGATCCAAAACCTTACATCGCCCAGGTCTCATTTATCGCGCATGACTGCGATTTGGCGATTCTGACGGTCGGAGACGACTCCTTTTTTGAGGGTTTGGAGGCTTTGCCTCTTGGCCCGCTCCCGAAGGTCCGTTCCACGGTGGTCACCTATGGTTATCCAGCAGGAGGCGAGCAGATTTCCTATACTCGGGGAGTGGTGTCCAGGATCGAAGTTCAAAGTTACGTTCATATCGGGAATCGATCCATGCTCGTGGTTCAAACCGATGCGGCGATCAATCCGGGCAACAGCGGAGGGCCGGTGATCCAAGAAGATCAAGTGGTGGGAGTGGCCTTTCAGGGCGCGGGCGGACTGGAGAATACCGGCTATTTCATCCCCACTCGAGTGATTCAACATTTCCTGACCGATATTGCGGATGGGACTTACCACGGGTTTCCGCAAGCTGGGGTGAGGATGGTTTCCTTGCAGAATCCGGCGTATCGCAAGTATTTGCGGGTTCCGTCGAACGGCGGCGCCAGGATTGATGGGATTCTCAACATTCCTTCCACGCAGGCGGTGATCAAACCGGACGACGTTTTGTTGAAAGTTGGCGCGTATGATGTGGCCAGTGACGGCACGGTCTTGTTTGAGGGGAATCGCGTCGGCGCGAGCGTCGCGTTCCAGGAGGCACAGCATGGGGAAAAGGTGCCGCTTCACATTTGGCGGGACGGCGCACCGCTTCAGACGGAGGTGACCGTTTACGTCTACCAGGAGGATAAGACCACGGGCAATCAGTACGATGTGCTGCCTCGCTATTACATTCACGGAGGGCTCGTTTTCACACCGTTGAGCCACGAGTATCTGAAGACTTTTGGGCGGAACTGGTCCGACTCCGCGAACAACGAAATCATCTATGAATTGTACTATCGGAAGTCGGAGTCGCCCACGACGGCGAGGAAGGAGCCGGTCGTGCTGGCGAACGTGCTGGCGCACCCGGTCAACAGCAACGTAGGTATCAAGACTCGAGCCTTGGTGAATCGCATCAACGGGAAGCGGATCGAGGGTTTGGAGGACGTGGTGGCTGCGTTTGAGTCCAACACGAAAGACCAGCATATCATCGAGTTTCTGCCGGATAATTCGTTCGAATGCCTGGACCGGGTGGCGGCGAAGCAGGCGATGCCCGAGATTCTAAAATCTTACGGCGTCGCGGAGGATCGCCGGTTATGAGCGAAGGGGAGTTCACTGTTGGCCAAGGCCGCAATGGCCGCGCCGAAGAGGCTGGGGGGAGATTTCAAATCCTGCCACCATCGAGCGCCTCGCGGGTTTCGAAGGATGTTTTGGATTTATGAATCGGTTACCCATGAATTCGTGTTGGAGGTTCGTGACGATCAGTTTTTTGTCGTGCCTAGGAGTCGTCGACGGAGGATTCGAACTGGCGGCGGCGCCCTCGTCATCGCGGCTGGTTGCGGGCTTCGAAAAAAAGATCGTCACGGTGGAGGTGACAGGCACCGCTTACGACTTTTTTCAACCGTGGTCCCGCTCCGTGAAGAGCATTCAAAAGACCGGTGTGGCTTTGCGCCCAGGGGAGTTGTTGGCGACGGCTGAAGGATTTCCTGATCACACCCAGATCCGGTTGCAAAAGGATGGGCGCGGGAAATGGTGGCTGGGCAAGCTGAAGTGGGTGGATTACCACTCGAACCTGGCGGTCGTCGACGCGCAGGATCCCGCTTTTTGGGACGACATGAAAGCCGCGGTGCTTGCGCCGAAAGCCACCCCCGCTGGCGCGCTGCACGTGTTGAAGTGGCGCAGTGGCAATTTGGAGAGCCGCCGTGCTGATTTAACGCAATTCACCGTGAGGGACGCCAACCTGAGCTGGGTGAATCATTTGAACCTCGAAATCGACACGGAACTCGACGGCCCCGGCCTCGGAGAAGTCTTAATCTCCGGAGATCGCGTCCTCGGCATTGTGAGCAGCAAGTCGGGCAATAAAGTTCTCGCGATCCCATCCTCGTTTATCCTTCCCGTGGTGGAGGCGAACCGGAAAGGGAATTACCGGGGGCTGGGCTATTTTGACTTCGTCTGGCAACCCGGCAGCAACCCCGCTTCCTTGCAGTATTTGGGGGTCCCGGTGGACGCGAAAGGGGTGTTGGTGATCGACGTGCCTTCCGAACCTGGCAAAACCCCGGTGTTGAAACCTAAAGACGTGCTGCTCTCTGTCGACGGCTTTGATGTGGACACGGAAGGCGACTATATCGATCCCGATTACGGCCATCTCATGCTGGAGAATCTGGCGACTCGCAAGCATTGGGCCGGAGATGTCATTAAGCTTAAGATTTGGCGCGAAGGGAAAGTCATGGAAGTGGGGTATCCGCTGCCTAAGGTCGAGTACAGCAGTGAATTGGTTCCGGAAGGCGGCTTTGACAAACCACCCGAATACGTGATCGCCGGGGGGTTGATCTTTCAACCGTTGGACATGAATTTGCTGAAGGCTTGGGGGGAAAACTGGGAGCGGCGGGTGCCGTTTCGCTTGGGATACTACCGAAACGAAAAAAAGCTCACGGACCGGCCATCCCGGGTCGTTCTCACGCAGGTTTTGCCGGATGCCTATAATCTGGGTTACCAGGAAAGCCGCTATCTGGTGGTGGACAAAGTCAACGGCATCACCGTGAGCCGGTTGCAGGATTTGAAAGCCGCCCTTGAAAAACCGAAGGGCGGCGCGCACCTGTTGGAGTTCGCGCGCGGTGACGGCCTTCAAAGGATTGTTTTGGACGCCTCCCAAATGGCCGCCGCGACCCAGCGAGTGCTTCGGCTGTATCGAGTCTCCTCTCCCCAGGTCATCCACTAACGACGCCTTGGCATGCCCTCCTACCAGGAATCTCAAATACTGGAGGTGTCCAGGCACTTCCAAATCTACGGCGAACTGCAGCACGCGGAGCCCTGCAAGATAGGGCACATCAATGAGACCTACATCGCCACCTACGACCAGGGCGGCGTTCCGGTCCGCTACATTCACCAGAAAATCAACACCGACGTTTTCAAGGATCCGGACGGCGTGATGGACAATTTGATGCGCGTCACCACGCATCAGCGGAACAAGGTCGCCGACTCGGGCGTCGGCGAGGCGGGGCGCCGGGTGCTGACCGTGATTCCCTCGAAGGATGGCCAATCGTACTACCGAGCCGACGGAGGCGCTTGCTGGCGCACGTTCGTGTTCATCGAGCGCGTGCGCACTTTCGAGACCGTGGAATCACCCACCCAAGCCTTCGAAGCGGGGCGGGCGTTTGGGGAATTCCAAAGCCTGCTTGTCGATTTGCCAGGGGACCGGCTCATCGAGACGATTCCTTTCTTTCACCACACCCGCGGGCGTTTTGCGACTCTTGAACGCGCGATCGAGGCCGACCGCATGAACCGGTCGAAGGAGGCGGCCCAGGAGATTGAGCTCGCGTTGCGGCAGGAACCGATTGTGGACGTGATTGTGAAGGCGATGGCGAAGAAAAAAATTCCGGAGCGAATCACGCACAACGACACGAAATTCAACAACGTGATGCTGGACCTCCAGTCGGGGAAAGCCATGTGCGTGATCGATCTGGACACGGTCATGCCCGGGTGTGTGCTTTACGATTTTGGGGATATGGTTCGGACCACCACGAGCCCGACGCTCGAGGATGAGTTAAACCTGGCTCTCATCCACATGCGCATGCCGATTTTCAAGGCGCTGGTCCGCGGTTATATCGAGACGGCCGGGCAGTTCCTGACCAAGAACGAACGTTCGTTGATTGCGTTTGCCGGCAAATTGATCACCTACACCATTGGCATTCGCTTTCTCACCGACCATCTTTCCGGCGACACCTATTTCAGGGTGCACCGGCAGAATCACAACCTGCACCGCGCGCGCGCGCAGTTCAAACTGATGGAGAGCATCGAGCATCAAGAGGAGGCGATGCAGCGATTTGCGGACTCCCTTTAGCCCTCCATCCGAGCGCCGCAAGCGGGGCAATAGCGCGCGTGATCCGGCGTTGGGCTGTGGCACTTCCCACACGATTGGCCTCCTTGCCGCTGGCGTTTGTGGATGACCAAGTTGCGGATGTAGGGGATCCATGTGAAGGCGTAAGCGAAGATGAACACGGAATCTCGCTGATAGAAAAGCGCGTAGGAAAACAGGAGCACCGAGCCGGCCAAGCTGAGCCACCAGAACACAACGGGGATGACCACGCGTTTGTGCTTCTCGGTCGCGCGCCACTGAATGAGAAACCGCAGGAAGAACGCGAGATTGCCCGCCCATCCGACGACCTTCCAAACGTGCCACTCGATGCCGAGGAACTTGCCGCCGGGGAAAACGAGGTCATGGAGGGTTGTCATGGCGCGGTGGAGTGGATCTCAGTGCATCCACAAGTTGTCGGTGAATTTGGCTGGCAGCCCGGAGCGCGGTTGTGTGCGAAGCACCAGCCGCAGCTGGTTCGGCGTGGCTGCGAGCCTGAGATGCTGCTGCGACTGGCTTTCAGCACAGCCGCGCTCCACCGACAACGCGTGGATGCACCGGTGGATCTTGTATTGATGCCCAGCATGGCGGTCCCCGTGCGATTCTGGCGCGAGCCTTGGGTGACTGGCCCGGTCATGGCGTCAGGGAGTTTCAACCTCCGAAGGCTGGGCCGTTTGCCGGGCGCGCATGTTCTCGAGCAACAGTTGGATCCGGCGAGGGTTGGCGCCGTCCGAAACGTCCCCCGTTCGCAATTGGCTGGGGGGCGTGTCACGAAGCCGCTCCAGCGCGACCTCGATCGATCGCCACTCCTCTGGCGCCAGCCAGGCCGCCGATTTTTCTTCCTGCTCCAAGCGCATCGCCTTGCGCGCGAGTTCGAGCAGGACCGCGCACGGTTCCAAGCAAGGAGCCGCGCTCTTCAAGTGCTGGGCGTCAGGTTCCAATGTCCCGATGGTCCACAGTCTTCGTCTCAGGCAGAAGCGGGCGTCGCAGCAACTCGAAGCCACGCGCGCGGCTTGGTCGTCATTCAGGAGGTTCGTGATCCGGTACATGCCAGACTGGCGGGAAACGAATTCCCTGAAGTGCGTCACGGGCGGGTTGGGAAGCGCTGCCGCATTCCAGTCCGCGACGCATCCCGGGTAGAGAATCTCCAAGGCGCGCTCGAGCTCCTCGTCATCGCGTGCCTCGGCGACCCAGCCGCGGATCAGGTCGGGGGCGCAGCGGAGAGGCCGGAAGACTCCCGAGGCATTAAACATCGCGAGGCCCCTCAAGCTGGCCAGATCCACGCGACGAAGGTCCCCCTCGGTCTTCATCCGGTCGTCGCCGTGACGCAGTGAATACCCGCCGGGCACTCTCTGAACCATTACCTGCACGAACAGGAGCTCCGGGTCAATCAAGCAGCGCAAGCGCTGAAAAGCGGGCGTGGTCATTTCATTTCATTTCAATAAGGGATGCGGCCCCGCGCCGGGTGGCTGTTCGACCTGTCGCAGCGTCTTCGGTGGAGATGGCGTTCATCACGTCGCGTGGAGTTCGAGTTGATTCCTCCCCAGGTCTTGCGAGAGTGAGCTTCATGCAATTGATCTTGGCGGCTGTGATTGGATTGGTGGGAGGCACTCTGGGAGGGCTTTTCGGCGTGGGAGGCGGGATTGTCATGGTTCCTGCGATGACGTTTTTTCTCGGCTTGCCCATCCACATGGCCGTCGGGACCTCTCTCCTTGTGATTATTCCCACCGCGATTTCGGGCTCCATCAAGCATTATCATCTGGGCAACATCGATCTGAAGGTGGCGGCTTGTCTCGTGCCTCTCGCGATGGTCGGCAGTTACGCGGGGGCCTGGCTCACAAGCCACTTGGACGCGGTCACCTTGAAACGCGCATTCGGAGGGTTCATCGTGATGGTCGGTTGTCGGCTGCTGTTTTTCAAGTAGCGACGGCCGGCTCCTGCTTCAAGTAGATGGTACGGGTCGGGAACGCGAAATTGATTCCTTCCGAGTCAAATTGCTCCTTCACGGCGAGGTTCATTTCTTGAAGGCCCGCGAGAAATTCTTTGGCGTCCGTGCCGTTCCACCAATGAACCACCTCGATATTCAACGAGGAATCCGAGAACTGCCGGAAAGTGATGATGGCATCGAACGTTTTTGGATTCTCCTTGTAAACATGGTGCAAAATGGCGAGCGCGCGCTTGAGCTTCTCGAGCGGCGTGTCGTACGTGATCGCTATCTGCATGATGGTCTTGATGTTGGGCCGCTTGGTCACGTTGGTGATGATCGCGGTTCCCATCGTCTTGTTAGGAACGCTGATCAAGTGCCCGTCCAAATTGCGGATCCGGGTGCTTCTCAAGCCGATCGCCTCCACGTTCCCATCCACCGACTCCAGTTGGATCCGGTCTCCAAGCCGAAAAGGCTTGTCCATGAAAATCGCGACCGCCCCAAAGAGATTGGCCAGTGTGTCCTGCGCCGCCAGGCCGATGGCCAGGCCGCCGATGGACAGCGACGCAATGACCCCCGTGATGTCGACGCCGAGATTGGAGGTCGTCAGCAGGAACGCCACGATCACCGTGAACGCTTTCAAGCTCTTGCAGATGACGGGGAACAAGAGTTCGTCGAATCCGCGGTCCTCCTCCTTCGCGGTGGTCTTCATCCAGTGCTTCACGAGGATGTCGACGATCTTGACCAGCATGCGAGTCAGCGAGATCGCGACGACGATCACGAATATCTTCGCGAGGAAGACTTCCGCCACGGTAGGCCATTCAAACACACTCAAACCGATGTTGAGGAAGACAACGAAGGCAATGGTTTTAACGGGACCATGAATCAATTCGATGATCAGATCATCCGCTCCCGAGGCGGTTTTCGCGGCGCTGCGTTTGAGCCAGCCCCCGAGGATCATGTTGATCACCCGCGCGCTCAAAAACGCCAGCAGGATGTAGAGGGAAGAGGCGGCGTACTGCCAAAGAGGCACGCCGACCAGGGTGGTCTCCCGCAAGATCGGGAACTCGTCCAGTCCAAAAGTGACATAACCCCTGCTGGAACTGGCTGACGGATTCGCGGCCGCGACGATGTTCGTGGTGGCGGCCTCGGCCGAATTCCCCGTTCCGCCTTCTTGTGTTCGTGCGTTTTGAGCCGCCGCCAACACTGACCAAAGCATCCCCACCACGCAGAGGACGAGCATCCCGCGATAAAACCAATGAAAGTAGCGCTGCATTTCGAAATTACAGGCCCTGAGTTGTCCTTCGACAAGGTAAAATGTGATTTAACCTTAAACCTTAAAACGGCAGTTGCCCAACGCGATGCTTTGCAAGATCCTGGCGGCAAAGTTTTTCCGAATCACTCACCAGATCCACGAGGGATATGCCTCCATCCTCGTCAAGCCTTTCTCATCCAGGCTTTTGCAAATCTCCACGAGGGTCAACGGCCGTTTTGAGCTTCAAGACTTGAACTGAAACTGCCCGCGGGGTCGTTCGGTCAACGGTTCCGCTGTCGTTGGCCTTGATTCAACTCCCGGGCGGACCAGTGTTGACTCCCAGGGAAAGAGAAAGACAATCGGGGGCGAAGAATTGATGCCTGAACGGTTCAACCGGCGATGGAAGGTGGTTCACTCCGAGGCCTCCCTTGGCTGGGGGGGGCAGGAGCGGCGCATCATGGCTGAGATGGAGGGGTTGCGGCGAAGGGGGGGGCAATCGTGGTTGTTGGCGCCACGAGGGTCCGAACTTTTCCGCCGAGCTCCAGAGGCTGGAATCGAGGCCAGGGAGATCAGTTTGTCGCGCTGGAAATTTCCATTCACCGCGATCTCGGCGGCGGCTTGGCTTCGGCGGCTGCATCCACACGTGGTGAACACCCATAGCTCTCGGGATGGGTGGCTCATTGGCTTCGCGGCGAGGATCGCCCGAGTGCCTTTTCTCCTTCGCACGCGGCACTTCGATGTTCCGATTTCCAGCAGGATCGTCAGTGGTTTCGTCTACCGCTCGCTCGCGGATCACGTCCTGACGACCAGCCCGAAAGTCACGGCCCATTTTCAAGAACTTTTTCGGCTTGGTCCGGATCGCGTGAGCACTCTTCCCACGGGTATTGACTTGGTGAAATTCGCGCCGTCCGGCGACCGCGCCATGTTGGTGCCGGGCGAGCGGCAAGGTCTCGTTCCTCTGGTTGGGATGGTTTCGGTGATTCGTTTGGCGAAAGGTCATGAAACCTTGCTCGCGGCAGCGCATCGGCTGCGCCGAGAAGGCTTCAAAGCCCGCTACGTGATCGTGGGAGATGGCCCCTACGGCGAATCCGTGCGCGCGAAAGTTCGGGAACTGGATCTGGAGGATTGCGTGACGTTCACCGGCCATCGGGAGGACGTGCCCTCCGTATTGCGGGCGCTGGCCGTGCTCGTCATTCCATCGATCCATGAAGGCATCCCGCAAACGGCCATGCAGGCGCTGGCGACCAAGACCCCGGTCGTGGCCAGCAATGTGGGCGGCATTCCTTCGGTCATTCGTGATCGGGTAACGGGCCGGCTTGTGCCGCCCGGGGACCCGGGCGCCCTGGCGCGCGCCATCAAGGAAACGCTGCAAGACGTTGACTCAACCCGGTTGATGAGCGAGGCCGGAAGGGCGCTGGTTGAGAGAGAGCACGGCTTGGATCAAATGCTCGATCAACTGGAAACCCTCTACGGCCGCTATTTGCCGGGATAATCATTCCCCTGTGACCCCGAGTTCCTTTTTGGGATGCCGCGAGATCAATGAGATTAGGCCGGTGTCTGTTGGCGCCCCGAAAACCCAACTCGCGTGAGATCCATGATTTAAAACTCTGCGTTTTTATTACTTGTGGAGCGAGCCGCCCGTCCCCGCCGCGGGCTGCGACGCCGGGGGCAACGAAGGCCCCAGCCAAAACAGATTCGCTAGGAGTTTTCAGCCGGACCCTAAGACAACCTCCTATCGAGAAGTGGAGCTGACACCCAATTCACGATTCTTATCGCGTCGGGCAGATTAGAGGAACGTAATCAAACCTCCCAACCGGTCAAACCACGCGAATTCTTCTTTATGCGAGGTAGATCATGAAAACCCAAAATCACACGAAACAATCAAAAGCCGCTGCAGGAGTCTCTGCACATGTCCCAAAAGTGTATAAAGTTGTCCCATATTAAGCTGGACGACCGTCAGGCATTTTGTTAACACCCAAAAAGAATCCCACCCATTCACATTTCCAACCACGCGAAATCTTTATGCGAGGTAGATCATGAAAACCCAAAATCACACGAAACCATCGATAGTCGCTGCAGCAGTCATTGCTTCGGTTCTCGCCTTCGCCGGTTCGGCGCAGGCTTCCCTCATCACCAGCTCCGCAAACCTCCCGCCAGCCGGAGTTTACCTCGGTCTCGATATTCACCAGAAATACGGCGGGCCGGCGCTTGAGTTTCTCCTGACGCTGCCGGCGCATAAGCCGCTCGCAGATCATCCCGTCGAAAGAAAACCAGGCGGCGGCGGAGAAGCCGGCACTCCTGCCGATGAAATCGAGACTTTTGACTCGGAGCTCACGGCAAAGTTGGAGGTGAAGGTGGGTGGCGTTTCAATAGGTCCTCCTCAGCCAATCTTCGCCAGCGGTTCCGTTAAGACGATTGTCTTTGGCAAGATCGGTAATACAACAGGCGAGTTTGACACCGAGATGCTTCAGCTCAACTTGAGCGGCGTCGGTCCCGGGGGTCCTTTTATGATTCGCGAAAGCCCCACGTTGGCATCGACCGGCAAGACCAAGATTGCCGACCACAGCCCTGGACTCTACAAGATCGACAGCTTCTTTGATGTCTTCACGGAGCTTTCCATCGACGGCGGAGCCACTTGGATGCCGTCGACTACCGGCCCAGGCCACGTTGAACTGCAAGCCGTCCCCGAACCGTCAACCATACTCGCGGGAGGTCTGCTGCTGTTGCCGCTCGGGTTGCATGCGATGCGCCAATTGCGCCGCCGCCAAGAGGCCGCCTGAGCTAGGCCAACTGAATCGGCTCGTTGTTGTTGGTCTTTTCACTTCAGATCAGAAAGGCGCGATCTCAAGATCGCGCCTTTTTTTGCCCAAGATTACTTTCAACGGAGCAAGACTGTCCGAAACACAAAGCCCGCTCATGCAACAGGAACATCTCCGTGTCTTGTAGGTGAATCGTGGTATTCGCATCTCAACTGAAGGTTCCGCGTTGGGTGTCCTGATCGCTTGGAAAAGATGTTGATGAAGATCCACTTGAGTCGATGCCGGGGACTGGAAAGCATCGATCTGGTGGTTTGGGCAAGTCCCTCGGGAAACACCCGAATCCATTGCGCTCAACACCAACATTAGGGCGATTTTTGCGCCGTCGGCTTTTCGGGTTTTCGCCTGAGGAAACGAGTTTTGAGCGCCGCGGCTTTCGAGGTGGAGCAGGGGGCATGCGCGAGCGGCTGGAGCAAGTGGGAACGATGTTTAGCGCGGGGTACCACGTAGCTTTGGAGGACGGTGACCCGGCGGATTTGGAACGTGAACTACAGGGGCTTCCTTCGGAGTGCAGAGGATTCGCCTTTGAAGGCGCCGCCATGGCGTTGGCATTGCTGGATGCTCTCACCCCTTGGCGCGGAGACCGCATTCGGCAATTCCTGGGCGGCCCTGGCGAGCCGCACTGTTACATGGTGCATGTCGGCGTCGGCTGGGCGTGGGCGCGGTTGCCGCTGAAGAATGTCGCGCGCGCCCGGAGGCAGCTTGACCCGATGCTGCAGTGGCTTGCGCTTGATGGCTATGGGTTTCACGAAGCGTTCTTTAATTGGCCGTCCACAATCGACGGCAAGCCGCCGCCCAGCAAACTGACTGGCTATGAGCGCCGCGCTTTTGACCAGGGGTTTGGCCGTTGCCTGTGGTTCGTGGACGGCGGAGACGTGGAATTGATACCGTGCACTATCGCGGGGTTTGGCGTCGAAAGGCAGCCCGATTTATGGAGCGGCGTGGGGTTGGCGGCCACCTATGCGGGAGGTGTGAGCCTGGCTGCGCTCCGCGAATTGCGCCGCGCGGCGGGCAGCTATCAGCCCCAGCTTGCGCAAGGTTCCGCATTCGCCGCCAAGGCACGGCAGCGAGCCGGCAATTCTACTGAAGCCACCGATCTCGCCACCGGTGTTTTGTGTGAAATGGCGGCCATGGACGCCGCCAAGATCACGGACAGAGCATTGGAGAATCTGCCCTCGGACTCCATGGAGCCTGGCTTCGAGCTCTGGCGCAAGCGCATCCAGAACCACTTCCACAAAGAGTTCCAACTGCAAGAAAAGTGATGAATGCGCCTACCCCACACTGGCTCGGCCGGATCGCCACGCCCCTGGCAGCTCTTTGCGCCATTGCCGTTTGTTTTGCTTTGGCCCAATTCCCCGCGTTGCCAGAGAAAGACCGTCAGCAGCTCGCCGCCCGATTCAAATTCGACAAACTGCCTTTGCCCGAGGTCGTTGATCACCCGCCCTACAAGCTCGTCCGCGAAGTGCATCCAAGCCTGAAACGGATCGCCGCTTGGATCTCGTCATTGGGCGCCGCGGCGGCGCTTGCGGATCTGGATGGGGACGGCTTGCCCAACGACCTCATCCATGTGGACCCGCGCACGGATCTCGTCACCGTTGCCCCGGGGCCAGGATCAGGGCAGCGTTACGCGCCCTTTGTGCTCTCTCCCGCGCCCCTCCGATACAACGCGCGCAATACCGCCCCCATGGGCGTCCTGGTCGGCGACTTCAACGAGGATGGGTTCTCAGACATTCTCGTTTACTTTTGGGGCCGAACCCCAGTCGTGTACATGCGGCGGACTGCGGGTGCAAAACCAGGGCAGACCGTCGTCTTGAGCCGCGACCTCTACGAGCCCACGGAACTTACAGGCTCGGGCGAGCGCTGGTACACGAATGCCGCAACGCAGGCGGACCTCGACGGCGACGGCCATCTTGACTTGGTGATAGGAAATTATTTCCAAGATGGCGCGCACATCCTCGACGCCGAAGCGGACGGGATCGAGGTGATGCACGAGGGCAAGGCCAAGGCGCTCAATGGCGGGAAGAAACACATCTTCCTCTGGGCAGGGGTCAGTCCCAAGGCAAATTTCAGGGAAGTTCACGGAGTGCTCGATGATGAAGTGTTGCATGGTTGGACGCTGGCCGCTGGCACGGTGGACATCGACGCGGACCAGATGCCCGATCTCTACCTGGGCAACGACTTTGGCCCTGATCGACTCTTGCACAACAACTCCAAGCCCGGCCATCTGGCATTCACCCTGCTCGAAGGCGACCGCCGGGCAGTCGATCCCAAGTCGTGCGTGTTGGGCCACGATTCCTTCAAGGGAATGGGGGTGGACTTCGCCGACATCAACGGGGACGGCCTCCCTGATATTTATGTCAGCAATATCGCCACGAAATTCGGCCTCACCGAGAGTCATTTCCTCTGGCAAAGCACTGGTGCGCTGGATCAGATGAAGAAAGGAGTTGCGCCCTACATCAATATGAGCGAGGAACTCGGCCTCTCGCGAAGCGGCTGGGGTTGGGATTGCCGTTTGGTTGACTTCGACAACGACGGTGTGTTGGAGGCCATCCAAGCTGTGGGTTTTATTCGTGGCACGGTCAACCGCTGGCCCGAGCTGCAGTCGTTGGGCACCAGCAACGACCGCGTTGTGCACGATCCTCGTTTCTGGCCGAACTTCAAGCCTGGTGCCGACCTCAGCGGGAACGACTTGAATCCGTTCTTCGTCCGATCGAGCAACGGCCGTTTTTTTAACGTCGGTTCTGAGGTTGGATTCAACGAGCCCATGGTTACCAAGGCCATCGCGGTGGCGGATGTAGATGGAGACGGACGGATGGATTTCGTGTTTGGGAACCAATGGATGGAGTCCTATTATTTTCACAACGTCTCTCCCAACCCGGGCGCGTTCTTGGGCCTCCACCTTTTGCTACCTCTGGCCGATGAAAGAGGTGGAGCGCTTCGCGAGCGAGCTGGGCACCCTGGCCCCGATCTGCGCGGCCGGCCCGCCATCGGCGCTAGCGCTCGGTTTGTCCTGACGGATGGGAGCACGCACGCCGCGCAAGTGGATGGCGGCAGCGGCCATAGCGGGCGCCGCAGCCCTGACCTGCATTTTGGGCTTGGAGCCACCCGGCTCGACCAGAAATTAGATGTGGCATTAAAGTGGCGCGACACCTCCGGCAGCCCGCGGACGGCGCAACTCAAGCTAACGCCCGGCTGGCACACGGTGTTGCTGGGAGAATCCACCACGCCAAAGCAAACCGCCCTTCGCTCAGACTGATCCACAAAGCCATTTCATCAATTACCCGATCGCATGAGCCTAAAATCGTTCAGCAACACGACGGTCCTTTTCTACCCCAAGGGCAGTCCCAACCTGCGCCTGTTTGCGCTCTGGTATTTCACCATCCTCATGATCGTCTGGAATGTCCTCGGGCACACCGTCCTGGGATTTGAACAATCCTGGCTTGCGCCGCTCGTGGGGGTCGGAACGGCGCTCTGCATGCAGTTCTTCCTGGAATGGGTGGACGCACGAGCCAACCAACGAGAGCTTAGATTCGCTGGGGGAGCAGCCAACGTGCTCAACTTCCTCCCGGCGGCCATCATCCCGGGGTTCGCCTGCGCCATGCTTTTGTATCCAAACAAACGGCTGTGGCCGATCGCTTTTGCTGTCGCGCTCAGCATTGGCTCCAAGGTGTTGTTTCGAGCCCCGGTGGCGCCGGGCCGCACACAGCACATTTTCAACCCGTCCAACTTCGGCGTGGCCGCCACTCTCGTCCTTGTCCCGGAGGTCGGGTTCGCTCCGCCTTATCACTTCACGGAGAATTTGGTCGGCCTTTGGGATTGGGTTCTACCCGGCGTGGTGCTCCTGACGGGGGTCATCATCCATTCCCTGTTCACTGGCCGCATGCCCCTGGTTCTGGCTTGGGTGCTGGGGTTCGCGCTCCAGGCCCAGTTGCGCGCGTTCATTTATGGCGTGCCGCCTCTCGTGCCGCTGACGCCGATGACCAGCGCCGCCTTTATCCTTTTCACCCTCTACATGATTCCCGATCCGGCAACCACGCCGTTGAATCCCAGGCGCCAGGCGCTGTTTGGGTTCTCTGTCGCGATGGTTTACGGGTGCATCCAGGTCATGCATCTCGTCTTTGGCCTGTTCTTTGCGCTGGTAACGGTGTGCGCGATCCGAGGGATTTCACTACAGGCCTATTTCTGGTGGAAAGCGCGGCAGCTATCGCCTTCGATGACGGCTGCTGCCGCAGTCGGAAGATGAATTGACTTTTTTATATCGGCCATGCGTTCCCAATGCTCCATCGCCATCGTCGGCATGGCGTGTATCTACCCAGAGGCGCGATCGCCGGTTGACTTATGGGAAAACGCGATGGCTCAACGTCGCGCCTTTCGACGGCTCCCCGATGAGCGTTTGCGTCTATCGGATTACTGGTCCGCCGATCCGACCGTTCCGGACATGACTTACTCCACGGAGGCGGCGGTGATCGAAGGCTACGAGTTTGATCGTGTGGCTTTCCGCGTGGTCGGCAGCACCTATCGCTCTGCCGATCCAGCGCATTGGCTGGCGCTTGAAGTCGCCGAGCACGCCCTGGCGGACGCCGGTTTCCCTGGAGGCGCGGGGCTTCCAAACGAAGCCACTGGCGTGCTTTTGGGCAACACATTGACCGGTGAATTCTCACGTGCCAACGTCTTGCGCCTGCGGTGGCCTTATGTTCGGCGCGTGCTCGATGCCGCGCTGGCGGAGCAGATGTGGGCAGCCCAGAAGCGTGCGATCTTCCTGGCGGACCTGGAGACACGCTACAAAGCGCCGTTCCCGGCCGTCGGGGAGGAATCGCTTGCCGGCGGCCTTTCAAACACCATCGCTGGCCGCATCTGCAACCAGTTCGATCTTAAAGGCGGAGGTTATACTGTGGATGGCGCCTGCGCTTCGTCGTTGCTCGCCGTCGCCAACGCGTGCTCCTCTCTGGCCGCGGGGGACCTCGACGTGGCGCTCGCCGGCGGTGTGGATTTGAGCCTCGACCCTTTCGAGATCGTGGGGTTCGCCAAGACGGGCGCGTTGGCGCCCCAGGAGATGAGGGTCTTCGACAAACGTTCGGCGGGTTTCTGGCCTGGCGAAGGCTGCGGATTCGTGGTGCTCATGAGGCTGGAGGATGCGATGGCTCAGGGCCGCCGCGCCTATTCGGCGATCCGGGGCTGGGGCATCTCCTCAGACGGCAGCGGAGGCATCACCCGACCCGAGGCCGATGGCCAGCTTGAGGCGCTGCGACGGGCTTACCGCCGCGCCGGCTTTGGTCCCGACACCGTGCTGTATTGCGAAGGGCATGGGACGGGGACATTCGTGGGGGACGCCACCGAGCTCGAAGTGCTTTCTCGAGCTCGAAGTGGGGCCTGCGCGCGTGGTCCGCTTGCAGTGGTCGGCTCAGTCAAAGCGAATATCGGGCATTGCAAAGCCGCCGCAGGGGTGGCCGGGCTTATTAAAGCGACCATGGCAGTCCATTCGCAGGTGCTCCCGCCCACGACGGGCTGCGGGCAGCCGCATCCGCACCTGACCTCCGCCACGGCGTCGCTCCGTGTCTTGCGCGAGCCGGAGGCCTGGCCGGCCGACCGGCCGCTCCGAGCCAGCGTAAGCGCCATGGGCTTTGGCGGCATCAACGCCCACCTGGTCTTGGAGGGTGTCGCCACGGGGCGGCGCGCGGCTCTTGGCTCGCGTGAGCGCATGATGTCTCAGTCCGCTCAAGATGCTGAACTCATCCTGTTTCGCGGGCTGAATGCGGCCGATCTTCTGCGGCAGCTCCAGCCTTTGCTGGCGATTGCCCCGCGCCTTTCGCGGTCGGAGGTGGTGGACATGGCGGCCCAATTGGAAAAGCAGCTCGGAGCCGGAAAACTTCGCGCGGCCGTGCTTGCCTCCAGGCCGAGCGAACTGGCAGCTCGACTGCAGACGCTATTTTCCTGGGTTCAGGCCGGAAAGACAACGGCTCTGGATTTCGCACAAGGAATTTTTCTTGGTGAAGGCGGCAAAGCTCCGCGGATCGCGTTTCTTTTTCCTGGCCAAGGCTCTCCCTCACACCTTGATGGAGGTCTTTGGCGTCGACGATTTGATTCCGTGCGCGAACTGTATGCGCAAGCCGCCCTCTCTGGGGATGAGACCAGCGTTTTGACCAGCGTCGTCCAGCCGGCCGTGGCCACTGCGTCCCTCGCGGGCCTGAAGGTCCTCAGGGAATTTGGGATCACGGCGGAGGCGGCGATCGGCCACAGCCTTGGAGAGATCGTCGCACTGCACTGGGCAGGCGCTTTTGACGAGGCGGCCTTGCTGGGGATTGCGAGGGTGCGCGGCGCAGCCATGGCCCATCTTGGCTGCTCTTCAGGCGCGATGTTGGCCGTCGAAGCTCCTTGGAGCAAAGTCCAGTCCCTCCTCTGCACCGGGAAGCTCATCATCGTTGGCTTTAATTCCCCTCGCCAAACGGTGGTCGCTGGGGAAGCGTCCGAAATCATGGGCTTGGCAAAACACGCTCAAACGCTGGGCCTGCGCGTGATTCGACTGCCGGTCTCGCACGCTTTTCACACGCCCTTTGTCGCCGGCGCCGTGCCCGTGCTGGCGAATGCGCTCGCCCAACTTTCCTTCCAAGCTCCAACGCGACCAGTGTTTTCGACGGTGACCGGGACCATCCTCGCCGAGCATGAAGACTTGAGATTTTTGCTGTGCCGCCAGGTGACGTCCGCGGTCCGCTTCGGTGCCGCGTTGGCGGAGCTTCTTGACGCTGGGGGAGGCGGCCAATCGCCCGAGAGCAGGATTTTTCCAGGGGCGGGAGCCCCCGATTTGCTCATAGAGGTCGGCCCTGGCGGCATCCTCAGCTCCCTGGTGGGCGATACCGCAAACGTGTCGGTTGTTGCGATGGACGCTTGTGGAGAGTCGGTGAAAGGGTTGTTGCTGTCACTGGGCGCCGCTTTCGCTCTGGGCGCGCCGCTTCGGCACGAGGTGTTGTTTTCAGGGAGGTTCACTCGGCCGTTCGATTTGGATTGGAAGCCTAAGTTTTTCGTCAACCCCTGCGAGCTCGCGCCCAAGTCCGAAACTGCCGAGAGAGCAAGGACCGAGGACAGATCGTTGTCATCCCCTTCTCTAGGGAAAAATCCTCTCGCGGCTGGCCTCGCCAGGACATCGCCGACGGCCCCGGAAACCTCCGGATCAGTGTTGGAGCTGGTGCGTCAACTGGTCAGCGACCGCGCGGAGCTGCCGCAGACCGCGGTGCAAGACCAGAGCCGCCTGTTGAGCGATCTCCATTTGAACTCGATCAGTGTGGGGCAGCTCGTGTCTGAGGCGGCAAAAATGCTCAGTTTGCCACGCTTGGTTGGGTTGACGGATTTCGCGGACTCAAGCGTCGCGGAGGTGGCATTGGCACTCGAGGAACTGAAGAAGTCGAGCGCTTTACAGCAACCGGAGGATGAGCGGCGCCCACCGCCAGGCGTGGACACCTGGATTCGGGGCTTTGAGGTTGAGTTGGTGGAGGCAAAACGGCCGCGCTGGATGGCGACGGCGGAGGCTGTTGGAGTTCCGGCGGAGACGGAAGGCTGGCAGGTGTTTGCCCCGATAGAGCACCCCTTCGCGGAGGCACTTTGTCAGAAACTGAGCGCGACTGGTGGTTGCGGCGTCCTGCTGTGTCTGCCGGAAGCAACTCGGGAGCCACACGTGACGATGCTGCTGGCGGCAGGGCGTGCCGTTCTCTCGATGAAGTCGAGGCCGCGTTTTGTCCTGGCGCGACACGATTGGAGCGGAGGCGGATTCGCGCGGACATTGCATCAAGAAATGAGCGGGCTGACTACCTGCGTCGTGAACATCCCCGCCGGGCATTCCCAGACGATCGAGTGGGTCTTGGCGGAAGCCGCTTCCGCGAGCGGCTATATGGAGGCGCACTATGACGCTCAGGGGCGGCGGTTTGAGCCTCGACTAAAATCGGTTCCCATCGGTGATCCGAAGCCGTCAGCGCAGAAATCCAGGGAGTCTTTCCCGATTGGGAGCGGCGATGTTCTGCTCGTCACTGGTGGAGGCAAGGGCATTGCGGCGGAATGCGCGCTGTCCCTGGCGCACGCAACAGGCGCGGGCCTGGCGCTGATGGGCAGATCCGATCCGGCGCTGGACCGGGAGCTCGCCAACAACCTTGAGCGGATCCGGGCTGCCGGAGTGCCTTGCTTCTATGCGAGAGCCGACGTGACGGATGGGGCGGCGGTTCGCGAAGCAGTGAAGGAATCGGAGAGGAAACTCGGTCCAGTGACGGCGATCCTGCACGCCGCGGGCGTGAACACTCCGCAGCTGATCAGGACTTTGGAAGAGGCTGCCTTCCACGCGACGCTGGCGCCGAAGCTGCAAGGTCTCTGTAATGTCCTCGCGGCTGTGGACAGCTTCGGCCTGCGTCTGCTCATCACTTTTGGATCTATCATCGCGCGCGCAGGCCTGCGAGGGGAGGCTGACTACGCGACAGCGAACGAGTGGATGACAGAGTTCACCAAGGAATTTCGGGCCCGACATTCCGGCTGTCGATGCCACGCCTTCGAATGGTCCGTGTGGTCCGGGGTCGGCATGGGTGAGCGGCTTGGCCGGATGGAGGCTTTGATCTCCCAGGGAATCACGCCCATTCCCTTGGGCGAAGGAGTGCGCCTGTTTAAGTCGGTGTTGGGCAGCGCTGCGTCACCGTTGGCCCTGGTGGTGACGGGCAGATTTGGCGAGCCGCCCACTCTCAAATTCACGGAGTCGGACCTGCCGCTGTGGAGGTTTTTAGAACGCCGTCGGGCTTTCTATCCCAGCGTGGAACTTATAGTGGATGCATCGTTGTCTTTCGACGCGGATCCTTATCTCAATGACCACGTCGTGCAGAAGGAGATGCTGTTTCCGGCGGTGCTCGGATTGGAAGCCATGGCGCAGGCCGCGATGGCCTTGATCGGTTCGGCAGTGCCGCCGAGCTTCGAACAGGTTGCACTGACGCGGCCCATTGTCGTCTCGGCGATGGGGCCGACCACAATCCGCATTGCCACGCTGAGGCGCACTGCGGACATTGTGGAGGTTTGCATTCGAACGGAAGCCACCGATTTTCACGTCGACCATTTCCGGGCGCTGTGCCGGTTCCATCTTTCGGATTCAGCCATCGCGAAGCGGTTGAAGATCCCGTCGCCGGAATCTGAGAAGCTGCGTCTCGATCCAGCGGTGGACTTATATGGCGGAATTCTGTTCCACCGGGGGCGCTTCTGCCGGTTAGGGGGCTATCATCTGCTCAAGGCGAAAGAATGTTTGGCAGAAATTACGCCGGACAATGATGTCCCGTGGTTCGGGCCCTTTCTGCCGGCAGAGTTTGTGCTGGGCGATCCAGGCGCGCGGGACGCGACGTTGCACGCCGTCCAAGCCTGCATCCCGCATTCTCGCATTCTGCCTGCTGGGATCGATCACATCACGATCCATCGGATCGAGAAGGGGCCGCGTTTCGTCCACGCCTGCGAACGATTTCGCAACGGGAGCGAGTTCGTTTACGACTTGGAGGTGGCGGACGCGGGCGGCGAAATCGTGGAGGTTTGGGAAGGTCTGCACCTCCGATCCGTCGGGGAAATCCAGCTGCCCGAAGCCTGGCCGGAGCCGCTCGCTGGGCCGTATATCGAACGGCGCCTGGAGGAGTTGGCGGCAGGGTCCTCGGTGCGCGTCGCGCTCGAAAAGGGTGGGAGGGCACGTCGGAGCGATGAAGCCATTCAACACGCGCTCGGGCACAGGGCGCAAGTCTGGCATCGGCCTGACGGAAAGCCTGTCACGCTGGAGAAGATGGAGATTTCAGCATCCCACTCGGGCAGTCTAACCCTGGCAGTTGCCTGCGAAGGCAGGCTCGGGGGCGATCTGGAACAAGTGTCGGGGCGCGCATCCGAGGTTTGGCGTGAATTGCTGGGGGAGGATTCGCTTCAGCTCGCGAGGCTCATCGCCACGGAGCGGCCGGAAACACTGGACGCAGCGGCCACTCGATTGTGGAGCGTTCGTGAGTGCCTCAAAAAGTCCGGTGGCTCAGCCGGGGCGCCACTGGTTCTGGATGCGTTGGGGGCCGACGGCTGGGTGGTGTTTCGTTCCGGTTCGATGGTCATAGCCACATGCATCATGGCAGTGCGCGGCGCCGGGAGTCCCATGGTCGTGGGAGTCGCCATCGAGTCCCTATCCCGTGGGACGAACCGGGGAACTTTGGCGATGGTCTAATCACTATCCATGGCGACACGCTATTACGAGTATCGGCACACGGTGGGGTTTGCGGAAACCAATTTGATGGGAAACGTATATTACACGCAGCATCTGGGCTGGCAGGGACGATGCCGAGAGATGTTCTTGCGTGACTACGCACCTGACGTGATTGAGGAGCTGAGCCAGGGGCTGGCTCTGGCTACGGTGCGCTGCGCTTGCGAGTATTTCTCCGAGCTGGCGGCTTTCGACGAAATCTCAGTGCGGATGCGTTTGGGGGAGTTGGTGCAAAACCGCGTCACGCTGCATTTCGAATACTGGCGAGTGAATCGAGGGCCGGAACAGCTTGTCGCTCGCGGGGAGCAGCAGGTGGCGGCGATGCGGCGTGAAGGCAGCCGCATGGTCCCCACGGTGGTGCCTCCAATGCTCAAGGAAGCCTTGGCAGCCTATTCTGACTGACCCTGAAAACGGGGGTAGTAATTCCAACGAGCGTCCAAGTCGAGCGTTCATTGGATCTGTTTCTCGATCTGTTGCCAGCCTCCGCCGAGGCCTTTGTAGAGTCGGATCAGGTTCTGGCCGAGCTGTCGTTGGCACTGAGCCGCATCGTGCTGCACGGCGAGCAGGGCGCGCTCGGCCTCAAGCACATCAAGAAATCCAATGAGCCCGCCTCGGTAGCGGTCCGTCGCCAACGCCACGGCGCGGCGGCTGGCTTTTTCAGAATCCGCAAGCGCCTCGAGACGAATTTGCTCACGCCCGAAGGAAACCAGGGAGTTCTCCACCTCTTCGAGAGCCTTCAGCAACGTCTGCTCGTAGTGGAGAAGCGCTTGCTCCTTGCGAGCACTCTGGACCCGGATGTTCTGACGGATGCGGCCGGCGTTGAAAATGGGCCAGCGGAGGGTTGGCCCCAGAGACCAGAAGCGGCTGCCGCCCTCCAAAAAATCTCCTGCCTCCACGCTCTGGAAGCCTGAGGCGGCGGTCAGGTTGAACTTTGGAAAAAGATCCGCAGTTGCGACCCCGATCCGAGCCGTGGCGGCGGCGATCTGGCGTTCTGCGCGGCGCAGATCCGGCCGCTGCAGGAGCAGCTCCGATGGCAGTCCGATGGGGACGCGAGGCGCAGCGGAGGGGATCTGGGCGGAAGGAGCCATCTGCGCGATCAGCTCGCTGGGCTCTTTACCGGAGAGCACGCTCAAGCGGTGGATCGACCGGGCTTGGGCCTCCTCGAGCGGAGGAATCAACGCCCGCGTGGCCGCCGCCTGAGCCTCTGCCCGTGCTGCGTCCAGTTCGTTCGCCAGGCCAGCCTTCGCCCGGTCGCGGATGAGGCCCAGAGTTTGCTCCTGGGTTTGAAGATGCTCCTGGGCCAGGGAAAGCTGCTTCTGCGCCCCTCGCAAATCAAGGTAGCTCAGCCCGATCTCGGCCAGAACCGAGACCAAGGTGTAGCGGCTCTGTTCAACGCTCGCATCCAGGTCGGCTTGGGCCGCCTCGACGTTTCGGCGTGCGCCGCCGAAGAAGTCCAACTCCCAGCTCATGTCCAGCGCCGCAAGATGCGAGGGATTATCGAGGGGTTGACCCGCTGCCGTGAGCTGGCGGCCCGCGGTGGTGTTTTTGCCCAGGCGAGATCGAGCATGGGATCCCGTCGCATCAAGCCCAGGCCAAAGCGCGGACTCTGCGAAGCGCCGCCGCGCCTTGGCTTCGCCCAACCGAGCGTGCGCAAGACGGATGTCGAGATTGGCTGAAGCGGCATCGCGGATGAGTTGGGAGAGCAGGGGGTCGTTGAAGACTTTCCACCATTCGGCAAGATCGGCGGGATTATCCATGGACGGCGCGATTCCGATCCTAGCCTGAGCGAAGGCGGAAGGTAACCGGCTCTGGGGCGCCACGTAATCCGGACCCACTTTGCAGCCGGAGATCGTCGCTAAGAGCACAATAAGCAGGGCGGTTCCCATGGAAAGGTCAGGGGACATTCATCGCCGTTTTCGGATCCGATGCATCGATGAAAACATCCATTTGTTGCCCGACAAAAAGGGGGAGATCCGAATTCTCAACGCGATAAATGGCTTGCAGCACGCGGGTGTCGACCCGCTCGGTGCTGGCGCCCGTCAGGGATTGCTTTGGGATGACGAGGGGCTCAAACCGCACAAAGCGGAGTTGGACGCTGAGCGCGGCGTTTCCTCGCACATGGGCCATGGCTTTGGCCGTTGGCCGGACGCGCCATGCTTCGTGCTCGTCGATGTCCACGCGGACTTGGAGCGAGGACACGTCTCCAAGAATGAACCATGGAGGCACCCCGGCCCCGATGGACACTTGCTCGCCTGGGCGGATTCGCAACTGGAGAACGAGTCCTGCGATGGGTGAAAAGACAGTGCTACGTTCCAGGTCGGTTTCGACCGATTTGAGCCTCGACTCGGCAACGAGAACGGAGGCTTTGGCCGCGACGATGTCCGTGTCGGCCGCCTCGACCTCGGCCTCCGCGATTTCAACGGCGCTCCGCCGGCGAGCTAGCTCTTCGTTGCTGATGCTTCTTGGGTCGGACAGGGATTCGGCGAAGCGCAACTGCCGCTGCACATCGGCTAGCTGCGCCCTGGCCTTTCGCGCTCGAGCCTGGATGGCGGACACTGTAGCCTGGCGGTAGGCCACTTCGCTTTGCCGCTCTGCTTTCGAAGCTTCCAGGGCGCGCGTATCCAGCTTCAGGATGGGCTCGCCGCGTTTGACCTCCTGGCCAGCGACCACAAAAACCTTCTCCACGACGCCTTGAATGTGTGATGCGATCGAGATGTTCTCAGAGCTCGCCTCTATCAGTCCAGCAGCGGCGACGCGCTGAACAAACGCCGAGCGCGGCGGGGAAAATGGAGGCGGGTTGGTTTTCACGCGGTTTTGAGTGCGGACTATCGAGGCCGTTGCGAACGAGAACACTACCAAGGCAATGATCGGTAGGATTTTGTGTTTCATGGCGCCAGATCAGTTGATTTTCTCAAGGTGAGTGATTCGTCCATCGTCCATGTGGGCGACGGCATCCGCGAAGTGGAGCACCCGATTGTCGTGGGTGACGACTATCACGGCGCGTTCGGGGCGCACGGCCGATCCCGCCAGAAGCTCCATGACGGACTCGCCCGTGGCGTGGTCGAGCGCTGAGGTCGGTTCGTCGCATACAATGAGGCGTGGTTCATGGATCATGGCGCGAGCGAGCGCGACCCTTTGCTGCTGTCCGCCTGAAAGTTTTGAGGGCATGGTGTTCAATCTTTTTTCGAGCCCCAGTTTCGAGAGGAGCGTTTTTGCGCGGTCGACGGCTTCCGCGAGTTTGACTCCGGCGGCGAGCAAGGGGACGGCCGCGTTTTCGGCGGCGGTGAGCGCGGGAAGAAGATTGTATTGTTGGAAGACGAAGCCCAGGTTTCGACGTCGAAACAAGATCTGCTTTTCGGGAGAGAGATCCTTGGTGTGTTGCCCAAACAGCTCCACAGCGCCGCCCGTGGGATCCAGCAAGCCCGCGATCACGGAGATGAGGGTGGTTTTCCCGCAACCGCTAGGGCCGACCAGGAACGTAAGCTCCCCTTGGCGCGCTCTAAAATCTGCGCCCCTGAGAACGTGGATGCGCGCGTCGCCTTCGCCGAAATGCTTTTGCACATCGGTGCATCGGACGGCGTCAACAGGGTCATTCATGAGGATGCTTGGGCATTGGTGGAAGGGAGCCTTCAGGCCCGGAACACTGCGGATGGCTCCAGGAAGAGGACTCGCCTGATGCTGAGAATGCTGGCGGCAATGACGACCATGAACATTAATACTCCCACACCCACAACGTTCTGCCAAACAAGGATGATGCCGCGAGGAGTGATTTGTTTCGCGGTGATCTCGAAGAACAAGGCGGCCATGCCCGTGCCGAATGCGAAGCCAATGAATCCCACGGTGAGCGCCTGGAGGAGAATCATTCCTATCAGCCGGCGGTTTGTGACACCGATAGCCTTGAGAGCGGCGAACTGTTTGAGATTCTCGACTGTGAAGAGATAAAATGTCTGCCCAGAGACGACCAACCCCACGATGAGGGCGATGGCGATGGTGATCGCGAAATTGACCGGGATTCCTGTGTTCCTAAGATAGTATCGAATGCAGTCCCAGCGAAAATCCTCCGAGGTTCTCGCCTTGAGCTGGGTCGCAAGGCTGATGCGGCGGGTCAATTCGGCGGGAGTCACCCCTGGTTCAGGGCGTACTAGAATGAAAGCCATCTGGCTGCGCTCCGAGCCCTGAAAATTCACGGCCTCGGTGTACCTGGCATGGATGATGGGGAAGCTAGCGAACGGAGCTGAGGCATCGGAGATGCCCACGATTCGAACGAAGTGATCGTTCATTTCCACCGTGTTTTCGAGCGTGAGCGCCTCGCCCGGGAAAAGAAGGCCGTAGCCGGCGCGGTCGATGACGATGGAATGAGGTTCGCGTAATCGCTCCCAAGAGCCCAGTGCCATTTTGCGAGGAGCGCCCACGAGTGTCGCATCGTCCAGTCCCAGGATCACGGCCTGTGAGAAATTGCCCGAAGGAGCGCGCGCGACCGGCATCCCTTTGAAAAGCCTGACTGCGTAGGCGACGCCTGGAACCCCGCGCACGCGCATCAGGTCGGTGTCCTTGAGCGTCTTGGTTTCTTCAAAGTATTTTGTGGCTGGGTCCATCACCCACACTTCGGCATCGGTGACGTCCGCGATCTGGCTTCCGGTGCGTCGCATGATCCCGGCAAAGATGCTGGTTTGATTTTGGAGAAGGAAAGTGCTGAAGGCGATGGCGAAGACGAGGCCGAGATACTTCGCGCGGTCTCCAGTGAGCATTCGAAGGGCGACGAAATTCATGAGGTTCAAGCTCCTCAACTATAGGAACTCCGAACGTTGACACGGAGCTCTGCGAATGGAAGGCAGTTTATACATGGTCGAATCCTTCCAGGGCTGACCGGGAGCGCCAAGCTCATTCAAGGAGCGGTTGCGGCGGCCTGCGCGGATAGGGCCACGCTCTTGCATTGAGGGAATCACTTTTGCTTCTGATTGAAAATTCAGTTCTGGATGAACTTTCTTCACGATCCCTTCATAGACCAGCAGTCTCAGAATAGTCATCATAAAGTTTGTGGATCCCGGGCTGCCGGGGCATTGCTGATCCTCGAAGATGCCAATCTCCACGATGTTCAACTGCCGTTTTAAGTTTCATTTTGCCCCGTGCCCGCGCAGCAATTCCGCAATTGCTGAATGCCCGCGACGAGTCGCCCAGGCGAGCGCGGTCGCCCACGCTGGATCGTCTGCTAAATTTGGCTTGGATCCATTTCGCAGGAGCCACTCTACCATCGGCTGTTGGCCAAACTTCGCCGCCCACCCGAGTGGTGTGGAGCAAATGTCCTCATCACGAGCGTTCAGATCCGCGCCATGAGCCAGGAAGAGAGTGGCTTTCTCAACATCCCCTTTGCGCGCGAATTCGTGCAGTGGAGTGATGCCCAGCCAGTCCGGCGCGCTTGGATTCATGCCGTGTTGGAACAGCAGTTCGTTCAACGCCAGCGTCTTCGCACCCACCGCCCATCCGGGAAATGTCAGCCGTTGTGGCAGGCCGGGTTCATGGCGCAGCATCAGGCGCACAAAGGATTCATGCCCACCATTCGCCGCGTTGGCGAGGGCCTCCGAATCGTTCGCAAGCGAGGGGTCCGCCGCGAACACCGCCGCCGCCGTCCGCAAATCGTTGTAGCCGGCAAGCAGGTGCGCCGGCCGGGCGGCCCCGTGCTCGCACAAGAGGTCGATCATCTTCTGGTCCTCGTTCATGATCGCTCGGCTCAAGGTGTCGGCGGAACTTTCCACCTCCGCATTTGGATCAGCGCCGTGTTCGAGCAGCAGTTTCGCGACTTCAAAGTGGCTGTTGGCCGCCGCCGAATAGAGAGCATGCCCTTGCGGCGCGATGCCTTCCTCGGGAAGGTTTGGATCAGCGCCTCGCTCAAGGAGAAATCGGACGATTTCAATATGCCCGCGCGCGGCCGCGTTCTTAATCGGCGCGCCCCCGCCGATGTAACCCGAGTTGTAGTCTGAGAGCCTGTTGACGAGCGTTGGATCTTGATCCAGCAGCTCGCGCACGCGCTCGCGATTGCCGGTGGCGCACGCCATGCCTAGTGTAGGGTCTCATAAAAGTCTTGATTAACATGCAGCCTTCATGCCAGGATCGCGGCATGGCTAGACCAAAACTGGAATTAGCGCTCACGTCCTCGCAACAGGCGGCCCTCGCCCGCATCGTCACAGCCCCCTCCACCCCTCAAAAA
>SYMW01000220.1 GCA_005805305.1 Verrucomicrobiales bacterium
AGACCTAGCAGCCACCATGTAAACAGGGCTGCATCGTTCAACCGCCGTATGCGGAAAACCGCACGTACGGTGGTGTGGGAGGGTGCCGGGGCGCAATCCCCGGCACCCGACCCGATCACCGACAACTCGCGGATGCACCACGGGGAACCTCGTGGGGATTTGCGGAAGGCTGAGTGGGGAAGGCTTGACGAAGAGTGAGGTATATCCTTTTGGGGAGGCGAGTGATTTGGAAAGACTTAGGCTGTGACAATCATAAGCAGGCAGCTTCACTGACGAGAATTGGACGGCGGCATGGGAAGCCGTCACCCTGCCCGCTGGCACCCCGCTTGAGCAGTGCGAGTGCTACGTCAATCTTTACCGGGGTTCCTCCAGCGCCGTTGCGGGCATCGTGCGCCTGACCGTTGGGGGGGAATTCTAGCACGACGCACTTCGGCTTTCCCCCAATGAACGGGAACAGCAGCGCTAACGAACAAGCCCGGTCTGAACCTTGCTGGCAGAAAATCAAGATGAGCGAGTGGCTTCAAACAACTGAGTGAAGGAGTTTATCTCCACCACATGGACGTCTCGGCTCCCGGAACGATTCGCGTCGCAACCTCGCTTTGCCGGAGGGCCGAACAACGCGGGAGAGGCTTCCGAGATCATCGACAGCCAATTCCACCGCGGCGAATAGAACCCCTGGGTGAGGCCGCTTTTCGCCCGCCGCCTCATCCTCTGTGTATGCTGAAAGTTGTGCGGGGCTGCTCCCTTTCGGCCGCGAGTTGAGGTCGTCACTTCTGAAGCCGAATCCGGTAAAAAAACTGACTCGAACCGACGTTGAAGGAATCCATCGAAGTGTTCAGCGGTGGAGTGGCTTTTACGTTCTCCGCGACCACTGTCTTGAATCCTTCAGCCAGATTGGAGGCCCGTTCCAGGGTATAGGTTTGTCCCGCAACGCTCGACCAAACCACGGCGATTTGGTTGCCGCCGACTCGTGTCGCCGATTGCACCTTGAACCGAGATGTCGCGTCTTTGGGGTCCGTGTTGGACAAGAACTCGAGCGCATCGGAAGCGCCGTCCCCATCAATATCCGAGGCCGCTCCCGCGAAGGCAAGGCCGCCTAGCCGTTCCTGCTCCCACCAATCAGGAATCCGATCGTCATCGGTGTCATCGCTTCTCAAATCCAGGGTCACCACCTCGAAACGCTTTGATGGGAGCCCGAAATGGTGCAATAAAAGAAGACGCGGGAGCCTGTGTCCTTGTTGCATCGCCACCTCGCGGTCCACACGAACTTTGAAAGGCGTTCCATCCACATAAATGGGAGTGCCGTCGCCCCCGATGTCGGTGGTATCCACGACGGGTCTCGCGGCATTGAACGGGATCCAGTCCGTCTCATCTACTGAACCAGACGGTGCATAGGAGAAAACGCGATAGCGAAACGAGGGCGCCGCCTCCGTGAGTCCCAGAGCATCAGCAGGCGCGGAAAGAACCATGACGCTGTTGTTAAACACAGCAGTGTCGAGCTCATCGGCGGCGTACACATTCAAGTAACTCACCACATTGGTGCTCACGAGCCTGCGGTCCGCGCCAAACTTAACCACCACGCTCATAAACACGTCGTCGCCGGCGCTGCGGTTCGTGATGGATGCAGCCCCGTTAAACAGAGCGAGGTCCGCGCGGCCATCCTCGTTCGTATCCACGAGGACATCAAATTCCGCGATCCGCGACTGAGGCGTCGTCCAGGAGCCAGCCGAGGCGATGCCGAAGTAAACCGTGCTGTCGGCGACGCGTTTCGCCGTGGCGATGTCCGTTGCGGCGCCCACGGCGAGCAGATCCGCCACGGCGCGATTCGGATCGGCGATGCGCTTGTCGGGACTCGTCGTGCCCAATTGGAAAACGGAAACCAATGGCAGCGCGTTGGACGAAACCGAGCCGCCCCTGAAACGCAGCGCAACTTCCGGCTTCACGAGCGTGCTGAGGGCGGCAGGAAGGACGATTGTCGGTTCCTCCACTCTGAAGTCCGAGGCGGCGCGCGCGTTCACGTGAAAAGGGATGCGGGCCATTTCCTGGCCGCTTGAGAAGAGGATATGGCCGCTGGCTTCGTGAATAAAATGCCGAGGAAGGAGATTGCCGGCGCCTATCTGGGCCTCCGTGGTTTCATCCGCGATCAGATCAAAGTCTTTAGGATCGGCTTGGAGACGCAATTTCACCGAGGCGTCGCCATTAGCCGGAACCGTCACGGTATCGGACAGCACACTGAACTTGATTCCTGACTGCGCGATGGAGTTGGAAATTGTCACGCGACACGTGAGTGGCGCTGTGCCGTGGTTTGCTATTCTGATCGTACGCAAGTCCTCGTACGGCGCGGCCAGTGAGAGAGAGCCAAACGACACCCCCACGCGTCCGTTGGCATTTTCCTGGGAGGCGGTCAGCACCGCGCTCGCCGCGGCATCCACTCGCAACCGGCCCGCTCCCATGCGCGACTCGGGATAAGCCACGCCAAAGGCATCCGCAATTGGCAAAGCCGTATTCATGAGCGCCGCCTTGATAGTTTCCGCGGTCCACGAGGGATGCAACTGCCTCAGCAATGCCGCCGCGCCCGCAACGGTCGGCGTGGACATCGAAGTGCCGGTGAACGCGACTCCTTCCGAGCCCGCTCCCGCTTTCGCCGACACGATCTCCGTTCCCGGAGCACTGATGTCCGGCTTTAGCAGGCTCCCGGGAGAACCGGGCCCGCGCGAACTGCTATCATTCAACGTGTCAATAAACTCTGGCCGGTTCACAGTCTCCTGGGCATCCAGCCGGACCTGCACGCCGTCCTCAAGCCGTGCTTTCAGAAGATCTCCGTCGGACTTGGAGATCATCCCGCCCGGAATCGTGATTCCCAGTAAATCTCCGCCCATCACGATAGGCGCCGTATTTTGGTTGTTCACCATGACCACCGCGATCGCACCTGCCTCCTGTGCTCTCAAGATCTTGTCTGAGAAGAAACACGTGCCCCGATCGATCAGGGCGATCTGGCCCCGGAGTTCGCCTTCATTCTCGAAATCCTCGCAGCCAAGGTTCGGCTTCACGTAGATCAGTCGGCCTGAAACCGGGCCAGCATTCGTGAGGGGGACCGTGATTCCTCCCTGGATAAAGTAGTAGTTCCCCGCAATGGCGGCCGGACTCGTAACCGCCAGCGCTTGCCCCTTTCCCTGATTGATGACATTGGCGACGGAGATGGCGCGTTCCGCGATGCCCGGCGCTGAAACTGTGTAGAATATGTTGTCGCCATTGCCTGCGGCGCACACAACGACACATCCAAGTTCTGAAAGCCGGTTCGCCGCGGCCACATCCGAAGCCTCCGGATCCAGCGAACCAAACCTGCCTCCCAACGAGAGGTTCACCACGTCCAACCGGTCCGAAAAATCAAAGTCACCGTTGGGATCAGCAGCCCATTCGAGCGCGTCGGTGACCAGTCCCGTCGGCCCGTCGCAGCCAAAAACCTTTAACGAATACAGCAGGGCTCGCGGAGCGACTCCCGGCCCAACAGAAAATTGGCTAAAGTCCAGCGCGGCGGAGTAGGCGCCCGTGTAAGGCAAGCCGTTGGTCAAAACACCAAATCCAGCGGCGATGCCGGCGACGTGCGTCCCATGCCCAAACGAAGCGCAATCCAACGGGTCCGGATCTGGAATGGGTGTCGCGTTTCCATCCTCGTCCGGATTGTACTTGTCGCCCGCGAAATCGAAGCCTCCAACCACTTTTGCTGTTGGAAAAGAGCCCGGCTCGATTCGGGTGGGATCGTTGGCGGCAAAGTCCTCCGGTTTTCCAGACCCCCCGAAATCGGCGTGCATGTAATCGATGCCGGAATCGATGATCCCGATGCGAATGCCGCGTCCATCCGCGCCGTTGGGCATGCCTGACCAGGTCCTGGGAGCGCCGACAAACGGGACGCTTGAGGAAAGAGCGCGATGGTACAGCGGGACTCGCTCCACGCGGCGAACACCAGGCAGCGAGGCGAGGCGAGCCAATTGAGCTTCGGGAACGCGGACACGAATGGCGTTTGCCAAGCGCAGAAATCTTCCGGTCACCTGAGCGCCGGCTGCCTGCAGCGCCCCCTGAAGAACGGCGTGCTGGGACTGGACTTGGACCGCCCGGCTTCTGGCACGGGAAGACAGAGCGGCGAGGGCCAATTTCGATCCAGCTCCTGTCACCGTGGCAGCCACCGGGTCACCCTCAAGGAGGAGGTATACCGTGACGCGCTTGTCCAGAGCGCCATCTCCGCTGGATACCGGTTGCGCGGCCAAACGCGCAATCCCGTGAGGGCAGCTCAAGACACACAGGAATATCACCCACAAGAGGAGCTTTTTCGCTTCCATAAGGATGAAGGAATCGTTCCCTTCCGAAATTCACGTCAAAGTGCGGCCACGGAGCTGGTTGGGTCAACTAGATAAGCACGCGCGCCTCAAGGCATTTCGCTTATTTTGCCTTTGCCTGTGGCTTTCCGGTCCCCTTGGGCCTGCCGTCCAACCCGTCGGACTGGCGGCCGTATCGGTTTTCATTCGATTTCAAGTGGCTCACACAACCCACAACGCCGCTGCATTCTCGAACTCCAGTTGAAGAATCAGAACGAAGTGCCGCCGGATGGGCGGGTCATCCAACGAGCGATTCATTTCATCCCTAAAACGGCAGTTGAACCTCGTGGAGAGTGGCAAATCAAGGCCAGGTTCAAGCCCGGCGCGGGTTACTCGGAGCGCGCGCGAGCGATCAGCTCCAAGGCGGCCTTCGCCTTGGCATCGCCCGCATCCGCGCGCCGCGTCAAGTCGGCGGTGAGGGCCTGGGAGGCTTGTTCCACGGACATCAACTGCTCTGCGGTCAGACCCAGTGTTCGTTTGGCGGATTGCAAGGCGATCACACCCGTTGCCGGATCGTTGGCTTTCGCGGCGGCGATGGCGATCTGGATCGACTCATTGTTGCCGCCGTTTGGGAAAGCCTTTTCGAGTTGGACAACCCCCTCCTGGGCCGCGGGCTCGCGCTGGCATCCCATGGTCAATCCTATGGCCAGGAAACCAAGCAAAGCCGCAACGGTCTTCGAGCACAAGACGGCTCTCATCGCCCGTTCTTGGAGTTTGGAAAACACCAGAGGCTGTTGCGAGAATTTTCCGCGAGCAATTGATAATAACGTTTCAACTTCAGATACTCGTAATGGCCATCCATCAACCCGACCGTCGCGCCGGTATTGTGCCGTTTCGAGAATCCTTCCGAAGGACTGCTGGAACCATCGTTGAAATAGCCGGGATCTTTCTCGTCGGTCTCCCAGAACAGCATATCACCAGGCTCGAACGCCGACGCTTTGAACGTTTTGCCAGCGGCTCCCGCGCTCCAGTCGAAGCTTTCAGAACTGCTGATGACGACCCCGCTCATGAGATAGCTGGTGAACTTGATGGTGCTCTGCCGCCACGCGGGTGTGTTGGTCACATGAGCAGGGCACATGAACATTTTGCGATTTTGAAGCACCGGATAGAACAGGCCGCGTTCAGGCCCATAATAGGCCCCGCTTTTGGGCAATGCTTCTCCAGGCTTGTAAAGCCAGCCGGCAGGGAGTGACAAGTTCGCCGCGCCAGAGGCCCCGCCGCAATTGGGCGGTGAGATGCGATCATCATTGTCGCCCAGATACATCGTGTGGGCCACCAAGAGTTGCTTCGTGTTGTTGATGCATGTCGTGCGATGCGCCTTTTCTTTCGCTTTTGCCAAGGCTGGAAGGAGCATCCCAGCCAGAATCGCGATGATGGCGATCACCACCAACAGCTCGATCAATGTGAAGGCGGCTCTCCTGGCGCCGCTCCGGGAGAAATTTTCAGAGACGGGTTTCACAATGCTTACCACCCTACTCTAAGGACCCGGTTGGCTCAACAAAAATGCCGCGATTCCCCGTCACGCCAGCGCATCCACAAGTTGTCGGTGAACTTGGCTGGCAGCCCGGAGCGCGGTTGTGTGCGGAGCACCAGCCGCAGCAGGTTTGGCGTGGCTGCTAGCCTGAGATGCTGCTGCGACTGGCTTTCAGCACAGTCGCGCTCGTGTGCTTGGCAGGTACACGGTCCATGCAAGGTGAGAGTCCTTGCCGGGGGCTGACGGAGCCAACCGAAGCTGAAGCCAGGCGGACGCCGCGAGGC
>SYMW01000221.1 GCA_005805305.1 Verrucomicrobiales bacterium
GATGGTGCAGATGCCGGTGCGGGTGAAACCGCCCCCCGCGGACATCGGCGAGATCATTTCTCCCGGCTGCGCATTCTTAGAAATCACAACCCCGGAAAAGGGCGCGCGGATAATCGTATCATCTTTTTGCTGCCCCCAGAGGTCCACTTCACGTTCCGCGACCGTCACGTCTGCGGTTTGGCGGGCCAGCCGGGCGTTCAGTGATTTGGCTTCGGCAGCGATTTGATCCAATTCAGACTGGCTAACCAGTTTGTCAGCGGCCAACTGAGTGATGCGGCGCAACTCGCGTTCGGCTCGTTCGAGGTTGGCCTTTGTTTCATCCAGGGCCCGGCGCGCGGACTCGTGCTGCGCCGCGGCGAGCTGAAGGCTTTTTTCCACGTTTGAGGCGTCGATTCGAGCGAGGACCTGGCCCGCCTCGACTTTCATGCCTTCTTCCACGAGGACTTCCATGACTTTGCCGGAAGCTTTTGAGGAAACTGTTGCCACGCGCCGCGCGGTGACGTAGCCAGAAGCGTTGAGGACGGTTCGCTGCCCGTTCGAAAGAGACTCGGACTCGCGGACCAGGGCCGTGCGAACCGCGGCGATCTTGGGGCGGCTCGACCACCAGAATCCAAGACCGCCCAGGAGGAGCAAGGACACGAGAACCAGCGCCGGCGCTCCATAGGATCGAGGTGGGGAAGAGGCTCCGCGATCGATGCGCAGATCGTCGAGGTTTGGTTTTTCTGAACTCATGGCTGCGGAGCTGGGGCAAGCAAAGCCATTCCGGTCGTGTGGGTCAAGCTTGCGTGCTGGGGAGGGACACAACTCGGTGCGTCCACGAGTCGTTGGCGGCAGGGATCTGTATCCGCGGCGCGGCTGTGTCGAACACCGCCCGGAGAAAGCCCGAGCGGCCCCCCCAGGCTGCGGCGGGCGCTACGCAGACCGCCGCGCCACCACCGACGACCCGGGGACACTGGCGGCCCTAGGCGCATGACAGAGTTCTTCATTGGGGAGGATTGCGCTCCAATACCGTGCTTGAGTGCAAGCGATCTCATGAGACAGCCGGCGGCAGGCTCTGGGAGCGCCGGCGTCTCGCCGGCCCCTCTCGGCGCTGAATCACCCGCCACGCCGGCGGGACGCCAGCGCTCCCAGTGGAAGAATTCTGTCATGCACCCGGCAGACCTTGCTTAGGCTGAGATTAGTTGCGGGCCGCGCCGGGACCCGTTAGCGTGGGCGTTATGAATCCCAACCATCGGCCTACCTTGGTCGCCGCGGGCGCCTTCACGCTGATCGAACTACTCGTTGTGATCGCCATCATCGCGATTCTTGCCGGGATGCTGCTACCTGCTTTGGGCAAGGCGAAGACCAAGGCACACGGGATTTACTGCATGAACAATCTGAAGACCATGCAGCTTTCCTGGATCATGTACACGCACGATTGGAACGATTCCACGCCGGGCAACCTCTGGAATCAAAAGATACCGGACAATTGGGTCTCGGGATGGCTGGACTTCAGTGACAACAACGTGGACAACACGAATCTGCTGTTGATCTTGGATCCGAGGTACGCGCAGCTTGGCGTCTACAACGGAAAAACTCCCGGCGCCTATAAATGCCCGGCCGACCGGATCCAGGTGAAGAACGGGGGGGTGCTGAGGCCGCGGGTTCGAAGCATCTCGATGAACGGCTGGATCGGTCCGAACGCGCCCGCATGGAATCCCGGTTTCATCACCTTTGCCAAGGTTTCCCAGATGGTGAAGATCGCACCGTCGCAGGTTCTGGTCTTCCTGGACGAGCGGGAGGATAGCATTGATGACGGCTATTACGCGGTCAACATGGACAAGGCGGCATCGCAGCTCGTGAATTTCCCCGGCAGCTTTCATAACAAGGCCGGGGGGGTGAGCTTTGCCGATGGCCACACCGAGATCCACCGTTGGGTTGATCCGCGGACCACACCACCATTCAAGAAGGGAACCAAGTACGAGTTCACCTCGATGAAGAACAACCTCGATCTCGGATGGCTTCAGGATCACGCGACCGCGCCGATCAAGGACTGACTTCGGACAGACGAGGAGTCAAACGGAGGAGTGGTGGCATCAGGAGACGGGGATGTCGTGCGCGTTCGCGTCGAGTGGGCGTGGCCCTCTGAAATAGCCTGAAACCACTTGTCTAGGAATCCTGTCTTTAGAGTATGCCCGATTGTTTCAAACCTAAAGACCGGGAATTGTCACATTGCCATCGCACTGAGATCAACCCCAATTCGGGCCGCAAACGAACGCTGAAAAACGGTAAACTCATTCCCATCCATTCCATGAACAAGCTTCTCTCCCTCATCACTTTTGCGGTGCTGCTCGCCTCAACTCCCGCCGCCAGCGCCCAATCAGCCGCGCGTGCCGCTTCGACAGGCGGCAACAGCCCTCACGAGACCACGAGCGCCGTCATCGATGGCAATCGCGTCACGATCACGTACGGCCGTCCCTTTACGAAGGCGCCCAAGACAGGCGAGGTGCGCAAGATTTGGGGTGGATTGGTGCCCTACGGCAAGCCTTGGCGGATGGGCGCGGACGAGGCGACGCTGCTTTTGACGCAGCAAACCATAGAACTTGGAGGCCTGACCGTTCCGGCCGGCGCGTACACTCTCTACATGATCCCTGAAGAGTCCGGCGCGTCCAAACTGGCTATCAGCAAGAAAGTTGGCCAGTGGGGAGTTCCCGTGGATGAAAAAAATGATTTGGGGCGTGTGGATCTAACCAAGGCGGCCAGCACGGCCGCTCCCGATCAGTTCACGATCGCCGTGCAAAAGAATCCGTCCGGCGGTGGGCTCATCAAGCTATCGTGGGAAAACGCGGAATACTCCGTCGCGTTTGCCGTGAAAAAATGACGGGCCCTTCATTGGCCTCAAGGACATAACGCACGTGCTTCCTCCGCCACTGGAAACCGCGAACGGGCTGAGTCGCGGATTTCTCTGCTTATTATCGCGGGGCAAGCATTATCACCCCGAATTATGGTAGGGCATGGAGTCCTTCGCACCCTCGGACGCTCCCATCGAGGGGAGGGCGGCGTTGCGTCCCCGCGGTTCCTTGCCAGGACTTCAACAGGGACGCCTGTCCACGAGCGTCTGGCGCGAATGAGACTGCGTCTTCGGTTAGGGGTTCTGGCGGTTTTGGGGGCATGGCCGGCGCTGGCGGTTTCGAGCGCTTTGGCGAGCGAGACGATCCCCGCTTCTCCCGCCGCGATTCTGCAGGAGATTCGCTCTTTCGGCACGCTGGCCACCGTGCTGCATATTGCCGCCCATCCGGATGACGAAAACACGGCTCTCATCACCTATTTCGCCCGAGGCAGGGGCTGTCGCACGGCGTACTTGTCGCTCACGCGCGGAGACGGAGGTCAGAACGAGATCGGAAGGGAATTTGATGAAAAACTCGGACTGGCTCGCACGCAGGAATTGCTTGCCGCTCGGAAGCTGGACGGCGGCCGGCAGTTCTTCACGCGCGCGATTGATTTTGGTTTCTCGAAAACGCCTGAGGAAACGCTGCGGTTTTGGGATCGAGACCTGGTGCTGGCCGATGTCGTTCGCATCATCCGCCAGTTCCAGCCTGACGTGATCGTGACTCGATTCCCGATCCCGCCCGGCAGTGGCGGCCACGGACATCACACCGCCTCTGGCATTCTTGGAGTCGAAGCGTTCAAGCTGGCGGGTGATCCGAAGGCTTATCCAGATCAACAAGCTCAGGGGCTGAAGCCGTGGCAAGCCAAGCGCGTGGCGTGGAATGGCGGGGGAGGAGGCCGCGGCGGTGGAGCGTTAACGGGGCCTGTTTTGAGCATGGACATCGGAGGCAACGACCCCGTGACGGGTGAACCGCTGGGCGCGATTGCCGGGCGCAGCCGAGCCATGCACATCACTCAAGGGTTCGGCAATTTCGGAGGCCGGGGCGGAGGCGGGCCGAACATCCAAACTTTCACGGTGTTGGGTGGCGAGCCTGCCGCGAAGGATCTTCTGGACGGGGTTGACACGACGTGGGCTCGTGTTTCGGGAGGCTCTGAAATCGGGTCGCTCGTTGACAACGCCATCGCTGATTTCAAGGCTGAAAACCCGGCGGCGAGCGTCCCGACGCTGCTCCGCATACGAACGAAACTTGCGGCGCTTGGCTCTGATCGGCTGGTTCAAGACAAGCGCGCGCAGCTGGACCGAATCCTGCAAGCTTGTTTGGGGCTTGAGATCGAGACCGTTGTCCCGCGCGCCGAAGTGGCTCCCGGGGAGTCGATCAGTGTGCGTCAATCCGTTTCGTTGCGCGCGGATTTCGGAGTGACTTGGGTCGAGACGCGCACCGGTCCGCGCTCCACGCCGTTGGCGGCCGGGCACACGTTGCGTCCTGGCATTCCACGAACCTCGGAAGGTTTGTTGGAGACGCCGGAGGACGCCTTGCCCACGCAGCCTTACTGGCTGCGCCAGGAGAGCGGCGGTTTCATTTTTAAAGTGGAAGATCCAAACCTTATTGGCCGGCCGGAAAATCCTCCGGTCTTTTCTCTGGACGCAGTGTTCGAAGTCGGGGGGCAAACACTCGTGATCAGCAGCGAGCCCGTGACTTTGGAGAACGCAGGTAAGCGGGAGCGGCGGCGGAGGGTGGATGTAGTCCCTCCCGTGTCGCTGCGATTCGGATCAGACGTGCTGTTGTTTGCTCCGGGGGCCACTCGATCCGTGATTGTTGAGGTCGAGGCGGCACGGTCGGGACTTGTTGGAGAAGTCAAGATCGAGCCGCTCGCCGGATGGACGGTCGCGCCGTCGTCGCGGCCTTTGCAAATATCGCGTGCTGGCGACAAGAGGCGGGTTGAATTCTTGGTGACTGCTCCGAGCAAGCCCGCTTCCGCTCGGTTGACGGCGAGTGCCATGGTGAATGGGAAGCGATTCTCCAATCAACGAATCGTGATTGAGTATCCGCATCTGCCACTGCTGTTGCTGCAGCCAGCCGCGACGGCGCGTGCTGTGTGCCTGGAGGTGGCGGTGAGGGGTAAAACCGCGGGATATCTGCCTGGAGCCGGAGACGACACTATCCAGGCTTTGGAGCAGCTTGGTTACTCAGTCCGAACCCTCTCGGGAACCAATTTGACGCTCGAGTCCCTTCGCGGCTTGGATGTCGTCGTGGTGGGGGTGCGCGCCTTTAACGAGCGCAAGGATCTGGCGGAGAGCGTCACCAATCTGTTCGGTTATGCCGAGGGGGGCGGGACTGTGGTGGTGCAGTATAATCGGCCCACGGGGTTGAGTGCTTCAACCCTGGGGCCGTACCCGCTCTCCATCCAAGGGTCCGCGCCGCAATGGCGAGTCACCGATGAAAGGGCGCCCGTGACGTTTCTAGCCCCGGAGCACCCGGCGTTGACGACTCCTAATCGCATCGTTGAGTCCGATTTCGATGGTTGGTTCCAGGAGCGAGGCGCCTATTTTCCGAGCAATTGGGACAAGGCACGTTACGAGTCCCTGCTCGCCATGTCGGATCCCGGAGAGGCACCTTTACGAAGCGGGATTCTGATCGCCAGGCATGGCAAGGGCCACTATGTGTACACGGGATTGGCCTTCTTTCGCCAGCTCCCTCAAGGCGTGCCCGGGGCTTACCGGTTGTTTGCGAACCTTCTTTCACTCGGCAAATGAAGGGTTTCCCGCCGCCCGACCAACTGCCAGGCACTGAGCCTCCCGGAGTGCCTGGTTTCCGCACCTGGGGCGGCCTGTACCTTTTCGTCTTCGGTTGGTTTGTTGTCGGGGTCTTGCTGCTGGCCCTATTCACGCGTGTGTTTTCATGAACCCACTGGACTGGGTGGTGCTGCTGGGAACCATGCTGGGCATTGCGGCCTACGGGACGTGGCGCACGCGCCACACGGATCACCTAGACACTTATCTCAAGGGGGACAGCGCGACAAAATGGGGCACGATTGGCCTCTCTGTCATGGCGACTCAGGCAAGCACGATCACTTACCTGTCGTTGCCTGGGCAGGCTTATGAGAATGGCATCGCCTTCATCCAAAACTATTTTGGGCTGCCCCTGGCGCTGATCATTGTCTGCGCCGTATTCCTGCCGATTTATCGCAAGCTCGGCGTGTACACCGCTTACGAGTACCTCGGGAAGAGGTTCGACTCGAAAACACGGCTGCTTGGGGCCTGTCTCTTCCTTTTGCAGCGGGGCGTTCAAAGCGGCGTGACGATCTACGCGCCGGCGATCATTCTCTCGAGCGTCCTGGGATGGCAGCTTGATTTGACGATCATTTTCACTGGGGTCGTCGTGATCGTTTACACCGTGACCGGCGGGAGCGCGGCCGTGAGCCTGACTCAGAAATGGCAGATGGCGGTGATTTTCGGGGGCATGGTCACGGCATTCGTGATCCTTCTGACCAAGCTGCCCCCTGGGGCCACGGAGATGGCCGGGGCGATGGGGAAGCTGCAGGCGGTCGATTTCTCCATCGATCCGGACAAGCGGTACACGTTTTGGAGCGGGCTTTTCGGAGGTTTGTTCCTGTCTCTCTCGTATTTCGGAACGGATCAGTCCCAGGTGCAGCGCTACATTGGCGGCGGCGGTCTGCGTGAAGGGCGGCTCGGGCTGATGTTCAATGCCATGCTGAAGATCCCGATGCAGTTTTTCATCGTGATGCTCGGTGCGCTTCTGTTTGTGTTCTTCCAGTTCCAGCCGGAGACGCCGGTGTTCTTCAATCGTGCCGAATGGCAGCGTCACTTGGAAGGCGCGGATGGCGCCAAGTTCAGCGAGCTCGACAAGAAGCACGCGGAGCTGCATCGCGCGAAGCGGGAAAAGATCGAGGCATGGATGTTGGCGCGGGCGAGCGGCGACTCGCGAGCCAAGTCCGCTGCCCGGGAGGAGATGGTTACCGCTCAAGCGGCCGTGGATGCGGTGCGAGGGGAAGCCAAGAACGCGCTCCTCCAGGCGAACCCCCGCGCGAAAGTGAAGGATTCGGATTATGTATTCATCACGTTCATACTTTCGCAATTGCCGCACGGCGTGATCGGATTGCTGCTCGCAGTCATGTTTGCGTCAGCTCTGTCCTCCAAGGCGGGAGAATTGAACGCCTTGGGGACAACCAGCACCATCGATCTGTGGCGATCCTTGCGCCCTTTGGCGGCCCACGACGAGGCGAGAAACGTGCGGGCTGCGAAATGGTTCACGGCCTTTTGGGGACTCTTTGCGATGGGCTTCGCGTTGAGCGCGAGTTTTGCCGAGAATCTGATCGAGGCTCTGAATATCATCGCGTCGATCTTCTACGGCGTCATGCTGGGGATATTCCTGGTGGCCTTTTTCTTCAAACGCGTCGGCGGATCGGCGGTGTTTTTCGCCGCGATTGCCGCGCAAGCGCTCGTGATCGCGATGTATTTTTCGCTGAACATCGGATATCTTTGGTACAATCTCATCGGATGTGGCGCTTGTGTCGCCTTTAGCTTGGCGTTGCAGGCTGTCCTGGGATCCAGGGATCAGCCCGTGGAGCGAAATTCCTGATGCCATTGAACCCGGTGATCGCTTTTGGCCAGCAGCCATGCGGATTTTTTCCGCGCCGGTTCCTGTTCGCCAAAATCCAGACAGCGAAACGGCTGCGGGCCGAGCTGGGAGGTGAGATCGTGTTTTTTGTCCACGATAGCGATCATGATCCACGCGAGACGCGCACTCTTGTGCGCCATCGCGCCACCAACGAACTGGCGATCCTCAATTTCGCTGTTGAGAACAAGATCCAGCGAAAATATTCTCCGCTGTTTCTCAAGCGTCTCGCGCCGGGCTGGCAAGCCAGGACAGGGTCTCAGCTTCCGAACTACGTGGATCGCAGGCTCATCGCAATCTTCGAGCAGGTGCGTCAGGCTGACGTGGCGCAGTTCTGCCTTGAAATGTATCGGCGGATGGGGCTTCTCGAGGGGATACGAATTGTGCGTTCGAGCGATCCCACCGTGCGTGCGGCGGCCTGCGATGTGCCGGAATTCTTCGTCGATGTGCCGCACGAAGGGGAGGTCGTGCGGGCTCGGTGCGTGAATGGCGCGCTCCAACTGCACGCGGGAGGTGAATTTTTCGTGACGCTGCCTGGGTCCACATTTCACAAGACTCAAGTCACGCCAACCCGGGACACGCGCTTGCGCTGGATGCAATCCGTGCTCCGTTGCACGCATTACGTGGCGGGCGCCGGCGAGCAGCTTTATCTCCGGCGGGAAGAGACCCCTGAAATTCAGTTTGTCTGCCGCGATGCCATCGAACGACCCGATGAAGCCCACACCGAACTCCCCGGCTGAACCGTTGCCGCTGCTGGCCTTCGGCGCGCATCCCGACGACATCGAATTTGGATGCGGCGGCGTCATCGCCTTGGAAACCCGGTCAGGCCGGGGCGCGCATTTGGTCGTGTGTTCAGGGGGTGAATCCGGCACGCATGGCTCCGTCGAAGAGCGTGCCGCCGAGGCGGCGAAAGCGGCCGACATCCTGGGTGCGACTTTGGAGTTCGTGAAGCTAGATGGCGACGCTCGGCTCGAATTGAAGGCTTCGCACGCCATTCGGCTGGCATCCATCATTCGCCGGGTGCGGCCGGGCGTGGTCCTCGCGCCGAGCCTGGTCGAGAATCAGCATCCGGATCACGCGCGGCTTGGCAGGCTCGTTCGAGACGCGGCCCGGTTGGCGCGCTACGGAGGGATGGCTGAATTGAAGGCGCAACCTCCCCACGGCATCGGGCAATTGTTCTATTACGCGCTCACCGCGGAGTCTGAGCCCCGGGACATCACGCCGATATTAATCGATCTTTCCGAGGCGGGGGTTGTGGAGGATTGGATTTCGGCAATGGAGGCGCACGCGTCCCAAACCCGGGCGCGCAATTATGTCGAACTCCAGCTCCTGCGCGCCCGGCTTCGGGGAGCGGCCGCGAACGTCAGCCACGCGATAGCTTTGTATCCCAACGATCCTCCCGTGGTTGGCGGGCTGGGATCGGTGTGCCGTGGCGCCCGGCGGTTCTGATTCTGAGTTGCATGAGCATGGGAGAACGAGCATTGAGAGTCGGCATCACATGCTACCCCACGGTGGGGGGCAGCGGAGTTTTGGCCAGCTCTCTTGGGGAGGATTTGGCGCGGCGGGGGCACGAGGTGCATTTCATCAGTTATGAACGCCCTTTTCGGTTGTCGCCGAATATTCCAAGGCTGCATTTCCACCCGGTCGTTATCAACGATTACGAGTTGTTCAAGTATCCGGACTACACGCTGCCGCTTTCGGTGCGAATGGCTGAAGTGAGCTGGGAGCATCGGTTGGATGTGCTGCACGTCCATTACGCCGTGCCCCATGCCACGGCGGCTATCCTTGCGCGCTCGATGCTGCCCCTGGACCGGCAGCCTCGGGTCGTGACGACACTTCATGGGACGGACACCACGTTGTTGGGGCATGATCCCGGCTATGGTCCGGCCATCCGCCACGCGCTGGCCTGTTCGGACGCGGTGACGACGGTGTCGCACCATCTGAGGGAAGAGACACAGCGCGTGCTGGGTTTCCACGGCGCCATGGAAGTCATCCACAATTTCCATGAGCCCCGGCAGCCCCGCCGCTCAAGGGACGAGGTCCGACGGGAGCTCGGTGTGGAAGACGAAGTGGTGGTGTTTCATTCGTCGAATCTTCGGCCGCTGAAGCGCATTGGTTTGTTGCTCGAGACGGTTTCACGAATTCAGCCACGCGAGTCATTTAAATTGGTGGTTCTGGCGGGAGGCAGCTTCGCTCCTTTCCTTTCTGATTTGGCGCGTTTGGGCCTTGAGAATCGCGTCATCGTGCGCGAGAACGTGCATGACATCGAAGACTACCTCCTGGGCGTGGATCTGGGGTTGTTCACCTCCGAATTGGAAAGTTTCTGCCTTGGTATTCTCGAGGGCATGTGTTTTGGGTGTCCGAGTGTCTCGACGCGAGTCGGGGGTATTCCTGAAGTGGTAGCGGATGGTGTGACGGGGGTATTGGTGCCCTCTAGCGATCCCGAGGTGATCGCCAGTGCCGTAATGGAATTGATCCGCGATCCCGCGCGTCGAGCTGCTTTGGGATTAGCCGCGCGGCGGCGGGCTCGCGAGTGCTTCTCCGCGGAGACCATCGTGCCGCGCTACGAAGCGCTTTACCGGGCGGCGTGTGGCAGGCCACCTCGAGGGATGTGAACAGCAGGCACGGACCCTAAGGGCTCGAGAGGCCTCCGCGTTCAGGTATCGGACCGTCTAATTCGTGGCGGCGGCGCCCCCTTGATCGGGGATCAGCCACGGTGTTCCGGCCCAGTACCATTGGGAGGAACGCATCGCTTCCACGTGGGAATCGGCGAAGAGAACATTGCTGCGGGCGTTGTGGCGGAGGTGGGGGCCGCCCCAATTCGGGTCTCCAGCGGAGGTCACGCATCCGGAGCATGGGGCATCGTTGGCTGGGTCGTGGACGATCCAGCAGCCCGCCTTTTCGACGCTGGCGGTCGTGACCGATTTGAAAGGGTCCTTCGTGTTGATGGGGCGGCTGCCGCCGTCGGTGAGATGAACTGTGGAAGCCGGGTTGCGAATCGAGGTGTCTTTGGTTTGCGGCCAGTCTTTGATGTCCCAGGTGCCGGGCCAGTCGCAGCCGCCGAGCCGGAAGTTCATGGCGTAGTTCGACACGGCTTTGTCTTGCTGATCGCTTGGATAATTATTGACCACTTCCTTGAATTTTTTGGTGCGAGTGGGGCACAGCAGGAGATTGGTGGTTTGGGTGTAAGGCTGGATGAAATTGAACCACGCCTTCCGGAGTACATTGGCGCCGCGGACTTGGAACGTGTGCGGAAACTTTCCTTCATTATCGTCGGCGTAAAGTTTCGTGGCGATGCCCATTTGCTTGAGGCTGCTGATGCAACTGACGCTCTTGGCCTTCGCCTTGGCTTTGGAAAGGGCGGGCAGAAGCATGCCCGCAAGGATGGCGATGATGGCAATGACGACCAACAGTTCGATCAGCGTGAATCCTCCAGCGCTCGGGTCCAGCGCGCGCCTGAAAAAAGTGGGGCGCTTCGAGGTGGGGGAAGGCGCCGCTGAACCCAGGTTTTTCGGAGGATAAGAAATGGCTTGGAAGAGCATCGGGGCTGGAGTTGACTAGTTGCTGATTTCTTATCCAATCGCGTGGAGACTGTGAAGCAAATTCGTCCCCCGGGGACAGAGGGGGAGATCGACTGTCCGCCCAAGGCCCGGCAGCTCCGGTTGCTGGCGGTCGCCAAACCCTTGACGGAGCGGTTGGGCCGGGACTTTTTCTTGGGAGTTCCGCGGGTGCCTGGTGTGTACTTCATGTATGACGAGGCAGACACGTTGTTGTATGTGGGGCAATCGGGGGATTTGCGCGGCCGGCTTAACAGCTATCGACAAGCGCACCCCGACCGGGATTCGCGGAAGACCATGCGATTGGTCCACCAGGTGGCTCGGATCGAGTGGCGCTCCTGCGACAGTCCGGTGGCGGCGGTGCTGCTTGAGAATGAGCTGCTCCGCAACCTGCGACCGCCATTCAATCGGTCGAACACGTGGCCGCGGGCTTGTTTGTACATGGGAGTTCGGGCTGAAACGGAGCCGCCGGACCGGGGGCTGGTTCTGCGAGCCAGCCGTGGTCGGGAAACTGGGTTTGCGTGGTTTGGAGCCTTCAAGCCCGCGTGTCTCGGCGCCCATGCGGCGCTGGCCAGAAGTTTGTTTGTGGCGCTCCGGCGGCCGAGTTCGGTGTTTGATTTGCCTCTCGGTTTTGGCTGCGGGCGAGTGCCGAGGGAAGTGTTTATTTTGACGGAGGGCGGCGGCGCCGAGGAACCATTTTTTGAGCTTTTGCGTGAGTATTTGTCGGGTCGCGGCGCACAATTCATCGATGCCGTGGAAGAGAGCTTGCAAGCTTGGGGGCGGACTTCGGCGTCGGCACGGCGCCTAGTGGAAGCCGATCTGGAAACGCTGAAGCGGTTTTTCCGATCCGGCCCGGCCCGGGTTCGGCGTTTCTTGGTGGCCCGACAGGATGGGACCGAATTGCTGAGCCCCGAGGAGTTGTTGGACTTTCTGGCCGTCGAAGGGCCTTTGAGCCGGGATTCGCGGGAGGAAGGGACAAGGCTTGGCAAAAGTTAAGGCACGGGGCAGTGTGGGGGAAAACACCTGGACATGAAACAGACGCCATCATCTATTTTCGAAATACCGACCCGGGCGGGGATGCAATCAGTTTGTCTTGCGCTTGCGGGGATTTGTCAAACATGGCTTTCTCCTGCTGACTTGTGCGCTGCGCCGGCGGCGGGGTTGACGGAGTCGCTCACTTTCTTCGCTGGTTTTGACAAGGGCGTGAACGCCACGTTCGCGCGCGGGGACGCTTTGATATACACTGCCAAGGACATCACGGCGCCCCGCGTCGGAACTCCCGGATTGCCGGCGGACGGTTCGGTTTCGATCGCGAAGGGAGAGGGGGTTCATGGGGATGCCTTAAGGTTCCACAAGAAGAGCCAGGCGATCGTTTTTTACAAGGCCGCTCAGAACATGGATTATCGCGCAAGCGGGTGGAACGGGACCGTCTCACTCTGGCTCAAGTTATCCCCGGACGAGGATCTTGAGCCCGGATACTGCGATCCGCTTCAGATCACGCCGAGGGACTGGAATGACGCCTGTTTTTTTGTGGATTTCAGCAAGGATGAAAAGCCGCGGCATTTCCGGTTGGGCGTGTTCTCGGACAGCAAGTCATGGAACCCGGAGGGGCTCAAGTGGGAAGCGTTTCCGGAGGCGCAGCGACCCATGGTGACCGTGACCCAGCCTCCGTTTCGCCGCGACCGTTGGACTCATGTGGCGTTCACTTTCGAGAATTTTAACACGGCGAAGAAGGATGCCTCGGCTTGGTTCTACTTGGATGGGAAGCTTCAAGGCGAACTCAAAGGGAAGAGCCAGACATTTACCTGGGACATCGATAAAACGCTCATCATGTTCGGAATTTACTACACGGGATTGTTCGACGAGCTCGCGGTGTTCAACCGTCGTTTGAGCGCCTCGGAAGTGGAGTCGATTCGAGGGCTTCGGCGCGGTGTGGGCGAGTTGCTGAAAAAGGCTGATTAAGCTGGTTTCGAGGTTTGGAAACTGCCGGAGCCTCAGCGTTCTTGAGCGGCGAACGTGGCCACGATGGGGCGGTGGTCCGAGGCTAGGCCCCAATTAGGCATCGTCAGAATCCGCGTGCCTGCCTTTAGCCATTCCGCCGCCATGCCTCGGCTGACGAGGATGTAGTCGATGCGGCTGAAAGTGTCCTCCTTGGCGTAGAAATGTGTCCACGCGATGCGGCGCGGTTCGTAACGGGATTCAGGGTCGGCATAAGAATCTCCATTCATTTCCGAGGGTCGGATGTCGGTGAGTGAGGTTTTTCCTTTGCCGATCAGGGCTTTGAGTGGCCGTGAATCGGGGGTGTCGTTGAAGTCGCCTAGGACCACGAGGTTGGCGCGCGGGTTGGAGGCGAGGCGAGCCTCGATGAAGGAGCGGAGTTTGAGGGCCTCCTGTTCCCTCCATTCTGATTCGTCGGCCTGAAAGGCGGCTCGGCGTGACTTCAAATGGGCCGTTATCAGGGTGATTTCGTAGCTTGGATTGACGCGGATATCGACTTCGGCGAAACCGCGGCTGACGTGGAGCCGGCGGCCGTTCAGGAGGAAGCTTTCGTTGGTGCGTGGGCGGCGGGCGGTGAAAGCAAAACGGCTGAGGACGCAGACGAAGATATTGGTGTCCCACCCCCGCACGAACTCCCGGTGGGGATAGTGGAGGCCTTCCGAGCGAAGAGAGTGTTGCAATTCATCAAGGGCTTCCAGGCTCCCCATTTCCTGGATCGCGAGGATGTCCGCGTTGAGCATTTTGATGGCTTCTCGAACCTTGTCCTTGGAGGGCTGGGATTTGGCGGCGCGGGTTCCTTTTGGCACGTCGAGGTAATTTTCCACGTTATAGGTAGCTACCGTGAAGGCCGGGACTTCAGCAGCCAGGGTAAACGGGATGGCAACTGTGGCCATCCAGAGGCACGCGGAGAATAAGGGGCGTAAAACTGGGAGTATAAACCACGGTTTGGCCGGGACGTTGCGCGCCAGGAGACGCGCGGCATCCTCGGTGCAGGCTGAGTGTGTCCTGAAGGCTTGGGTGGATTGAAAAGCGCTGGGCATGGCGGTCACTTTTTGAATCTGTCGGTTCGGATAACAATCTCCTTGGGGCTCCCTAGGCGGTCCCGGGGAATCCGATGTGGTGGATATAGGCCGGGAACAAATTTTTTGCAAATGCCATTTTCATTGGTAGGGTCCAAACGTGCCCTGCGGGTAAAGATTATATGACAGCATTAGCCATCTCGGAACTAGGTCCCAAGGAGGGATCTCGCGTCAAGCTCCACGACAAGCAGAGCGAACGGGATCACCGTGAGCTATCCATCGACAAGGTCGGTGTGCGAGGTGTGCGCTTTCCCATTCAGATACGAGACAAGGCCCGCGCGGTTCAGAACACGGTCGCGACGTTGAGCATGTTTGTGGATCTGCCCAAGGAGTTCAAGGGCACTCACATGAGCCGCTTTATCGAGGTTCTGAACGCGCACGGCAGCATGGTTCACGTGGAGAATATCACGGAAATCCTTCAGGCGATGCAGCAGAAGCTGAAGGCGCGGTCGGCCCACTTGGAGATGGAGTTCCCATTTTTTCTGACCAAGCGAGCTCCCGTTTCGGGGATGGAAAGCGTGATGGATTATGTGGCGCGATTTGACGCGTCGGCCTTCGGCGATGAGATTGATTTCCTGATGACGGTCAAGGTTGCGGTGACGACGTTATGCCCCTGTTCGAAGGCCATCAGCCGGTATGGCGCGCACAATCAGAGGGGGTTGGTCACGGTGCAGATTCGGTCCAGCGAAGCGATATGGATCGAGGACTTGGTCTCGTTGGTGGAGGCATCGGCGAGCAGCGAGTTGTATGCCTTGCTGAAAAGGAGGGACGAAAAGGCCGTCACCGAGCGGGCGTATGAGAATCCCGTCTTTGTCGAGGACTTGGTTCGGAACGTGGTGTTGCGATTGAAAGAGAATCCGTTGGTGACGTGGTATAAAGTCGAGGCGGAGAATCAGGAGAGCATCCACAATCACAACGCTTACGCTTGCATTGAAATGGGAGCTTGATTTGGCGGGGCCTCCGCCTGCGCGGAGTGGTCGGGAATGGATGGGTTGGGGCGAACCTGGATCGTGGCTTTGCGGCGGTCGTTTTAGTCAAAATACCACTTGCAACGGGTTTGGACGATGCCTATAGTTCGCGCTCTTTTGAAAGAAACGACTGGTATTGGTTATGCGACGTCCCAAAGGCATTAAGACCCGAAAAGCGGTGGCAAAGCGGTTCAAAATCACCGGCACCGGCAAAGTGTTGCGATCCCACGCCGGCAAGCGTCATCTGCTGGCCACCAAGAACGCGAAGCGCCGCCGCAGGTTGGGGAGCGTTAAAGTGGTCGACAGCACGGATGCCTATCGGATCACGCAGAACCTTCCGTTCAGCCATTGAGCCGGCCCGGCCAGGCAGCCGGGTGGCTGTTATCTTCGAGATGGACTGGCTGAAGCCTTTGGGTGTCAGAGTTGAGAAGATTTCGAATTAATTTTTTTGAGAGAGATTCACTATGCGAGTTACAAACGCTCCCGCTTCACGCAAACGCCGTCGTCGCACAATCAAAGCGGCCAAAGGTTTTCGGATGCGTCGCTCGAAGCTGTACCGTTATGCGGCGGACGCCTTGGACCATGGCCGACAGTACGCCTATCGTGATCGCAAGACCAAAAAGCGCAACTACCGGGCTTTGTGGCAAATTCGCATCAATGCGGCGGCCCGCGCGGCGGGGATGACCTACAGCCGGTTCATCGAGGGTTTGAAGGCCGCCCAGGTCGCACTTGACCGCAAGGTGGTGGCGGATATTGCCGCGACGGATGCAGCCGCGTTTGAGAACCTGATCAAGGTGGCCCGGGAGGCTCTCCTGGCCAAAGCCGCCAAAGCGTGATTGGGGAAGGCGGGGCCGGAGCCCCATCTCGTTGTCGGATGTTGCTTTTTGGATGATGGTGAATGGGAAATGATTTGTGCTTTCGGTGGACGCCGGTTGGCGGTTACGTTTTGCACCACACGGGCGCCTTCTGATTGAGGGCGCCCGTTTTGATTTGTGAGTCGGGGATTAGACGTTTCAGCGCCTTGTTCCCGCGCTTCGGTGTCGAGGCCAAAGAGTTCCAGCATCGTTCTCAGCCGTGATTCGTGTATTCGTGTAAAACATGTCACTGATCGATCAAATTGCTCCTGTTAAAGACTCGGCCATGGCGGATCTCGAGGAGGCGCGGGATTTGGCGGCGTTGGATCAGGCGAAGGGGCGGTATTTAGGGGCTGAGGGACGCTTCACTGCCCTGATGAAGCAGCTCGGCGCTTTGCCCAAGGAGGAGCGGCCTTTGGCGGGAAAGGCAATCAACGCGGCGAAGGTCGAGATCGAAGCCGCGGTGTTGGCGCGACGAACCCAATTGGAATTAGAGGCCTTGATGCCGGCGGAGCCCATCGACTTCACGTTGCCTGGCCGGCGTCGTTTTGTGGGCCGGCTGCATCCTCTGACACGGGTGACTGAGGACATCGTGCGCTGCTTCCGGAGGCTGGGCTTCGCGGTGGCGGACGGGCCGGAAGTCGAGGACGAATACCATTGTTTCGACGCGTTGAACACGCCGGCGGATCATCCGGCTCGCGATTCGCAGGACACGTTTTTTTTGGAGCCGAATTTGGGTGAGAGCATGCTCTTGCGAACGCACACGTCGTCGGTGCAGATCCGAGTGATGTCGAAGCAGCCGCCGCCGGTGCGGATCGTGGTTCCTGGACGGGTTTATCGGCGGGACAATGCCGATTCCACCCACAATCCGACCTTTCAGCAGATCGAGGGGTTGTATGTGGATAAAGGGGTGACAGTGGGCGATTTGAAGGGAACAGTGGAGACGGTCTTCAAGGAGCTCTTAGGGGACGAGGTCAGGCTTCGATTCAGGCCGCATTATTTTTCTTATACGGAGCCGAGCTTCGAGATTGATTTTAGCAGTTCCCTGACGAAGTCGATGGGGAAGGAGTGGCTGGAGATAGCGGGCTGCGGAATGGTGCATCCGTCAGTGTTTCAGGCCGTCGGTTACGATGCCGAGGAATGGAGCGGATGGGCATTTGGTTTTGGAATCGAACGTATCGCCATGATCCGTTACGGCATCCCTGACATCCGGCTTTTTTACGAGAACGACATCCGATTTTTGGCGCAGTTTTGAGGCGGAACCGGACTCGATGAAATGAATCGGTTTTCAGACCCATGAAGATCACCTACCACTGGTTGAAGCAGTATGTTGACTTTCCCTGGACGCCCGAGGAACTGGCCGAGAGATTGACGATGCTGGGCCTCGAGGTGGAGGGGATTGAACATCGATCCGGAGATTTTGAGGGCGTCGTGGTGGCGCAGGTCATCAGCCGGGACAAGCATCCCAACGCCGACAAACTGTCGGTATGCCGAGTCTACGATGGCGCGGGGGAGCGGCAGATTGTTTGTGGCGCCAACAATTTTCAGGCTGGGGACAAGGTGCCTTTGATCCTGCCCGGGGCGACCCTGCCGGCAAAGCCTGGAGAGGCCGGATTGCCGATCAAGGCGGGGAAAATCCGCGGGATCGAATCCAACGGGATGATGTGTTCGGCGGAGGAGTTGGGATTGCCGGTGAAAGTGCCTGACGGCTTGTTGATCCTCGAAGCGAACGCGACTGTGGGGCAGTCGCTGGCGGATTATTTGGGCCGTCGGGGCAGCGATGTGGTTTTTGATTTGGAAATCACGCCAAACCGGCCTGATCTGAACAGCCTGATCGGCATCGCTCGCGAGCTGGCGGCCCTGGCGGGAAAGCCTCTCCGAATTCCCTCCGTGGAGGTGGCTTCGGGCAAGCTTCAGGAGTTGGCGGCTTCGCCGGGAGCCGTTGCCGACTTTGTGAGCGTGAGGGTTGAAGCACAGGAGCTTTGCCCTCGTTATACGGCGCGGGTGATTCGCGGCGTCAAGGTGGGGCCCAGTCCCGATTGGCTCCGTTCCACGCTGGAGAAGGTGGGGCTCCGGAGCATCAACAACGTGGTGGATGTGACGAATTACGTCATGCTGGAGACAGGGCAGCCATTGCACGCGTTTGACGTGCGTTTGGTGTCGAAGGGAGCGACGGGAGTCCCAACCATCGTCGTGAGGGAGGCGGCGGATGGAGAGATTTTTCAGACTTTGGATGGGACATCGAGGACCTTGACGGCGGGGATGTTATTGATCGCGGATGAGCAGAAGGGGATCGCGTTGGCGGGGGTGATGGGCGGCAAGAACAGTGAGATCCAGCCGGACACGACGGACGTCCTTTTGGAGAGCGCGTGTTTTAAAGCCGCCAGTGTGCGAAGGACCAGCAAGGCGCTCGGTTTGCGAACCGATGCGAGTTATCGTTTTGAACGGGGATCGGACGTGGAGATTTGCGATTGGGCCAGCCAGCGCGCCGCCAAGCTGATTTTGGAGACTGCCGGGGGCGGCGTGGCGGAAGGGGTGGAGGACGTGTATTCCATGACGGGCATGGCGCCCACGATTCTGTTGCGGCACAACAAGGTGGGCCAGTTGCTGGGGGTTTCAATCCCGGAGTCGAGGCAAGTGTCCATTCTGGCGGGCTTGGGATTTGAGGTGGTGCCCGTCGAGGACCGGGCATCCGCTGGGTGCACGCTGCTGGGAGTTCCGAGCTTCCGCGTCGACGTCCACTGTGAAGCGGATTTGATAGAGGAAATAGCGCGGTTTCACGGGGTTGACAAGATCCCTTCGACTCCGCCCCGGGGTTTTGTGGGGTCCAATGAATTCGACAAACTGCACGACGCGCTGATGGAATCGCGCCTTCTGCTGAGTGCGGCGGGTTTGTGCGAGGCGCAGGGTCAGACGTTGATTGGGGATGAAGTCGCGAAACTAGCCGTGGGCGCCGAGAGCCTCATCAAGTTGGCGAACCCATTGAGCGCGGACATGAATGTGTTGCGTCCCAGTCTGTTGCCCGGTTTGCTGGAATGCCTTTCGCACAACATAAGCCGTAAGAACGGAGATCTTGGATTCTTCGAGATTGGCCGTGTGTTTCACCGGGTTGAGGGCAAGCAGGCCGAGGAACGCCGCGCCGCGATGGCTCTGACGGGAGCCCGCTCGCCTTCGTTCTGGGCGGGGAGCGATCGGGATTCCCGGTGCAGCATCTACGATTTGAAGGGAGTCTTGGAGGAGTTTCTAGACGCTATGGGAGTGAAGGGTGTGCTTTATTCTCGGAGGGTGGGTGAAACGGCTTTGTTTCTCGAATCGGCTGGGATCGCTGTAGGCGGCACATTGGAATTGGGGGAGATTGGCCTTGTTCATCCCGCACTGGCGAGGCGGCGCGGTTTGCGCGATCCGGTTTTGATGGCTGAATTAAATCTCGATTTGCTCCTCACGCTTCGCGGCGGGGCGAGACGCTTCAATGCGCTGCCCCAGTTTCCGAGCGTGCGCCGCGATGCCGCTCTCGTGGTCCTGGAGTCAGTGTCTCACGATGCGGTCCTGGAGGCGGTGCGCCAGGCAAAGCCGGCATTTCTGGATTCAATCGAACTTTTTGACGTGTTTCGAGGGAAAGGAGTCGGCGAAGGCTCGAAGAGCGTGGCCTATGCCTTCACGTATCGCCATCCGGAGAAAACGTTGACGGATTTTGAAGTGAACGGGTCGCATGAAAAATTGATGGCCCACCTGACCAAAACTCTTCCGGCGACCCTCCGCTGAGGAGTCGAGTTGGGCTCCGGGAGAGGATGTGCCTTGGAGGAGCCGTGTTGAATCGGGACCGGGTTGCTCGGGTTGAGGTTCTCCAACCGCGGTGCGCTGGCGGCGCTGATTGGATACTGTTGATGGGGAATCGGTGGAGTGTGGAAACGCGGGGTTAGTCCCTCATTTTTAACCGTTTTGCGAGTTGCGCCGCGGCGTTGAACGTGTTCATTTGGCGCCCTGCGATGAGTCGTTTGTTGTTCTCGAGCATGGTCATTTCCAGAAGCCCGCTTGACTCCCCTGCCCGGACTGATTGCCGATGGCGGCGGTCCGCGATTAGAATTGGACATGTTGGTCTTGGTGTGAAATTGCTGTGGTTGGTTTGGATCACTCTCGTGATTTGGGGAGGGATGGTTCAAGGAGCCTCGATTTGGGAGGAGAGGCCGGGTCATCAATTCATGGAAGTGATGCCGGTTTCCGGATCGCGCCTTGGTTTCACACGACTTCCGGGAGCTCAGACTGGGTTGACCTTCACCAATCATCTTGCCCAATCGCGCTATGTCACCAACCAGATCTTGCTGAATGGATCCGGAGTCGCTCTCGGAGATGTCGATGGGGACGGGTTGTGCGACATTTACTTTTGCGCCTTGGATGGCGCCAACGCGCTTTATCGAAACCTTGGTGGTTGGAAATTCGAGAACGCGACCTATCGCAGCGGGGTGGCCTGCGCCGGGACAAGTTCGACCGGCGCGGCCTTGGCGGATCTGGATGGGGATGGCGACCTCGATTTGGTGGTAAATTCCGTTGGGTCTGGAACCCGTGTTTTTCACAACGACGGGAAGGGAAAGTTCACGGAGTTTGTGGGGCCGGGCGGGCGGTTGAATTCCGGGCGGGGGGGCATGTCCCTGGCATTGGCTGATATCGACGGGGATGAAGACTTGGATCTCTACGTCACGAACTATCGCATCGAGACCATTCGCGACCAGCCTGGCTTGAAAATCCATGGCGAATTTGTCCAGGGCAGGCCGGTCGTGGCCCGGGTCGACGGCAAACCTGCTTCCGACCCCGCAGTGGCAGGGCGGTTCACGCTGGAGCCGAACGGAAAGATTCGAGAACACGGCGAAGTGGACGCGCTTTTCCTGAACGATGGGACCGGACGTTTTGTTTCCGTCCCGTTCACGGGCGGAGCATTTCTCGACGCCTCAGGGAAGCCGCTGACAACGCCTCCCCAGGATTGGGGGTTATCGGCAAGTTTCCGCGACATCAATGGCGATGGGAAACCCGACCTCTACGTTTGCAATGATTTTGAGTCCGAAGACCGGATCTGGATGAACAATGGCAAGGGCCGTTTCCGAGCCCTTCCGGCGTTCGCGCTGCGGCACACGAGCTTGTTTTCGATGGGGATCGACTTTGGAGATTTGAACCGTGATGGACTCGACGATTTTTTCGTGGCGGACATGATGAGCCGCTCCCACGAGAACCGGAACCTGCTGTTGGGGGATGTGACGAGATGGATGCCACGGGTGGGAGTGATGGACGATCGGCCCCAGTATTCGCATAACACGCTATTTCTGAACCGAGGGGGCGGCCGTTACACGGAAATAGCATTTTACGCTGGGTTGCAGGCGTCCGATTGGTCCTGGACACCTGTCCTGCTTGATGTGGATATGGATGGGTATGAGGATTTGCTGATCACGACAGGCCACGAATTGGAGATGATGAACGCCGATGTGATCCAGAAGGCGGAGGAGTTGAAATCCAAAAAAGCCATGTCCGGTCTGGAGTTGTTGGAGCTGAGGCTGTTGTTCCGGCGGTTTGCGTTGCCCCATGTGGCGTTCCGGAATCAATCCGGAGGGAGGTTCGAGGACAAGACAGCGGAGTGGGGTTTTGATGAGTCGGCCGTTTCTCACGGGATGGCGCTCGCGGATCTAGATAACGACGGGGACATGGATGTCGTGATCAACAATTTGAACGGGGAGGCCAGCGTGTATCGGAACGAGGCTTCCGGTGGGCGTGTCTCGATCCTTTTGAGAGGGGCGGGACGTAATTCGCAAGGCATCGGGGCCGTGGTGCGATTGTTCGGAGGAGCAGTTCCCATGCAGCAGCAGGAAATGATGTCCGGCGGACGGTACCTCTCATCGGACCAGGCAGCGCGGGTTTTTGCCTCTGGGGGCCATTTCGAGGGAATGAGGCTTGAAGTCGGGTGGCCTTCGGGAAGAAAGTCCGTGGTGTCGGATGTCCGCGCGAACCGCACTTACAGAATCTTCGAACCCATGACTGGGGAATCCCTTGGTCCGCGGGAAATCCCCGCGGTGTCGCCCTGGTTTGCCGATGTGAGCGGCAATTTGGGCCATCGGCATTTTGAGGAGGAGTTTGACGATTACAACCGGCAGCCCTTGCTTCCGCGAAAGTTCAGCCAGCTTGGCCCGGGCGTCTGTTGGACCGATGTCGATGACGACGGTTGGGACGACTTGGTCATCGGGTCGGGTAAAGGCGGGCAATTGGCGCTTTATCGCAATGACCGTAAAGGTGGATTTGAGCGGCATGCCGAGGCTCCCCTGATCAAGCATGTGGGGCGCGATCAAACAGCGGTGGTGGGTTTTGGAAAAAACCTCTTCGTTGGGCTTGCGAACTACGAGGATGGATCAACCAACGGCGGGCATCTCGGGGTTTATGACCTGGGCCGAAAGGCTTCTGGCGAGAGCGTGCTGGGGCCTCAGGCCAGCACGGGTCCCGTCTTGCTGGGAGATGTGGATGGCGACGGGGACCTAGACGTGTTCATCGGGGGACGGGTCATCGCGGGCCGGTATCCGGCGCCAGCCAGTTCATTGTGGCTTCGGAACGACAACGGGAGGCTAGTGGTCGCGCATCGATTCGAGGGATTGGGACTGGTGAGTGGCGCCGTCTTCACGGATCTTGACGGGGACGGATTTCCCGAACTGGTTTTGGCATTGGAGTGGGGGACTCCGCGCGTCTATTGGAACTTGGGAGGACGCTTTGAAGACCGCACCACGGAGATGGGTCTTGGGTCCTATTCCGGATGGTGGAATGGGGTCACTGCTGGCGATCTTGATGGGGACGGACGGATGGATTTTGCCTGCTCGAATTGGGGCCTCAACCACAGCCGTGCGACGCCGCGGAAGACGACACGCAAGGTCTACCACGGGGAATCAGAATCTTGGGGCGGGCATTCGTTCATCGAGACATTTGTGGATGGGGCCTCCGGCCGCGAGCTTCCCGAACCCACTCTCAAGGCGCTGCGCGCGGCGATGCCTATCGCGGTGGAACGGTTCCAAACTTTCGAGGCGTTCGCCAAGTCCAGCGCGTCTCAGATTTTTGGCGCCACTCTGGAGCACATGCCCCGGTTGGAAGCGCGGGAGTTCGCGTCGATGGTGTTCCTGAATCGAGGGGATCGCTTTGAGGCGGTTGAACTCCCGGTTGAAGCCCAGCTTTCCGCTGGATTCGGGCTGAGCGTCGCGGATTTTGACGGGGACGGGATCGAGGATATGTTCATGAGCCAGAATTGGTTCTGCGTGAGCCCGGAATCGACGCGCATGGATGGGGGCTTTGGTCTTGTTCTGAAAGGTTTGGGCGGTGGGCGTTTTCACCCCCTCAGCGTGGATCAGAGCGGGATTGAGGTGTTTGGGGAACAACGAGGCTGCGCCGTGGCCGACTACGATCGCGATGGCCGCCCAGACCTCGTGGTCTCGCAAAATGGCGCGGCTACCAAACTCTTCAGCAACATTCGAGGAAAACCAGGATTGCGGGTCCGGTTCAAAGGTCCTGCTTCCAATCCGTTTGGATTCGGCGTGCGGCTGGTGCTTGAGTCCGATGGAAAAAAATTGCCGGCGAGGGAGATTCACGGTGGTTCCGGCTATTGGTCCCAAGACAGCGCGGCGCAAGTGCTGGCCGTGTCGGAGCATCCTTCGAAGCTGTACTTCACCGTCCCCGGGGGGGCGAGGCGCGCCGCGGAAGTGCCGGCGGGGGCTCGCGAGGTGGAGGTAGGTTTTAACGGCGACGTGAAAGTGATCCGGTGAATAGGGGACGTTCCATCTTCGGTTGGGGAGCGCTTGCGGCTTTGGTGTGGAGTTTGACCCAGACGGGATTGGCGGGGGACGGGTTTTTGTGGGTCCGAGGGGATGGGTATCGTGCTGCCTCCTTGCCGGGCTCCGAAACCGGCCGCGTGGGATTTCTATCCCTCACGGCGTCCCATATTGGCATCGGGTTCACCAACAAACTGGACGATCGGCGTTCGACGTTAAACCGGAATCTTTTGAGCGGGTCCGGAGTGGCTCTCGGTGATGTGGACGGAGATGGTTGGTGCGATCTCTATTTCTGCGGTCTGGATGCTCCGAACCGGTTGTACCGGAACCTGGGCGCCTGGCGTTTCGAGGATGTGACGGAAGCTTCAGGCCTCGGATTCGCGGCCCAAGATTCGACCGGGGCCGCCTTCGCGGATGTGGATGGAGATGGAACTCTGGATCTGCTGGTCAATGGGCTCGGTCACGGGACGCGGCTTTTCCTCAACGACGGCAGGGGGCGATTTCGGGAGGCCACCGCCCAGAGAGGACTTTCGTCGAAGGGCGGCGCCACGTCGTTGGCCTTGGCCGACATCGAAGGTGATGGAGATTTGGATTTGTACATCGCGAACTTTCGGCCCACGACGATCAAGGACGAACTGACCACGAAGTTTCAAATCCAAACTCGAGGGGGGCGGCAAGTGGTGGCCGCGGTGAATGGACATCCGACAACGCTTCCAGAATACACGAACCGGTTTGAGTTTACTCCGTCCGGCGAGGTGCTTGAGTTTGGAGAACCGGATTTCTTGTACATCAACGATGGAAAAGGATATTTTTCAGTGGCCTCGTTCACGGACGGGCGATTTTCCGACGAGGAAGGCAGGGCGCTGACGGAGCCGCCCCGGGATTGGGGATTGGCCGTGCAGTTCCATGATTTCACTGGCGATGGGGCTCCGGACATTTACGTTTGCAACGATCTGTTTACCCCCGACCGCATTTGGGTGAACGACGGCAAGGGCCGCTTCAGCGCTCTCCCGCGGCTTGCGTTGCGCAACACGTCGACGTTCTCGATGGGGGTGGATTTTGGGGATCTGAACAGGGATGGGTTCGTGGACTTTTTCGTCGTGGACATGCTTAGCCGCAGCCAGGCACGACGTCAGATCCAGATGGCGGACGCGAGCGCCACGATGTGGCCGATTGGGTTGATTGACAACAGACCTCAGTTTTCTCGGAACACGCTTCAGATAGGCAGAGGAGATGCCACATTTGCGGAGATCGCCTATTATGCCGGGGTGGAGGCTTCCGAATGGTCTTGGGGGCCCATATTCCTGGACGTCGATCTGGACGGCTTTGAAGACATCCTGGTAACCAACGGACAGCTGCGAGATTTTCAAAATGGCGATGTTGCTGAGAGGATCGAGGCGGCCAAGGCTTCAAAGCATCTCAGCAACCTGGATCTGCTGCAATTGATGAAATCGTTTCCCGGATTGCGCACGCCGAACCTGATTTTTCGGAACAAAGGGGATCTCACTTTCGAGGAGATATCGGATCGATGGGGATTTGCCACACCCGGTATTTCACAGGGCATGGCGGTGGGGGATCTGGACAACGACGGGGATCTGGATGTGGTCACGAATAATTTGAAGGACGCGCCTGGCGTTTACCGGAATGAGACCTCCGCCCCCCGAGTCGCGGTTCGCCTTCGAGGCCGTGCGCCCAACACTGCGGGGGTTGGAGGGGTCATACGGGTCACTGGCGGGCGTGTGGGGCAATCTCAAGAAATGATCGCTGGCGGCCGTTACCTTTCGGGGGATCAAGCCATCAGGACATTCGCGGCTTGGAGCTTGACGAACCGTTTCGACATCGAAGTCACCTGGCGTTCGGGTCGTTGCTCCACGGTTCGGGGCGCCGTTGGGGGGATGCTCTACGAAATCGAGGAACCGGTCGGCGCCGCCTCGGCACCGGAGCCTCAGCAACGTGATGGGACGGAAGGGAAGCCAATTCCCCTGTTCCAGGATGTCAGCGACTTGATTCGGCATCGGCATCACGAGACCGCGTTCGACGATTTTGCGGGGCAGCCGTTGGCGCCCAACCGGCTGAGCCAGTTGGGGCCGGGAGTTTGCTGGCACGACTTGGACCAAGATGGATTCGTTGATCTTGCCGTGGGCAGCGGCCGTGGGGGCGCGATGGGAGTGTTTCGCAACACTGGGACGGGCACGTTCTCGCGATGGGAAGGCGCTCCATTGCATCGGCTGCCGGGTCGAGACCAGACTTCAGTGCTGGGTTTTGGAACGTTGTTGCTCGTCGGGCTATCGAATTACGAGGATGGAGCGACGAACGGGGGGTATGTGGCGGTTTATGATTTCAACCGAAAAGTGTCGGGTGAAAGCATTTTGGGGCCCCAGTTCAGCGCTGGCCCTTTGGTGATGGCGGACGTCGATTCTGATGGAGATTTGGATTTGTTCGTCGGTGGACGCGTCATTCCGGGGCGGTATCCCGAAGCCACATCGTCGCTTTTGATGCGAAACGATGGCGGCCGATTCAGCGTGATGCAGCATTGGGATAAGTTGGGGCTCGTCAGCGGGGCTGTTTTCAGCGATCTGAACGCGGACGGAGTTCCCGAGCTCATCATGGCCGTCGAATGGGGGCCGGTGCGGGTGTTCCAGCGCGGAAGAGCTTCCGCGTCTCCTGAATTTTTTGAGGAGATCACTGAAAAGCTTGGTTTGGCGAGTTTCACGGGTTGGTGGAATGGGGTTACGACAGGGGATTTCGATGGAGATGGGCGCTTGGACATTGCCGCATCGAATTGGGGATTGAACACGAAGTATCGGGCGAGCGCCGCGCATCCAAGGCTGATGTACTATGGAGATTTCACAGGAACAGGAAGGATGGACGCGGTCGAAGGCGCTTTTGACCGGGAATTGGGCAAGGAAGTACCGGAGCGCGGGCTTCGGAACTTCTCGACCGTGATGCCGTGGATTCGCCAGCGTTTTCCGACTCATGAATCTTTTGCGCAAGCGAGTCTTTCGGAGATATTTCAAGATCGGCTGAAGTCGGCGCGGCGACTCGAGGCGGCCACTTTGGAATCGATGGTTTTTATGAACAGGGGCGGTCGTTTCGAAGCGCGGGCGCTGCCGCGCGAGGCGCAATGGGCGCCAGCGTTTGCGGTCGTGGCGGGGGATTGCGATGGGGATGGTTTGGAGGACTTGTTTGTTAGCCAGAATTTTTTTGCGGCGCAGCCCATGACGTCTCGGAGCGATGCGGGCCGAGGGCTGTGGCTTCGTGGGGACGGGAAGGGCGGATTCATCCCTATGCCTGGCCAAATAAGCGGTGTGACGGTTTACGGGGAGCAACGGGGGGCGGCGGTGGCAGACTATGACGGCGACGGGAGGCTTGATTTGGCGGTGACACAGAACGGGGCCGACACTCATTTGTATCGCAACCAGGGCGCGAAGCGGGGGATGCGGGTGCGTTTGCGGGCGGGCGCCGATAATCCGTCCGGGGTGGGGGCGGCGGTGAGGATGGTTTTTGGGGAAATGCAGGGACCGGTGAAAGAAGTGCGTTGTGGCGCCGGTTACTGGTCGCAGGATTCTGCCGTTTTGGTGTTTGGAATGCCGCGTGAGGCATCGGCGGTGTGGGTGCGATGGCCGGGTGGGGCGGAGGCTACGTACGCCGCGCCGCCGGGAGCGTTGGACATCCGGATCAGCATTGACGGTCGGGTTGAGAAAATGCCCTAGCTGGAATGCTGAAGATGAAGGGGCTTCGATTGGGAGTGATCGATCGCCCGGTTTGAACACCGTTGTGGGCCAGATCCTCGCACGAATAGATGGATGTGTTTGGTGGCTGGTGCCATGATCGAATACTTACACGCCGAATTCAATCATTGCCTTAGTTGCTCGTTTGAGGCACCCTAAATCAAGTGTTTCGGTTTGGCGTAGACCTTTGTCATGAGAGATCCGGTCTGAAGGCATTCACGAAATTGTCACAAGTCCGCCATGTCCCGGAAAGTTTTCTTTTGCATCTATTGGGGTGTTGATACTTAACAGACACATTGGCTATGCAACTCTATGGAACACCGAGATACTGTCGAGCGGCCTTCTCCAGGATCGCTGGCGGCCGTTCGTTTACGGCATTCACTCTCATTGAGCTTTTGGTGGTCATCGCCATCATCGCCATTTTGGCGGGAATGCTGCTTCCTGCTTTGAGCAAGGCGAAAGAGCAGGGAAAGAAGGCGCGGTGCATCGGCAACCTGAAGCAGATAGGTTTGGCCTCAAGCATGTATGCGGATGATAACAACAATACTTACTTCCATGTTGGGCCCGGGGATCTTCCGAACGATGGGCAGTGGACATTGAATCCGAGGTCTACCGCGATCCTTCCCGCCAACCACAGTCTGGCTTATTGGGCGATCGGCTACTGGAGCTATTATAGCGGTGCCAAGGAAGTGTTCGGTTGTCCCAGTGCGAAAACCGTGGATGAATGGCATGACGACAACCGGTATTACGCGAAGTCGTTTTGGAAGGACTCAACCTATGGGATGCACCAATACTTGCTCAAGCCCTATAATACCAAAACCATGGGGACGACTGGTCCATTGAAGGTGAGCAGTTACCAGAGTCCGCAGACCACTATTTTCTGCCAGGACGCGGCTGAGCAGAAGATGGAAGGACCCGAGGACAGCATCGGTGGATTTCCTGGCGCCACGCAAGTGTTGACGCAATGGATCGGCACTCCTCCAGGCAGGGGTGGGCTGGGTGTATCTTTATATAACGGTTACAGATTTGAATGGGAATGGTGGCGGCACAGCAAGGTGTGCAATACTTTGTGGGTGCCTGGGAACGTGTCTGGATTGAAATTCAAGGATTACAAAGGGGTGGACTATCGGTACTACACTGGAGAAGAACCGCTCGAGCAACCGCGTTTTTGATCGATCCTTCGCATCGGCAAGGCGGTTGAGTCCAAGTATGAGAGGCTTTCGAAAGCACGCAGTTTTTTTTGTTTTTCTGTGCGCGTCCTTCGGCGTGACAGGATGCCGCAAGGAAGAGACACCTCCGGCGCCGTTGGCCGTGGAACAAGCCCCGGCGACACTTGAAGGCGCGTTCAAGCCAAAGGCTGATGAGCCGAAAATCGATCCTCAGATTCGTTCCCTGGTTGATGACGCGGTGATCGCGTTGACCAGCAAAAATTATGGACGGGCTCTTTTTATTCTGCAGAGCCTTTCTGGACGGTCGGATTTGACCGCGGAGCAGAGAGAGTTTGTCACACGTTCCATGCTGTCTGCCAACAAAGCGTTGGAAGAGCAAGCCAACAATGGAAATGTGGCTGCCCAGGAAGCGCTCGAACTTCGGCGCCGGACGAAATGAAACGCCATCTGCTTAATCGATTTGCCGTTCATTTAGGCAAAGCTCCGAGGTTGAGTTGCCGCTACCTACCGCTCTCAGGATTCGCGTCGGTGGCGGATCTCCCCTTTCAGCCACGCGAAGTTCTGGATGATCGCTTCTAAGCCGTGACTATGCACTACTCGGCAGGGTTGAGGGGCCGCGCGGAGGTGATTCTGTTGAGCCCAATTGAAGATTTACCGAGTTTTCACCTGCCACGGGCTCGTGAGAGAAACGAGAGGAAGCGAAATGACTCGTCGTGCTGTGCCATCCAGGCTGAGCGGCAGCGCAGCCCTGTCTTTTTCGCTGAGTTGTCACGTCTCAGGCGCCCCAAACAGATTTCCAACCCTAGATTCAGAAACATCGAAACATAATCCTAAACAAGCATGAAACTCAAACCTCAACTGATACTAGCCGCCTGGGCTTTGTTAACACCAGCGGCCGCGCTCCTAGGGCAGGTGCAGATCACCCTGCCGGTGCCAATCCACTTGGAGACATTCGATTCCGTGGAAGAAGGCAAGCTGCCTCCCGGATGGTCGGTCGTGAACTTTACCGATGAAGTGACTCCAGGTGAGGATCTCGACGATCCAAAATCAGATTCCTACAAGAATTGGGTGGTGATTTCCAAAGAGCGGGTGCTCTCGAATGCCTGGGAAGGGCCGAGGCGATTGTCCATCGCTCCAAGCCAGTTCGTGAACGGCGTGCTCGTCACCAACATCATGGAAGGCAGGTTCATTTATGCCGAATCAGACGTTAGAGGAGGCAGTCAGGTGCAATATCTGTTTTCGCCCGATTTCGATCTCACCGGCAAGAGCAGCATCTTTTTGTCCTTCCACAGCATGTACGAACAAAACCAGGATAGCATTGGCTCGGTGGAGTACTCCGTCGACCAAGGCAACACATGGTTGCCGATCATTTACATGATTGATGGGCCCGACATCAAGCGCGCTGCGGACGGCAGCGTGGACGGCTACGAGACGCTTAACGCGATCAACGCCGACACGGCGGCCTTGATCGACCCCGTCACGGGCGAGGATGTGGGACGCCGCTACGGCGCGTTTATCGGTGTGAGCTCAAATCGCTGGTCCACCCTGGGATCGTTCATCAGCGCGCGGGTCAACGACGATTCCGTCGAGTCCAAGCGCATCGAGCTCTTCAAGCTGGACAAGGCCGACAACCAGTCGAAAGTGCGGATTCGATTCGCCCAAGCCGGCACGGGTAGCTGGTACTTTGGGGTCGACAATTTCGGGCTCTATTCCATTGTTCAGACTAAGGCTGGCCGGCCCACGGTCAAGGTCCCAGCCGAAGTCAGTTTTTTCGATGCCACCACTTTCACCGGATCGGCATTTGTTCCCGCCACGCCTGGCCAGACGCACGGCCTAAGTGTTTGGCAAATCTCGGATTCCCCCGCGTTTGGCGTCGATAAAGGTCTTGCCAACGTTTCCGAGACCTACTCATCCAGCAAAAATCTGACCTCCCTCAGTGTGCTGTTGGGCCGTGTAGTTCCCGGGCAGACCTATTACGTCTCGGTCCAATACAAAGATGCGAGCGGCGCGGGCAGCGATTTTTCAGAGCCCGTCGCGTTCAAAGTGACAGGCACTTTTCCGTCGCCATTGTTCTCGGAGACTTTTGAATCCACAGCTCCTGGGGAAGTGCCAACCGGATGGACGGCGACGCATCAGACCGATGGTGAAACCGGCGCCTTTGATCCGGCCGATTTTCGCTCGGACAACTACTTGAATTGGACGGTGGTTCCTTTCGACGTTCTGACGACATTTGGCGGGGATAGAGTGAACAATACCACCGTGGTGAATGGGAAGAGCCTCTATGCGGTTTCAGACGGGCGCACGGGGAATCAGATTCAGATCATCACCACTCCCGACTTAAATCTCGCCGGGAAGAACAACATCTGGCTTTCTTACAAAAGCAATTACAAGCAGAATCAGGACAGCTTCGGAGGCGTGGAATATAGCGTGGACGGAGGCGTTACATGGTTGCCAGTAATCTACATGATCGACACGCCGGACATCTCCATCGGGGCTGACGGTTCGATCGACGCGGCGAAAACTTTGACCACTACGGCCGGGGACATCGCCAAGGTGATCGACTCAGCCACGAGCGAACGGGTCGCGGCTGGGTCGTACGGTGATTTTATCCTGGCCAAACCGCTGGCGTCGCTGGGCGCTTTTATTAGCGGACGTTTGAATGACAACGACAACGAGTCCAAGCGCATAGAGCGTTTCCGGCTCACGGCTGCGGACAATCAGGCCAAAGTGCGCCTTCGTTTCGTGCAGGCCGGTACCGATAGTTGGTTTTGGGGCATTGATGATGTCGGCCTGTATAGCATCGCGCCGTCGACGCCTGCCAAGACCGAGCCTGACGCGCCGACAATCAGTTTGCCTGCGTCCCTGTCGTTTCTGGATAAGAATCTGACATTCACGGGGTCCGCGTTCTCCGGGATTCTTCCGGCCGATGCGAATGCGCAAACGATCCTTCAGATTTCGGCGGCGGCCGATATCAATCCCACCAACGGCTTTAGCGCGGTGCTCGTGGTGGTGACCAACAGCGCGGGCGCCACGGCGATTTCGGCTTCCGCCGAACGCCTGTTCCCGGGGCAAACGTATCATGTTGCCATGCAGTATAAGGACAAGAACGGAGTGACATCGCGATTCTCAACACCTGTTTCCTTCACGGTCGCGGCATTGGGCGCGCCGATCTATTTTGAGGATTTTGAATCGACATCCGACTTCGGAGTGCCCGCGGGTTGGACATTATCCAACCAAACGGACACGGTCACCGCCGGGCTGGATCCCGCGAATCCCAAATCGGATAGTTACAAGGACTGGATCGTCGTGCCTTTCTCCACATTGACCGCTCTTGGCGGTGGGAGGGCGGATTTCCCGAGCGTGGTCTCGGGGAAGAGTTTGTACAGCGAGTCCGATAACCGAGGTGGGAATCAGATTCAGGTAGCCTTGAGTCCGGTTTACGATCTGCGAGGCCGGAGCGACGTCTCAATCGCGTTCAAGAGCAATTATGTGCAGAACCAGGATAGCATCGGAGTTTTGGAATACACGGTTGACGGACGCGCGACCTGGCTTCCGTTAAGCTATTTGGTGAACGACAAACCCAGCAACACGGACGTTGTTCGCGTCGCCGGAGTGATTGATCCAGTGGCGACTTTGAACACCACCGCTGGGGATATTGCCAAGTCGATAGATCCGGCAACTGGATCACGGGTCGCGGCCGGCAAGTATGCGGACTTCATTTTGGCAAGTCCCATTTCTGCCCTCGGGCCGTTCATCAGTGGACGCATCGACGATGACAAAACCGAATCACGGCGTTACGAGAGGTTCAGCCTTCCGGCTGCCGCCAATCAAGCGGCGGTGCAATTCCGCTTTGTCCAAGCTGGCACAGGCAGTTGGTGGTGGGCCATTGATGACTTGGGCATCTACGGCTCTGGTGCGGCGTTGCCAAAGATTGCGTTTGCTCGGCAAGGCGGCAATATCGTCCTCACCTGGGGCGCTGGCGCGGTGCTTCAGAGCGCGCCCGCGGTCACTGGGCCATGGACAAACGTCGACGGTGCCAGCAGCGGTTTCAGCGCGCCTGTTTCGGATCAACAAAGATACTTCCGGTTGAACGTCGGGTTCTAGCATTTGGCCGGTACACGGGTCCCTGACCCTCGATTCCCGGGTTTGTCACAGCGGGTTCTGGGCGCGCCAGCCGATGGCGTCCCAGAACCTTTTTTTTTCGTGTCGCCTGTCGACACGGATTCCCTCAGTATCACGGGCATCATGATTCGATTCCTGTTGATCTTCAGTCCCCTCATAGCCTTGGCGGCGTGGTTCCTTAGCTCCGCTCAAGCCGCATCGACTGCCGAATGGAATCCCCTTTTCGATGGGAAGACCCTTAATGGCTGGGTGCAGCGAGGGGGCAAGGCAAAGTTTAGTGTTGCTCACGGGGAGATAGTCGGTTCGTCGGTCCCGGGCACTGGGAATTCGTTCTTATGCACGACCCGTGACTACACGAACTTTGTCCTGGAACTGGATTTTAAGACCGTTTCCGGATTGAACTCAGGGGTTCAAATACGAAGCCATGCCTTTGATGTCCCGACGGAGTTCGATCACAACGGCAAGGTGATCCGCATCCCGGCGGGGCGCGTGCACGGGTACCAAATAGAAATAGACCCTTCGGAGCGCGCCTGGAGTGGCGGCGTTTTTGAGGAAGGCCGCCGAGGCTGGCTGGGCAATCTCAAGACCAATGAAGCAGCTCGAGCGACTTACAGGTCGAACGACTGGAATCAGTTTCGGATCGAAGCCACTGCGGGAATGATCAAAACGTCGATAAACGGAGTGCCCGCGGTGGGATTGAAGGACGCGGTTACTCGTTCGGGCTTCGTTGGCTTACAGGTTCACGGGGTCGGCAACCGGACGAATGTGATGGAAGTTCGGTTCAGAAACATTCGCATTCAGGAGCTGCCGTGATGTCAGACCTCAGAATCTCTGAGGCAAGTTGTGAAAAAGAATTGAGTGTTCGTTTCCCGCAAAACAACGCCCTCTCCCCATCGGATGGGGCGAGGGAGCTGGTAGCAGTGAGGATTTCAACCTTAAGACGGCAGTTGAACCTCGTGGAGATTTGCTAAAGCCTGGATGAGAAAGATTTGACGAAGATCGAGGCGTATCCTTTATGGATCTGGTGAGTGATTCGGAAGAATTGTATCGCCAGGATCTTGCGAAGATTCGCCAGGGGCACCAGCCGTTTTAAGGTTCAAGGAAATGGAAAACGATTTGTTGGCAACGCGAGTTTGTCCGAGCGCATCCCGTCAGGTTCCTCGGGTATAATGCACTGGAGGTCAGGCGTCACCATTGGCTCGCATCGAATTCATTCGTCGGCCTGTTTGGCTCACCACGTTCGCGGAATCTTCGGCTTGGCCGATTCGTCTTTTTTGGACAAGGAGCGGCGACTGATCCCGGGGTTTCCCGTTTTCTTCCCGATCGCGGCTACCAGCCTTGCGCCAGGAGCCATTTCCGCACCGCATCAATCATGGCTTCGGTGTGCGGTTCGCCTGAGAACACGTGATTGCAACCTTGCAGCTCCAGAAAGGAGGCGTTCGGGCCAGCAGCGGCGACGATGTCATTCGAGTCCTGAATCGGCACGACGTCATCCTCTGTTCCGTGTATCAAGAACCAAGGGACTTTGATCAAGCCAGCTTTTGAAACCACGGTATCAATCGTGGACGCATCGTCCATATACTTTTTGGAGAGCGGACATTGCGGATCGTCCCACATGAAACCTTGACCGGGTTCCACGGCGCCGAATTCGCGCTGGGCGAAGGCACGCGTGTGGACCATGCCGGCGAGCGAAATAAGGAATCGGATCCGGGAGTCTTGGCTGGCTCGAAGCACTCCCACGGCGCCACCCATGCTGTGTCCGGCGTATCCCACTTCGTAATCTCGAAGGGCGTCAAGCACGGAGCCGAGGTCAGCCACTTCTTTTGAGATGATGGAGTCGACAAACCGCCCTTCCGAGGCTCCATTGCCGGAGAACGAAAAACGAAACGTCGCGATCCCAGCCGCGGCGAGTGACGTCGCGAGGGCCACGATGAATGGCCTGTCCTTATTGCCCGTCACTCCATGGCCGATGACCAGGAGCCTTTTGGCGCCGGATTTCCCCGCTTGAAACGTATAATCGATGCGCTCTCCTTGTGCGTTTCTTATGTCTCCGAACATACTGATTAATTTCCTCTTATTAGAATTTGCTTTGGATGTTACAGAGCCGGCGCGCCAGATGGAAGATTTCTGTTCTCGCGGCGCCTGGTGGGCGTCCATGATCGGTGTTCCGGTTCGGGATTGGAACACCTGAAAAAGAGTGAAAATTTGGTGTGACGCATGCTTGCTAGATTGTGGTAGGAGGCGCTGCTATCGTGGTGCCTGCGAATTTGATCGTGTGAGTGGCGCTGGGCAGGCGCCTCCTGCCTTTGTGCAACAATCGGAACTTACAAGCAACGAGTATGAGCGCTCACGAAGACGGTTCAAACAGGGCTAAGTGGTTGGTGGCTTGCCCGCGCTGCGGTTTTGGGAACTCGATTCGTGTCATGGTTTCGGCCATTCACGCCGCCCAGGAACAGGGGCTTCAAGCAGCCCATCTGTGGAGACGCGATTCACCGCTTGGTTGCACCCTGGTGTTTGAGGATGAAGTGACCGGATCTCGATCCTGTGATTTTGAATCTCTGTTCGAACCCATACCCGAACTCCCTCCTTATGATGATCGCGGGCAGACCGTTCGATTGCTCTACGAGGAGGGTACGGAGTACTGGCATCAGGGATTGAGAATTCTGGATGAAGTGGCGCATCCTTGCGCGGTCTTTCAGCACCATGGGCCGTTCACCGAGCAGCACCTCTCCGGCGTGGAGGCGTTGGTGGTTCTAACGAGTTTGAACTTCCCCATCAGGCCGGCGAAGAAGGTCGAACTCTATCAGCGTTACTTTTCGCCTCAGGGCCATTTCAAGCGAATCTTGGAAGAGCATGGCGATCTATTGGATGGCAGATGGCTGTGTATCCACCTGCGGACCCAAGTTCGGACGGCATTCTGCGTGCCTGAGTGGGATCTCGACGAGATGGTTCAAAAAGCCTTGGAGATTACCCGGGAGATCGAATTCGATCGAATGATAGTGTTTTCGGATTCCGAGGAGGCGCGCGGGGAATTTATTCGGCGATGTTCAAGCCAGGTTCCGGTGCGGGTCTTGAACTGGGGAAATCAAGGCATCTGGGAGACGATGTTCTTGGATTTTCTGGCGATCTCCAAAGCCACGCTCATTTTGAGCTCCGGGATCAGCTCATTTTCATACGAAGCTTCCCTATTCGGCGGAGGCATTCCGGTGTTTGATATGTGTCAGGGACTTCTTGTGCCCACTTAAGTGCAGAGGTTCAAAGTCTCAGGGCTGAGAATGTCTGGGGTCATTTGTGAAAAAGACTTAGACCTCAGAATTTCTGAGGCAATTTGTGATAAAGAATTGAGTGTTCGTTTCCCTCAAAGCAACGCCCTTTCCACGTGACTTCTCCCCATCGGATGGGGCGAAAGAGCTGGTTGCAGTGAGGATTTCAAGGAAATGGAAAGCGATTTGTTGGCAACGGATTCCCCCTTCCTTTCTGATCTCCGAGCCTCTTCAAGCCGTGCTTGGACCTGGGGGTGGCAAGGGTTTGCCGACGGCCTTCGCCAGGAGCGCTCCTTTGCAGCGCATCGCGTGAACGATCGCCGGATTCACGTCGAACGTTCTCAAGGTCAGATAATCGATGAACGGCCAGGGTTTTCCATCGGGGAAGCGGTTGTTGTAATGGCCCGTCCAGTCCGAGGCCCAAAGATCGGAGGTCTCGCGCAAGGTGTGCAAGTAGGGGTTGCCGCACAGCATGTGCGTCGCATAGGCGAGGGGCGCCTCTTCGGTGAACGTATAACCCGCCTTCTTGCAAAATCGCCAGAAATCCATCGCCAGGTTGCAGAAAGTGTCGATCACGTCGTGATGAACCACCCAGAATCCGGCATTGACGATGAAGATTTCTTTGCTGCGCACTCCCTTGAAACGCATCAACGTCGCGAAATTCTTCAAAGAACAGTCCCACCAGTCCTCACGCTTGTTTTCCGGGTTGCACACGTCGCTCTCCAGGCTCGAATGCACGGGTGAACCGTGCAGCACGCGCAGGGGATCCCCAGGATTGCGGACGAACCAAGTATCGGCGTCCAGCCAGATGAAGTAATCATAGTTCAACTTCTTCGCCTCCTTTTGAAGATATCTCAGTTTGAAGAGATAGTTTTTCTTCGATAAAGCCTTTAGTTGAACGAAGCCGCTAGGCGCGGCGGAAGGAGGGCTTCGCTCTGGGGCTTTACCTGGCTTTTCATAGCCTTCATTGACGATTTCCGATCAAAGTCAGAGGTCTGTGCGCTTGTGGGCGTTCCGGGCAAACAACCGTTCAC